>CALUZM010000025.1 GCA_944325245.1 uncultured Massilimicrobiota sp. | reverse complement strand
CCCGCTAGCTCAGTAGGTAGAGCATCTGACTTTTAATCAGAGGGTCAGGCGTTCGAGTCGCCTGCGGGTCACCATTTGTTAAGAGGATGCGGATGTGGTGAAACTGGCAGACACGCTAGACTTAGGATCTAGTGCTTCGGCGTGCAGGTTCAAGTCCTGTCATCCGCACCATAATTGCGGGTGTAGTTCAATGGTAGAACTTCAGCCTTCCAAGCTGACTACGTGGGTTCGATTCCCATCACCCGCTCCATTTGATTAATAGAGTAAAAAAATGCAGAGTATATCAACTAAATATCTATTTTGGCAAACTCAATAACAGTGGTTCGGCTATAAGCTATGTTGTAATCAACATAGTTTTTTTGTGTCTAAATTCAAAAGGAGGATTGATATATGGATGTTTCAGTAAAAAAATTTGAAGTTAAAAAGAAGCGATACTATTGAAATGTTAAAAAAGAATCTGAAAAGGTATATGTTATTAAAACAATTTCCATTAAATTATTTGGATAGACTCCAGTCTTATAGTAGTTCACTTAAAAAAGTTTCTGATAATTCGTCTTATCATTCTAATTAAAACAACTTAAGATGTTAAGAGAACTCAAAAATGATGAAGAAGACAATCTGTTTATAGAAAAGTATGAAAATGATAATTTGAAACCATGAAACATTATTTTTCTCGCATATGAAATATTTATAGACAGTCGTTAAAAAAACTATAAAATAAAAAGTGTTCAAGGAGAATAAAATCTTGTAAATATGAAAAAATATCATTTATGTATAGATTTAAAACAAAATAGATTTTTAATCAAGAGAAGGTGTAAGAAAAGATGATTATATTTAAATTACTTTTACAATTGATCAGTAATTTTCCTTTATATGTTACTTATGGTTTTAAAAAATATCCGCTGGGGTTAATATGTTTGATTGTAATCAGTCTGGGTATACCTATTCTAAGTTATTGGGATATGAATATTGATTTAAAAAGCCTAAAAAGTGCTTCAAAAAAATATATTTTCTTATTGGTACTATTATACTTAGGACAATTTTTTGTTGTTTTATTACTAGTATTAACCGTTTTAGCAGGAGAATTTCTCGTTATTTCAAATTCCGATTTAACGAGTCCTTATTTTTATATTGAAATATGTATAATTGCTGTAGTTTATGAATTTCTTCAGTGGAGAAGAATAAAAAATGGTGATTTTTTGCCAGATGACAGTGATACAGATGAATACATATCTGAATTTACATTGCCTTTTAAAATGATTTTGTTAATCATTGTATCATTTATATTTTTAGTTACTGATTTAGAAAATGTTTTACCTCATTGGGGAATGACTCTATTTGGAAATACAATTGGGCAATGGATATATAATGTATTCTTTTCACTTGCGATAAGTTATATGGTTGAAGTGGTTGTAAGTATTGTTCAATATGTCATTGTGAAAACTTTTAAACTTCCGTTTAAAATGATTCGTTCAAAACACTAGTGAAAATTTGAAGATTTAGCTTTAGTATTTTTCAATTATAAAAGAAGAGTGTAAGGAGAATATGTATATGAAAAAGATGATTTTATTAGTTATAATGTCAATGTGTATCTTAACAGGATGTAATAGTAGTGATAATAATGGAAGTGATGATATTATTGGTAAATGGCAAGGAAGCGATATAGAAAGTATTGAATTCAAAGAAGATGGAACTTTTACTATGAGTGATAAAGGTACTGATACGAAAGGTACATATAAAATTGAAGAAAATCAAGTTTCTTTATCTTCTTCAGAAAATGGTGTTATATTTAATCCATCTTATTATTTTGAAGTTGAAAATGATAAACTCTTGTTAAAGCGAACAGATCATGATTTTGAGTATCATTTCGCAAGAGAGAAGTAAATATAAAAAAGCGCAATGCTTATGAAAACAGTCCTCATATGGAAATTTTTAATAATGTGATAGATGGCAAATGGCTGGCTGTTCAGTAACACATAATATGGACGAAACTCCTGATGAATTTATCGGGGGATAAAAGATATAAATAGAACGAGAAAATTGATTGCGTTTGATAACTTACGATTAACTATCGTAAGTTTTTTTGTAGAATAGTGCAATGATTGACAACATATACAATCCAATATACAATGAAAATGAAGATGACATCAAAGAATTATCTGCACTCAAAAATAATAAATAAGTGAGAAGGGAAGTTATGAAATCAAAATTTATCATCATCATTATTATTTCGTTATTGGTGATTATTTGTCTAACAGGTATAAGTTTTCAATTCAACAATGATCATCATCCGACTTTTTCAGGAAAAGGAAAAGTTATATTGATAAGTGAGAAATCAGTTGATCATGAAGTGATTGATAAAATAGATCAAAAATACGAATCTATAACAATTACCATATTGAATCCATCGAATATCAGTACATACCAGTTTGATGATGAAGATGTCGTGGCTGTGGATCAAGAATCACTTTCATATTTAGAGGTGAAACAATTTATAAAGGATTATGTTCAGGAAAACTATATTTTGTTTCTTGGGAATAATACTATTGAAAATCTTTCTGATGAATTAGATCTTGTTTTTCAAAATTATAGCCCTGTTTATTCACTAAGTACTGGTGAGTTGGTTTTAAAAGAACTTGTCAAAATGCGAGGTAGTTTTTCTGTGTTGAAATATTCAGAAAATACGGATTTGAAAAATGAAATTGAAACTGTATTTTTCAATGATGATTCTCTTTCTATAGAAAGTTATCTAATCCCTTGTTTAGATTATCTGATTGATAAAAATCAATTTCATACCAAACCGCAAGGATCAAATATGAGTAGACACTATCTAGTCAATTCTGATACAAAACTTCCAACAAGTACATATTTATATACAGCACATGATGTGTATCAGGATACTGATGAAACTGATGATCAAAAAGATTATTATCTTCTAAAGACAAAAGCCTGCTTTTCAAAAGATGGTCAATATTTGATGCTTCAGCATTCTTGTTCTCCTGATACAAAGACAACAATTTTAGATAAATACCCTACACATCTTGATAATGTTACGTCATATTCTTCATATCCATCTGATAGTGTTTTGGTTTCCTATTCAGGGCCAAAAATCAATGTGTCATCAAAATTCTTAGAAGAAAATTCTAGTATGTGGACTATAGATGGACAGACATTTTTAAATGAAACAGGTTTTGATTTTGAAAATGTATTTGAATTTGCATCACTGGCTTCTGTCGAACAAGGAAGTCAGCTTGAGTGGACATATCAAGTTAAAGCGCTAGATCATAAAGCAAATAAGGCGAAATCAAATAATTTATATATATTTTGATATATTCTTATGAAAGAATATTGACATATAGCAAGTGAAGGTATATATTTATATATGAAGAGATGTTCATATGTTCAATAAGGGAGTGATGATATGGCTACACAGACAGACAATCAGAATGATTTTTTAGCAGTTCATGAAGATGTTGTCAAAAGAGTGAAAGAAAAACAACCTGATGATGAGTATTTATATGAATTGGCTGATTTATTTAAGGTATTTGGAGATACAACGCGTATTAAGATATTATATGCTTTATTTGAGAGTGAATTATGTGTGGGAGATATTGCACAAATTCTCGGACTGAGTCAATCTGCAGTCAGTCATCAGTTGAGAGTTTTGAAAGATAGCAAACTCATTAAATTTAGACGTGAAGGAAAAGTGATTTTCTATTCATTGGATGATGATCATGTCAGAACAATCATGTCAATGGGCATGGAACATGTTGAGGAATAAGAAAGGGGGAAAAGGAATATGAAAAAGACATATAAAGTTGATGTAGATTGTGCAAATTGTGCTGCTAAAATGGAAGAAGCAGTTAAAAATACAAAAGGAGTTAAAGATGCAACTTTAAGCTTTATGACTTTAAAATTAAAAGTCGAATTTGAAGATGGTGTCAATGTTGATGATGTTATGCAGGAAGCATATAAAAATTGTAAAGTTGTAGAAGATGACTGTGAAATTTATTTATAGAATAAATTCCCTTAAAAAGGGATATTTATTTGGATAATATATGAATGAATGAACATATATTAAAATGAATGGGAGTGTATTTATGAATAAAAAACAAAAGAAAGTTCTCTATAGAATACTGATATCTTTAATATTAATGATTGGAATTGTGATTTTTACATCATATGTTTCTGTGAATTTATATGTAGAAGTTATTCTTTATTTAATACCTTATCTGGTTATTGGGTATGATATTTTAAGAAAAGCAATCAAAGGAATCTTAAATAAACAAGTCTTTGATGAAAATTTTTTAATGGCTGTTGCGACTGTCGGGGCTATGTGTTTAGGAGAATTTCGTGAAGGTGTAGCTGTAATGCTCTTTTATCAGATTGGAGAATTGTTTCAAAGTGTTGCGGTTGGAAAGAGTCGTCGTAATATCGCAGCATTGATGGATATTCGTCCTGATTATGCCAATATGATGGTGGATGGTAAGCTTCAAAAAGTTGATCCAGATGATGTCGAAATTGGTAGTGAAATTATTGTCAATCCTGGGGAAAAGGTTCCTATAGATGGTATTATTGTGGAAGGAAATACGACATTTAATACGAGTGCTTTAACAGGTGAAAGTGTACCAAGAGATGCACATTGTGGAGATGAAGTGATTAGTGGCTTTATTAATATGAGTGGTGTCATTAAAGTTCAGACAACAAAGGAGTTTGGTGAATCAACAGTTTCCAAAATTCTTGATTTGGTTGAAAACTCAAGTATGAAGAAATCTCGCTCAGAAAACTTTATTACAAAGTTTGCGAAATACTATACACCTGCAGTATGTTATAGTGCATTGGCATTAGCAATTATTCCACCAGTTGTGTTGATGTTAATGGGACAAGATGCTTCATGGGGTGATTGGATTATTCGTGCTTTGACATTCCTGGTTATCAGTTGTCCATGTGCATTGGTTATTTCTATACCATTAAGTTTCTTTGGAGGTATTGGCTGTGCTTCTACACAAGGTATTTTAGTCAAAGGTTCTAATTATTTAGAAGCTCTTGCTAGTGCAAAATATATTGTTTTTGATAAAACAGGAACACTCACAAAAGGTGTCTTTGAAGTGACACATATCATTCCCTCTGCTGATTTTGATGAACAACAGTTATTGTACTATGCAGCTCATGTGGAAATGGCTTCTAGTCACCCTATCAGTTTAAGCTTGCAAAAGGCTTATGGTCAACCATTAGACAGAGATGCCGTGCGTGATATTAAGGAAATCGCTGGACATGGTATTTATGGAAGAGTGAATGATCATGTTGTTTATGCTGGTAATGAAAAATTGATGAATAGAATAGATGTCAATATCAAAGGAAATCATCCTGATGGAACAGTCGTCTATATGGCAATCGATGGTCAATATGCAGGCTGCATTGTGATTTCTGATGTGATTAAAGACACTTCAAAAATAGCTATTCAATCCTTAAAGTCACAAGGTATCAAAGAAACGATTATGTTAACAGGGGATACAAAACAGACTGCTACAAGAGTGGCTAAAGAGATTGGTATTGATCGTGTTTATAGTGAATTGTTGCCAGCTGATAAAGTCGCAAAAGTTGAAGATATTTTACAGCAGAAAGGTGAAAAGGAAAAAGTTGCTTTTGTTGGTGATGGTATTAATGATGCACCTGTGTTATCACGTGTTGATATTGGCATTGCAATGGGGGCTTTAGGTAGTGATGCCGCAATTGAAGCAGCTGATATTGTTTTGATGGATGATGATCCTGCTAAGATTTCATTAGCTATGAAAATTTCATTAAAAACATTAAGAATTGTGAAAGAGAATATTGTCTTTGCTTTGGCGGTCAAATTCATTTGCTTAATTTTGGGTGCTTTTGGTATTGCCAATATGTGGTTGGCTATCTTTGCTGATGTTGGTGTGATGGTCATTGCGGTCATCAATGCAACGAGAGCTTTACGAATTCGATAAATATGGAAGGTAACAGAAAGTCATTCTGTTATCTTTTTTTTTGGATTTTGAAGTGGTATAATAATGCTTTGTGAAGAAAGGGTGTATATGATGAATAATAAATTCATAAGAAATATTATAGGAGTTCTTATTGGAAATACGATATATGCTTTCGCTGTTTTATTGTTTATTGTTCCTAATGGATTAATTACGGGAGGATCAACGGGTTTATCTATTGGAGCACAGCATTTATTAGGTATCCCAATGACTTTATTTTTATCTGTTTTTAATATTTTGATGTTTTTGCTTGGTTTATTGATTTTAGGTAAAACCTTTGCTTTTACGACATTAATCAGTACTTTTTATTATCCATTTATTTTAAGTGTTTTTGAAAAAACAATAGGCTATACACAAATGACAACAGATCCATTACTTGCTGCGCTGCTTGGTGGAGTGATGATTGGTGTCGCAATCGGGATTGTTATCAAATGTAATGCTTCAACAGGAGGAATGGATATTCCACCATTGATTATTAATAAAAAAACAGGAATCCCTGTATCAGTTTCTATGTATGCTTTTGATTTCTTGATTTTATTAATGCAGGTGTTTTATACCAATCGAGAAATGGTTCTTTATGGCATTGTTTTGGTGGCTACATATACGATTGTTTTAGATAAAGTTCTGGTCGTTGGGAAGGCACAGACAGAAGTGATGATTGTTTCTAAGGAATATCAACAAATCAATGATATGATTATTCATGAACTTGACCGAGGAACAACAATGTTAAAATCTATTTCTGGTTATATGAAAAATGAGTATCCTGTGATTATGACAGTGATTTCTAATCGTGAATTACCTAAATTAAATCACTTGGTTTTAAATATTGATGAACATGCTTTTATGGTTGTCAGCAAGGTTAACGAAGTGAAAGGAAGAGGATTTACCTTTAAAAAAGAATATATAGAGTCATAATAGTGAAAAAGAAAAGCAAATGGGTTATAATACAAGAAGATATGGAGGTTATATTATGAGTAGTCAAGACTGTCATCATGATTGTCAATCATGTCAGGAAGATTGTGAAGAAAGAAGCTTTTTAGCTCCGATGAATAAAAATTCAAAAATACATAAAGTGATTGGAGTTGTCAGTGGTAAAGGCGGTGTAGGAAAATCATCTATTACGTCTTTATTAGCAGTTTTAAAGCAGCGTGAAGGATATCGCTGTGCTGTCTTAGATGGAGATATTACAGGACCATCAATTGCCAAAACATTTGGTGTAGAAGGGACACAGATTTATTCTAATGGAGAAGAAATTATTCCAGCCAAGTCTTTAGAGGGTATTGAGATTATGTCAACGAATCTTTTATTAGATAATGCTGAAGAACCAGTGGTCTGGCGTGGACCTATTTTAGCAGGTATGATTAAACAATTCTGGAGTGATGTCAGATGGGGCGAAGTGGATTATATGTTCGTTGATATGCCTCCAGGAACAGGAGATGTCCCTCTGACAATCTTTCAGTCTTTACCTTTAGATGGTATTGTGATTGTGACAAGTCCACAGGAACTTGTTAGCATGATTGTTTCTAAAGCTGTCAATATGGCAAAGAAAATGAATATTCCTATTTTAGGTATTGTAGAAAATATGAGTTATGTACAATGTCCAGATTGTGGCAAGAAAATTTTCGTCTTTGGAAAAAGTCATCTGCAAGATGTGGCAGATAAATATGATTTAAAGATACTTGGTCAATTACCTTTAGATAGTGAATTAACACAACTTTCTGATATGGGTATGATTGAAAACTATTCATCTGATTGGTTAGATGAATTTGAAAAACAAGTTAAGAATTTTTAATCAAAGAAGCGAGCTGTTTATATCAACGGCTCGCTTTTACAAATTCATAAGTTTTTGATGTTTGAAAATAGTATTCATAAATTGTGGATAGGATGGATGATTCATGATTTCAAGAATATCTTCCTGATGTGCAGTCAAACTTTTTAAAGTATCGCTGAGTGTATTATAAATAAAGTGATGAGGATCAACACAAGAGAATAAAATAACAATGCGTACTTCTTTTTTATTCCACATGATACTTTTGTTGAGAATGATAACGGAAAGAATATCATTGTTATTAATTGGTTTATTCAATCTGATTAATGCTATTTGATGTGGATAAATAGTCATTTGATGATATTCAGAATTAGCTATATGCATTTTGAATGATTCTTTAATTTGTGGAAACTGATTTTTAAGCAATTGATAAAATTCTTTGATGACTTCGTTTTTACTTCTGGCAGAGACATGGTCTTTATAAAGTTGAGGCAAGAAAGTTGTTTTGAGAATATTTTGATGATACTGATAAATTAAAAAATTATTGATGGAGTCTATATCATCTGATGTAATAATAGATGAAATATTGATATAAGGTATCGAAAGATTTCTATGAATAGGAACAGTAGAGATGATAAAATCGTATTGTGCTAGATTTTCATCAGGCAGTTTATAGTAAGATAATGTCTTGATAATATTAATTTGATTTTCAAAATGTTTTAAAATCTGATAAGCGGACAAATCCTGTGCACCACCACCTAAACCACATAAAAGTAAAACTTTCTTTTTTGGGGTATGACGATTAAAGATAGCATTATTGAAAATGACTGCAAAGAAAGCCAATTCACTCATAGATAATTTTCTTTTGGTATATTTTTCAATAATGGATGAAGATATTTCCGCAAAATAATAGCCAAGAGGATAAGTTGTTTTTAATTCATCAAAAAGTGGATTCCTGATTTTTTCATCATATTTAATTCTAAGTAAAGCATTTTCTACATAGAGATTAAAAGTATGATTGAATTTTTCATTATCAAACTGAAATAATGTCTGCTTGGCGATGGTTTGTAGAATTTCATTGGTTATCATAATAACAGTTGGATCCTGATGGAATGTCAAACCTTGAGTTGAACGTTTACAGATCAGTTCAATCGCAATCCAGTGAATCTCATGTATATTGAGATGATAGTCAGTATTTTTTTCTATAAATAGAGCGATTTCTTTGGCTGCATCAAATTCACGACGTGAGGCTATTGATGCAATATCTGGTGATTCCTGAATGGTTTTTTGGCGAATAATACGTGAAAGAGTGATAGATAAGGATAAAAGAAAATCACATAAAGCAAAATCAGAAAACTCTATCTGATTATTTTTGATGATTTTTAAAATCCCATATTCTAATGATGTTGCTTCTAAAATAAATGAATTCAGATAATCATAAAACATTTCTGACTGTCTTAAATTGGTAAAAAGGAAATCACAAATCGGTTTTCTTTTATCAACTTCCTTCCCTAAAATTTTAATTCCATAGTTGGGCTTTTGTGAGAGTGAAAGATGATATTTTTTCATGGCACGACGACAATTTTTGATGTCATTAGAAATGGTCGAACGACTGACCAATAGTTCTTCAGCCAACTGATCAATCTTCACATAATCATCAATATCAATCAGACGTTTTAAAATATAGTTTTCTCTTTCCCATGGCTGAGTAGGGAATAAAGATTCACGATGTTTTTGGGCATCTTCAATAAAAGACTGCAAAGTTTTAAGAGAAGAGGATGATTTGTTTTTGATCATATATCCTTTAGACGTTTTAGAAATCAGTTCATAACCTAAATCTTTTAAAATCACTTTGATATTGGCAATTTCATCTCTGACTAAACGTCGATTAATGCCAGTGATTGTCGCAATATCATAGGAAGAAATATAATCAGTAGATGTGATAAGTAATTTTAAAATTTCTATCTCATCTTTCTTTAATTTCATATGCACCCCTCCTTAATTTCAAAATTATAACAAATCATAGACTTTGTGTAAACGATTTCTCGATAAAATCGTACAAAAGATTTATAACAAAAATGACGAAAAATCAGCATATTAGGCACTTTTTGTGAGAAAAGTGACATTAGTTGTGACAAATGATAATGTGGAAATTTTGTGAAGAAAAGATAAAATATGAAGTGTAGAGAAAACGTTTACACGTTTTTAAAATTTAAAGAGAAGGGAGAAAATTTTATGTCTACTGAAAAGAAGTCTTTTATGGACTCACTCATGGAGAAAGTTGACGTTATTGCCGGTCCGATGACAAAGTTTGGACAAATTCCATTTGTTCGAGCATTGGTTAACGGGATGGTAGCTGCCATTGGGGTTACAATGGTTGGATCTATTTTCTTGGTTATCAACCTGTTTGCATCAGATGGTCAATTGACGGAAACTGCTTTATTGCCATTCTTAAAACCTTGGGCTGCTGATATTTCACTTGTTAACAGCTTATCAATGGGATTTATGGCTATCTACATTGTTATTGCATTTGGTTCTGAGTATGCTGAAATCAAAGGTTTCAACAAAACAACTGGAGCTGTCGGAGCATTCTTCGCTTTCATTTTATTGAATTATGACTCTGTTGGTCAATTGTTTGTTGAAGGTGTTGATGCTGCATCACTTCCTGCTGCACTTGAAACAACTTATTGGGGTGGTGCAGGGGTTATCACTGCCATGGTTGCAGGAGCTATTGCAATTAATATTGTAAGTATCTGTTATAAACACAATATTAAAATCACTTTGCCTGATGGTGTTCCACCAGCAGTTGCAGATAGTTTCTCAGCTATTATCCCATACTTCTTTATTACAATTGTCTGCTGGGGAATTAGAACTTTAGCTGGGTTCAATATTCCAGAATTAGTTGGAAATGTATTATTACCAATCTTCTCTGCTGCTGATAATATTGCCGTATATACATTACAACAATTCTTATCTGCATTATTATGGACTTGCGGTTTACATGGTGATAATATCACAGGAGCTGTTATTAATGCCTTTACAAATACATGGATTGCTGAAAATAATGCTGCATTCGTGGCTGGTACTGCTGTCGCTGATTTACCATATGTTTGGACACCTAACTTATGTAGATTGTCTCAATGGGTATCTTCATGTTGGCCAATCTTAGTTTACATGTATATGTCAAGCAAGAAATTGCCTCATTTAAAACCATTGGCTACAATCTGTTTACCTCCAGCTGTCTTCTGTATTGTTGAACCAATTATGTTTGGTTTGCCAGTTGTGTTAAATGCATTCTTGATCATCCCATTTGTTTTAACACATACAATTACTGCTGCATTAACATATTTCTTAACTGACATTGGATTTGTTGGTAAGATGTATATGACATTACCTTGGGCTACACCATCACCAATCTTAGGATACTTGAGTAATGGTGGATCAATCGGTGGTGTAATCATTGTATTTATTAACTTTGCAATTGGTTTAGTGATTTTCTATCCATTCTGGAAAGCTTATGAAAAATCAGAAGTTCAAAGAATTGAAGCTGAAGCAACTGCAAATGCAGAATAATTTTTAAGAACATAAAAAGGGCTGTCAAACGCGTTTATTTACAGCCCTTCTTTTATTCGAAGGAGGAAGTATATTATGAAAACATGTCCAAATTGTTATAAGGATTTACCAGATGATGCTGAATTTTGCACCTATTGTGGAAAACCATTAAGTGAATCAAAAATAAAGGAAAGAAAAAACGAAAAGGTAAAATTAAAAAAGAATACGAGAAAGAATAATTGGGCCATGTTGGGACTTTCTCTTTTATTGTTTGGTTTGGTTGTTTTTGATTTTGTTTTACCCACTATTATTGATGCTTTTGGTGGGAATACAGTTTTCCCATTTTATATCAGTCTAATCATGTATATCATTTCTATTATATGTGGATGTCTATCTCTATATATTGATAGAAAAGATAAAAAGGCAGGATATGAACCTAATGGTAATAAAAGTTATGCTTATGTTTGTATCTTTGTCAGCTTGTTTATTGCATTAGTGAATTTAACACAAGTTATTTTGAAATAGGAGTTGAGATATCATGTATTGTAGAAAATGTGGAAAGAAAATAAGTGATCATGCACAATTTTGTGATCATTGTGGGGCAGAAGTAGTGATTGTGCCTCAAAAAAGTTATGCTGATAAATATAAGGAAAACAAGAAAAAAACAAAATCACAAGCTCATCAAACATCTCAGCAACAAAAAAAGCAACAGGAAAAACATAAGGATGCTAAAAATCCGTATATTGCGGCATCTTTGTTTGCGGCTATTGTTTCACTTGTTTGTGCTATTTTTCCATGGAACTTCATTGGAGAAGGCATTGGAACAAGCTTACCAATGAGAATTATTGTGGTTGTTTTTGCATTACTTGGGGATTATCATGCCACAAAAGCGAAACAGACAAATCATTATCTTAAAAATAAATATGGTTTTGAGATTCAAGTCAATGCGATGAAATTAGGTTATTACCTATCTGTGATTATGACAATCATGGGATTATTTGCATTGTTTATGTATGGGGCATAATATTGCCTTTTTTATTTATAGGGTCAAAAGTCATAACTTATGACTTTTTAAACAATGGAAGATAGAGACAGATTTTATATAATAAAGATGGAGGTGGAAGAATGAATAATATTCTATTTTTTAAACCAATTCCTCGTCCTGCGATTTGGGGACATACATTGGTTAAGGATTATTTTGGATATGATGATTTCCCAGATGGAATAGGACAATCATGGTCATTTAGTGCTCAAAAAGATGCATCAACAATATGTATCAGTGAACCATTTCAAGGCAAGACATTACTTGAATTATGGGAAAATCATCAGGAACTATTTGGTCATCCTGGAGAAGAATTTCCGGTTATTATTTCACTGGTTGCGCCAGAAGATGATTTAAGTATACAGGTTCACCCTGATGCTAAGCACGCCAAGAAAAAAGGATTTTCCAGTGGTAAAAATGAAGCCTGGTATTTTATCGAAGCCAAGGAAGGTGCCAATATTGTTTATGGGCATCATGCGAAAGATGAAGCTGATTTAAGACACTATATTCAAGAAAATCGCTGGGATGAATTGATTAAGCATTTAGATGTACATCAAGATGATTTTGTTTATTTACCTGCTGGGCTATTACACGCCTTAAGAAAAGGAAGTATTG
Source organism: uncultured Massilimicrobiota sp. (assembly GCA_944325245.1). Taxonomy (GTDB): domain Bacteria; phylum Bacillota_I; class Bacilli_A; order Erysipelotrichales; family Coprobacillaceae; genus Allocoprobacillus. The sequence goes on along the minus strand of CALUZM010000025.1, from coordinate 16,148 downwards.
TCTATGAAATCCAACAGGCAACAGATATAACATATCGTTTTTATGATTATCATCGTCAAGATGAAAATGGTCAGGAACGTGAACTTCATTTGGAAGAAGCTATTGACTGTCTTTCATATGATCCTCATGATATGGAAAACCATATAGAACCAGTTATAGAAAAGAAAGATGGTCTAACGAAAACTGTTTTTATTTCTAATGATTCCTTTACAGTAACAAGATTAGAAATTGAGGAATCAGGAAGATTTCAAGATGATAACTATCAGTTGGCAACAGTGATTAAAGGAAATGGCAAAGCCAATGATATAGACATCAAATTGGGAGATAATTTTTTGATTCCAAAAGGATTAGAAGTTCAGTTTGCAGGAAAGATGACAATCATGATGACAACAAAGTGAGGAAAGAAAATATGAGTCGATTAAAAGAAGATTTTTTATGGGGTGGAGCCCTCAGTAATGTTCAGGCTGAAGGAGCCTATTTGGAAGATGGCAAAGGTCTGAATGTTTATGATACATTAGAAGTTGTACCAGAACCAGGTATTGCGCCAATGTTTTGCGATACTGCTGTCGCAACAGATCATTATCATCATTATAAGGAAGATATTGATTATATGGCAGAGATGGGATTTAAAGCTTATCGTTTTTCTGTCGTGTGGTCAAGAATTCATCCTATGGGAGATGATGAAAAACCAAATGAAGCAGGTTTAGCGTATTATGAAGATATGGTTGATTACCTTTTAGAAAAAGGTATTGAACCGGTTGTCTCTTTAGTACACTTTGATATGCCTGATCATCTAGCTAAAGCATATAATGGTTTTCTTAATAAAAAAGTTATTGATTTTTATGAAAAACATGTTGAAAGTGTTGTCGAAAGATTAAAAGGAAAAGTTAAATATTATATCACTTATAATGAGATTAACCTGGCACCTTATCACCCAAGTTTGGTAGCAGGTGTGCATAAACCTGATGATATGAGTCAGGAAGAACTGTTTGCTCAATTAACAGTGAACGTTGAAGTCGCACATGCGAAAGCTGTAGAAACCATTAAACGTATTGATCCACAGGCTCAAGTTGGGGGAATGTTGGGACATGCTCCATTTTATCCATTGACTTGTAAGAGCGAAGATATAATTGCAGCTGATTTTAAAAATAAAATGCACAATTATTTGCCTTTTGATATTATGACAAGTGGTGAATTACCAGAATATTTTTTAAATTTCATGAAACAAAGAGATATTTCTATTGATTTTAATGAAGAAGAAAGACGTATTGTTAAATCAGCTTCTTTAAAACTTGATTATTTAGCTTTCTCTTATTATCGCAGCAATGTTCAAAGTTCTTTTGAAGATATTGAAGATTTAACGGAATTAGAAAATGCGATACTATTTGATAATCGTGGAATAAAAAATCCTCATTATCAGGCTAATGAATGGGGATGGCAAATTGATAGTGAAGGATTGAGATATTCTTTAGTTGATTTTTATCATCGTTATCATAAACCATTGTTCATTGTAGAAAATGGTATAGGTATTGATGAAAAACTGGTAAATGGAAAAGTTTATGATGATGAAAGAATTTCTTATTATCAAAAACATATTACCAGCATTAAAAGAGCTGTTTTACATGATGGTGTAGATTTAATGGGATATTTAGCTTGGAGTCCAATTGACTTTTTAAGTAGTCATAAAGAGATTAGAAAAAGATATGGTTTTGTCTATGTCAATAGAGATTTTGAAGATCTTTTGGATTTAAAACGTTATCCTAAAAAATCATTCTACTGGTATCAGAAAGTGATTCAGACACAAGGTGAAGATTTAGAGAATCAGGTAGATTATTAGAATGGATTTGAAACATTGAAAAATATTTTCAATGTTTCATTTTCTTGTTATAATGAAAATAGTCAAATAAATGGAGATGAATAAGATGATACTTACAAAGAAACCTTTAAAAGTTTTATTAATTGGTGGAACAGGTACAATATCTCTGCCTATATGTGAAGCATTAACTCAAAATCAGGATATTGAATTATACGTTATGAATCGTGGACATAAGTCTTTACCTGAACATGCTCATCAGATAATCTGTGATTTTCATGATACTGCAAAAATGGAAGAAATTTTAAAAGATTATTCTTTTGATATTGTTTGTAACTTCATTATCTATAAGCCAGAAGAAGCTATTAAACAAATTCAGTTATTTAAAGGAAAGATTCAACAATATATCTTTATATCTACAGTTGTGACTTATAATCATGAAACAGCTGTGATGATTCATGAATCACATGAACAAAATAATATCTATTCTGAATATGGAAGAGAGAAAACAAAATGTGAACAAATCTTTATGAAAGCTTATGAAGAATTTGGTTTTCCTATTACGATTGTGCGTCCTTCACAAACTTATGGATATGATCGTATTCCTTTAAGTGTCAAAGGAAAAAGCTGTTGGAGTGTAGTTGATCGTATTTTAAATGATAAGCCAGTCATTGTTCATGGTGATGGTAAGAGCACATGGCATTGTACTCATAATCAGGATTTTGCTTATAATTTTATTCAACTGATTAATAATGAAAAGACAATTGGTCAGGCTTATCATAATATTAATCCTGTTGTGGTGAACTGGGATATGATTTATCGTGATTTATATGCCTTATTAAACAAAGAACCAAAAATCATTCATATTGCCAGTGATACATTAGCACTCTCTCAAACTTATGATATTGAATCATCAATTCTAGGAGATAAGCAATATTCATGTCTGTTTGATATGTCAAAAATTCAAAGAGATATTCCTGATTTTCAAAATCATATTATGATTCAGGAAGGGTTGAAGATGTATCTTGACTATATGGAACAGCATCCAGAAAAGAAAGTTAAAGATGAAACATTTGATCAATGGTGTGATCAGGTGATTGATTCTTATCAGAAATTCATACAACAAATCAAGGGTCATTTTTAGGGATTAACGCAATCCCTTTTTTATTTGGCAACTGAGACATGTTTTTGGCTATGTGAGAGAATATTTAACCATTTTTTCACACAATCATGTATAATCATAAGTGAAAGAGGTGAGTAGGATGGGAATCGGTATCATAGCTTTAGGGCTCTGGTTGCTTCTAGGTATTTCGTTTTCAATCAATAGCATAGAACTTTTTCCAGATGCTTTATCAATGATGATTATTATTGTGGGAATTATCATTGTTTTTAGAAGGGTGAAATTAAGAGAACTGTTGATATCTTTAGGATTATGGATAGTCAGTTTTGTAATGGAACTGTTTCAATTGTATTTTTTCAACCAGTGGATTTGGTTACTAGCATTGGCATTTGTCTATATAGGGATTGATCATATAGTTGTTGATTATCCTGCTTTAAAAAAATATAGATATAGCTATCGTATATATTTGACAGTTTATGTGATCGCTTTATTGTTGGGTGAATTGATTTTGAAAACAAATGAAGCATCTTTCATGCTAATAGCTGCCTTTTTCATGATTGTCTTAGAAATAGTTTTGATTATGGTTTTATATCATATGATCAAAATCAATCATTTTTTAGAAGAAGATTATATCCAAATCCATGTTCAATCTTTATCCTATTCATTTCATCAAAAAGCAATCATTATTGTTCTTTCTTTAGCGAGTCTTTTAGGTATTGTTTATATGAAGGATGGCTTTTTAAAACAGATCCAACAGGAAGTTTTATATGAAGAATCATACTATTTAAAAGTGAACGAAGAAGATTATAAAATCTTGCCTTTTGGTTATCGAAAAGAACAACAGAGCACACTGTTTTTAGAAGAAGAACTTGTATCCTATACACCTATTGAAATCTATATTCGTCAGGATTTATTCAAAGACTTAAGTCAAGTTGAATATCAGATTTTGAATTATGATAAGGTCATTGTCTCTTCGTCTGGACCGTTTCAGACTGTTGAATATGAAGAAGGAGAAACGACAGCATTTCCAGGTTATGTAGGTGTTTATGTTCAAGATGATCGTTATAGTGAGATTCAAAATATTCAAGATTATACAAAATCCTTCAATTTTGTATTAAAGCTTTATAATCAAAATGGCGAGTGTTATTATCAGCAGATGTCGACTTTAGAACAAGTTTCATCTCATAGTTATCGTTATGAAGATGAAAATATCTGTATGGAAAACCTGAAATATGATATGAATGTTATCACTGATCCACCACCACAGATAACATTAAAACAAAATCAAGATCAGATAACAGATATCTTGTTTTATACAGTCAATGAAAATCAAGAAGAAAACTTGATTCTGATGTATAATAATGTTCTTGATCAAAATCGTTATGAACTTTTCTTCGATAAACGTTTTATTCATCAGCCGTTAGATCATTTATCAAAACTCAAAATAAAATATCGAGATGAAAATAATCAGGTGATTGATTCTTACATTTGTGAATTGGAGGAAGTCCTATGAAAATCATATGTGCACCTGATCATCTTGATACTTTAAAATCTATGCTAAGAGAATATCAGCAGTTAGATATTGTGATTGTAGAAAAAGGTTTTGATTATGAAGGTATGTGTTATTACTTTTCTATGGAACATATAGAAGATTTGATTTTATACTTACAGAGCCTACATCAAAAATATGTTCTTTGTTATGCTGATGAAAAACAATATAAACTTTTACCACATCAGATTGATTTTATTGAAGGCTATTCAAAAGAGGCATTCGTCCATAGTGAGCATCTTCAATATCAGATCTATCAGAAACTTTATGAATTAGAGGAAAAACTGAAGCCTTATGGTTTTATTAGAATTAATAAATCAACTCTGGTCAATATTCACAAGATAGAGAGTATTATACCAGAGGTTCAAAGAAGATATATTTTGATTTTAAAAAGCCAAAAAAAGCTGTTATTAACACGTTATTATGTGAAGAATTTTATGGAAACGTTAAGGAGGGATACTTTATGAAAGAGAGAATAGGAATTCATTATGGAATCAGTTTTATTTATCTGGTCATCATGAGAAATCTTTTAGGACAGGGATATCTATATACAAGCTATTCATCTTCTTTTCAAATGAGTCTGATTGATTGCCTTGTTTTATCTGCCTGCTTAACAATATTATTAGAAGCCTGGCAGATGTTTAAAGAAGTCTATATGTCTCATTTTAAGATTCAAAAAGTTGTTCTGTTCATATGTCTGATGGCTATAATTTTATTGATCTATTTACAGTCTTTGTATTATAGTACGATGATTTTGTTTTTGATCTTTTATATATGTCGAGACTGCTGGCGCTATTATCAAATAAATAAAGCATTATAAAAAGGGCTTTAGCTTTAGCCCTTTTTATAAGCTTGTAGAATCTCTTTGAATCAATTCTACAGGTAAAATATAGTGTTTTTCATCGCTATTCACAGTTTCTCCATTCATTAATGATAATAATAAGCCAGAGGCTTTTTGGGCAAGCTGTTTGGTATTTTGATGAATTGTTGATAATGATGGCTGACAGGCATAAGAAATAGGAATGTCATCAAATCCAATCACTTTGACGTCTTCAGGAACACGAATATGATTTTCTGCTAAGGCGACTAAGACACCATAAGCTCGCCAATCATTAGTTGCAAAGATGCCATCAAAAGGAATGCCTGATTGAATGAGCTTTTCAGTCGCATGTTTTGCACCATCATAATTAGAAGATGAAATATCCAATAAAATCTGTAATTCTTTATGAGCGACAAGACCATAGTCTTTTAAAGCCTGACGATATCCTTCCAGTCGTTGCTGATTCACTGATAAGGATTTATTACGCGAAATAATTGCAATCCGTTTACAACCTTTTTTAATCAATTCTTCAGTTGCTAGATAGCCACCACTATAGTGATTAGATTCTACATAATAAACGTTATGGTGATATTTAGGCTTTCGGTCAATACAGACAATGGGAATATCTCTTGTAATGATATTGGTTGGTAGTTCTTCACTTCCAGATATACACATGATCCCATCTACCAGTTTAGAATCAAGAGATTTAAAATAAGCAATTTCTTTTTCTTCAGTTTGCGAAGTATTGCATATAAAAACAGAATAATTTTTTTCAAAAAAATATTTTTCGATTTCTAAAACAAGATGGGAAAACCATTCGTTGTTAATATTGGGAACAATAACACCCACTGTTTTTGATTTTGACATTCTCAAGCTTTTTGCTGCCATATTAGCTCTGTATCCATATTGATCAATAATTTTTTGAACTTTGATTCTTGTTTCTTCAGAAAAGCGACCATTATTATTAATAACGCGTGAAACTGTAGCCACAGATACATTGGCCAGTTTTGCTATTTCTTTTATTGATAAACTCTTTTTTTTATCCATAAAATGTCAACTCCTAAATTTATTATATATTTTTTTATAACTTTTTCCTAGAAAAAACATATTTTGTGATAGAATATTCTTTAGTCATAAAATATGACAAAAATCTACATAGATGAGATATATCAAAAGAGGTATAATAAAGCACAAGGAGGAATGGACTTATGATTCAATGGGGAATATTGGGAATAGGAAATATTGCACAACGCTTTATGAGAAGTTTAGAAAAGAGTGAAAATGGTCAACTTTATGCTGCAGCTTCTTATACAGAAAGCAAATGTGAAAGATTTTTAAAAGACCATCCAAATGTGTTGGTTTATCATGATTATGAAGCATTATTAGATGATGATAACGTCGATGCAGTGTATCTGGCTATGAGACATATTGATCATTATCGCTGGGCCAAAAAAGCTCTCCAACATCATAAAGCAGTTCTTTGTGAAAAACCGGCAACACTTTATAAATGGCAGATGGAAGATTTAAAACAGGAAGCTTTGAAGAATCAAACTTTTTTTATGGAAGCTATGAAAACACGTTTTATTCCTTTGATTCAAGATATTAAGGAATGTTTAGAAAACAAAGAAATTGGTGAACTGTTAAGTGTTGAAACACGATTTTGTTATAATAGGGATTATTTAGAAGGACATTATTTGTTTGATCACCAGCAGGGTGGAATTTTAAACGATGTGGGCAGTTATAATGTCGCCAGTACTTTGGATTATATTCATTCTGCAGTAGCTTCTATTGATTCTCAGGTACAATTTCGCTATGGGGTGGATAGTCATGATCAGGTGACAATCACTTTTGAAAGTGGTCAAAAAGCTTTGATGGAAATGGCTTTTGATGAAAAGAAAGATCCTATTTTAGAAATAATAGGAACTAAAGGAAAAATTTTAGCACAGCCTTTTTATCGTCCTACAGAGGCCACGATTATCGATGTTGAGGGCAATGCACATCATATTGAAAAACCTTATGTTAATGATGATTTCTTTGGAGAAATTGAAGAAGTGCATCGCTGTCTCAAGGAAGGACTTGTGGAAAGTCCCCGTATGAGTTTACAGGATTCTATTGATTGTATTGATTTGATTGAAAAAATAAGAAACAGTTTTTCAAAGGAATGATTTCTTCTTGTGAGGAAATCTTTTTTTGTTTATGGCACACATTGTGCCGATAACATATATCGAAACTAGGAAAAGAGTGATTTACAATAGAAATATCAAAAGATAAAGGAGGAATAAAATCGTGAGTTTTCCTAAAGATTTTTTATGGGGTGGTTCAGTGAGTGCTGCTCAGATTGAAGGAGGATGGAATGAAGGTGGAAAATCACCTGTTTCTGTAGATTATTGTACGGCAGGATCAACAACACAGCGTCGTCAGATATGGTATTTGGATGAAAATGGTCAAAGAGCACATATGACTTGGGAACCTGTTGATGAGTTACCAAAGGGAGCCAAATATCAGCTTTTTGATGATTTGCATTATACAAATCATGTTGCTAGTGATTTTTATCATCATTATAAGGAAGATATTGCTTTGATGGCAGAAATGGGGTATACAACATTTAATACATCTATTTCTTGGGCAAGAATCTATCCGTATGGTATTCAAGGTGGAGTGAATCAAGAAGGTGTGGATTTCTATCGAGATGTCTTTATGGAATGTCGTAAATATGGTATGGATCCTGTCATTACTTTGTATAAGTATGATGAACCTGTTTCTTTAAATGAACAGCATGGTGGTTGGACAAACCGTGCCATGATTGATGAATTCGTTGAATTTGCGAGAGTCTGCTTTACAGAATATAAAGATTTAGTCAATAAATGGATGACTTTTAATGAAATTAATATCATCATGCCAGGTGATGATACACCAAAAGAAAAGGCACAGCGCAATTTGTTTTATTTACATAATCAATTGGTCGCTGCAGCAAAAGCAACAATTGTGGCTCATGAAATTGATCCAAATCTAAAAGTTGGAGCTATGATTTGTGGAAATATGTCTTATCCTTTAACACCAGATCCAGAAGATGCATTCGCATGCTATAAGAAATTCCAGGATTTCTTCTGTTATAGTGCAGATACACAAGTCAGAGGAGAATATCCAAGCTTTGCCAAACGTGTATGGAAAGAATGGGATGTGGACTTGCATATCAGTGAAGAAGATAAACGTACTTTGAAAGAAGGAAAGGCAGACTTTTTGGGATTCTCATATTATTCTTCAGGTACTGTGACGACGCATGAAGCAGAACAGTCTAATATCACAGGTGGTAATGTTTTAGGTACAGTGAAGAACCCATACTTAAAAGCTAATGCTTGGGGATGGCAAATTGATCCATTAGGATTTAAACATTTCTTACATATTTTAAATGATCGTTACCAAGTTCCTTTATTTGATGTAGAAAATGGAATTGGTTTGATTGAATCAGAAGGTGAAGATGGTATTTGCCATGATAAAGATAGAATTGAATATCATCGCCAACATATTCAACGTATGAAAGAAGCTGTTGAAGAAGGCGTGAATCTTTTTGGTTATACAACTTGGGGATGTATTGATCTGGTTTCTGCAGGAACAGGACAGATGGATAAAAAATATGGATTTATATATGTTGATATGGATGATCAGGGTCATGGTGATTTACATCGTTCAAGAAAAGATTCATTTTATTGGTATCAGAAAGTTATTCGTTCAAATGGTGAAGATTTAGATTAGTTAGGAAATCACTCGTTGATGAGTGATTTCTTTTCTCAATGATTATATAAAGAAAAGAGGGAGCACAATGAAGACATATACAAATAAAGAATTAGCAGCATATATTGATCATGCTGTACTTGATCCAGCTATGACAGTCAAACAGCTGAAAGACAATATTATGGTTGGTGTGCGTTTAGGATGCAAAACAGTCTGTGTCAATCCAGATGCGATTGAAATCGCTAAAGATTGCATTCAGGGCAGTGAAACATTATTATGTGTTGTATTGGATTTTCCATTTGGTTCAAGTCAGAGTTTGACCAAAGTCCAACAGTGCCGAGATATTATTCATGCAGGTGGTATTTTTGAAATAGATATGGTTGCCAACTATGGCAGAATCAAAAGTCGAGATTTTGATTATGTCAGTGAAGAAATTAGACAAGTCAGTGAAATCTGCCATCAAAATCATGTCGGACTAAAAGTCATTGTCGAAACGGATGCTCTTACTCAAGAAGAAGCAGGGGAAGCGTTAGAATGCTGTGTGAAAGGACATGCTGATTTTATTAAAACATCTACAGGTTATTTTAAGGGTGACCATAATGTTGGAGCAACACCTGAGATTATCCAATATCTTGTTGAAAAGGCTGATGGAAGAATTAAAGTCAAAGGTTCTGGCTGTGTACGTTCTAGAGAACGTCTTATTGAATTGATTGAATTAGGAATCGATAGAGCAGGTGTGGGATGTGGTTCTACACAAAAGATATTTACTGATTAAGGGGTATGAATAATGGTTAAAGCTGTCATTTTTGATATGGATGGATTGATGATTGATACAGAAGTCGTGAATTATCAATTCTTCAGCAGATTTTTTCAAACAATAGGTGTTCATCTCTCACTTGATGATTATTGTCTTTGTTTTACTGGAAAATCCATCGATGGTGCATTGAATTCGATGAGAGAGCACTATCATCTTGACTTTCAAAATGAAGATTTTAAGGAATATTTTCAAAACTTTCATGAAAAATGGGAAAATCAGGTCGTTCCCTTAAAACCAGGATTAAAAGCATTACTGCAATACTTAAAAACACAAGATATAAAATTGGCTATTGCGACTTCTAGTGATAGACAAAGAGTTCAGCGTCTTTTTCAACCGTATTCTGTTCTCAAATATTTTGATGTGGTAGTATGTGGAACGGATGTCAAAGCGGGAAAACCAGCTCCTGATATTTTTTTAAAAGCCTGTGAAGAACTTTCCATTCATCCTAATGAAGCTTTGGTATTAGAAGATAGTGAAACGGGCATTGAAGCAGCCTATCGTGCTAAGATACCTGTCATTTGCATTCCAGACTTAAAGCAGCCAGATGAGAAACATGCACGTATGACTATGGATGTTTTACCATCTTTAAGTGATGTAATTGATGAGTTAAGGAGGATGAAATAATGTCAAAGAATTTTTTATGGGGAAGTTCTATCAGTGGAGGTCAATGTGAAGGTGGGTATGATTCCAGAAGTGAAACTGTTGTCGATTTAATTCCTTCTGGTAAGGACACACGTTTTCAATATTTAGATAATCCAGGCATCTATATGGAAAGGCCTACAGGTTTTTATCCTTCTCAAAAAGGTGTAGAATTTTATGAAAATTATAAGGAAGACATTGCATTATATGCTCAAATGGGATTAAAAGCTTTGCGTTTTTCCATACTTTGGTCAAGAATTTTTTTAGATGATTCTTTGACACCCAATGAAGAAGGATTACAGTTTTATGATCATGTCATTGATGAATTAATCAAACATCATATTGAACCCATTATTACAACGATTCATTTTGATATGCCTGTATGGGTTGTAGAAAAATATAATGGTTTCTATAACAAAAAAGTTGTAGAACTTTATGAACATTATGTCAAAACGATTGTTCATCGATATCATGATCGTGTAAAATACTGGATTTCCTTTTGTGAAATCAATGTTATGAATCATGCTTTATATATGGTCTCTGGAACAATTGTTCAAAAGGGACAAAACAGAGAGGAAATTCTTCATCAATGTGCTTACCATCAATTGTTGGCCAATGCTATTTTAGTGAAAATTTGCCATGAAACAGATGCTACACTTAAAGTTGGCTGTGAGGTAGCAGGTTCACCATGTTATCCACTGACATCATCGCCAGAGGATTATCAGTTGATGATGAAAGCAGATCGCAGTAATTATCGATATACGGATGTGATGGTAAAAGGTCATTTTCCTTATTATTTTTTAAAAGAACTCCAACAATATCATATAGAAATGCTTGAAGAAGATATTCAGATGATTCAAGAGAATACCTTGGATTTTATTGCCGTTTCATACTATAAAAGTGGTGTCGCTTCCAGTGAAGGAATCACAACCAATCCCAAACTGGAAACCACTCCTTTTGGCTGGACGATAGATCCAGTAGGATTAAGAATTATGCTGAATCAGATGTATGAAAGATATGAAAAACCCATCATGATTGTCGAAAATGGATTAGGAACTTATGATCAGGTAGAAAATGGAAAAGTTCATGATGATTATAGAATTGATTATCTTCAAAAACACATTGAACAGATGGAACTTGCGATTGAAGATGGTGTTGATGTTATAGGATATTTAACTTGGGCGGCGATGGATGTCGTTTCCACGAGTGAAGGATATATGTCTAAGCGTTATGGATTTATATATGTTGATCGCCAAGATGATGGTAGTGGGACATTAAAACGTATACCTAAGGATTCTTTCTATTGGTATCAGCGTTTCATTAGAGAAAAATCTTAATGGAAAACAAAAAAGTAGGATGCAAAAATTCTACTTTCTTTGATGTTATGAACACTTTTTTATCATGGCACAATGTGTGCCATGAACATGTGTGGAAACGTTTACTCATATTAATTAAAATATGTCTAGAAGAACAAGAAATTTTATCGTTTGAGTAAACGTTTTCTTTAGGAGGGTAATATGGGAAAATTATTATGTCCGAGTATGATGTGTGCCAATTTTGGGCATTTAGAAAAAGAAGTGAAAGATTTAGAAGAAGGTGGCATTGACATTTTTCATTTAGATGTCATGGATGGCAGTTTTGTTCCTAATTTTGGAATGGGACTTCAAGATATTGAATATATCGTGAAGACAGCAACAAAGCCATGTGATGTTCATTTAATGGTTACAAAACCAAGTGATTATATTCAAAAATTTGCAGATATTGGTGTTCAGATTATTTATGTTCATCCTGAAACTGATCATCATATTACAAGAACTTTACAGATGATTAAAGATGCAGGTGTCAAAGCAGGTATTGCAGTGAATCCAGGAACATCTTTTGAAACTGTGAAAGAAACATTAAGTCTTGTCGATTATGTTTTGGTTATGAGTGTGAATCCAGGTTTTGCAGGACAAAAATATTTATCTTTCGTTGATCATAAATTTGAACAATTTTGTGAGGTGAAAGACCAATATGGATATAAGGTCATGATTGATGGGGCTTGTTCACCAGAAAGAATTGCGACTTTATCCAAAATAGGTGTTGATGGTTTTATCTTAGGAACATCAGCTTTATTTGGAAAAGAAAAGAGTTATCAGGAGATTTGTCAGGAACTTAGAAAGCTATAAAATAAAGGAGGAAGGCTATAATGAATATTTTATTAGTATGTGCAGCAGGAATGTCTACAAGTTTGCTTGTGACACGTATGGAAGATGCTGCAAAAGAGAAGGGATTATCTGTACATATTGAAGCTCATCCTGTTGGAGATATTGAAAAATATGGAGATCAGGCTGATATCATATTGCTTGGACCACAAGTACGTTATCAACTAAAAAATGTTCAAAAGAAATATGCGAATAAACCAGTAGAAGTCATCAATATGCAGGATTATGGTATGATGAATGGAGCGAAAGTTCTTGATCATGCTTTACAGGTTTTAGGAAAGTAGGGAAACTATGGCTATAACACGTTTAATAAGTGCAACAGGTGATGATATTGAAAAAATGTCACCAATGGAACTTAAAGAATCCATTTTGAGATCAGAAGGGCGTGTTGTCATGGGACAACATCTCTTGTTTGCAGGAAGTGGTTTAGTAAGAGGTGTGACGAATAGTGAATTGATGTTTGCTTTTGGGGCTGATATGGTGATGTTGAATACTTTTGATTTAGATCATCTTGATCAAAATCCTGGCCTTTGTGGTTTGTCTTTTCAGGAATTGAAACAAAAATGTCGTCGCCCCATTGGTATTTATTTAGGATGTCCGAAAGCTGGCAGTGATGATGGTGAAAAAAAGGCTCTCTATCGTAGAGAAGGTATGCTGGCAAGTGATGAACACGTTCAAAAATGTATTGATTTAGGTGCGGATTTTATTGTCTTAGGTGGTAATCCAGGAAGTGGAACTTCCATTTATGATGTTGTTGAAGCAACAAAAAGAATCAAAGCAAAATTTCAGGACTCAATCTTTGTATTTGCAGGAAAATGGGAAGATGGAGTTGATGAAAAAGTTTTGGGAGATCCCCTTGCTGATTACGACAGCAAAGCCATTATTAAAGAATTGATTGATGCAGGTGCGGATTGCATTGATTTGCCAGCACCAGGGTCAAGACATGGTATTACAACAGAAATGATAAGAGAACTGGTTGAATATATTCATCGCTATAAACCGGGAACGTTGGCTATGACATTTTTAAACAGTTCTGTTGAATGTGCGGATTCCGATACAATTCGTTTGATTGCATTAAAAATGAAAGAAACCGGAGCGGATATTCATGCCATTGGTGATGGTGGGTTTAGTGGTTGTACTTCACCAGAAAATATCCATCAGTTATCTGTTTCATTAAAAGGAAAACAATATACATATTTTAGAATGGCAAGTGTGAATAGATAGGAGGATATATGATGAAAATAGGAATTGGAAATGATCATGTTGCTGTGGAGTATAAAAAACAGATCAGTGAATATATCAAAGAAAAGTATGGTTATGAAGTAATTAATTATGGGACTGATTCTACAGAAAGATTCAATTATCCGGTGGCTGGAGAAGCTGTAGCCAATGCAGTAGTCAGTGGTGAAGTGGATAAAGGGATTGTCATCTGTGGAACAGGTGTAGGTATTTCATTAGCAGCCAATAAGGTTAATGGAATCAGATGTGTAACATGTAGTGAACCATACTCAGCATTATTGTCACGCCAGCATAACAATACCAATATGTTGGCATTTGGAGCCAGAGTTGTTGGTATAGAATTAGCAAAAATGATTGTAGATGCATGGCTGAGTGGTGAGTATGAAGGTGGTAGACACCAGGTGAGAATTGATATGCTCAAAGATATTGAAGAAAGACAAAAAAATCGTTAGTTTTCAATATCTTAAGTATATATAAAGTATCTATAATCAACAATTGGAAACGACTGATTGAAAATGTTTATGTGTACGTGCTTATCAGTGAAAATCCAAACCTCTCCTTGATTGATATATAGATAAACAAAACAATCAGTATGATATTTTTGACCCAATTGTTGATTATAGATGTAAAAAATAAAGGAGGAAGAAACAATGAGTTTTCCAGATAAATTTTTATGGGGTGGTTCTATCAGTGCTGCCCAAGCTGAAGGTGGATGGGATGAAGGTGGAAAGAGTCCTGTTCAAGTTGATTTCGGTGATGCTGGAACAACAAAAGATCGCCGTTATATCCATTATTTAAATGCAGATGGGACAAGAGGTAAAATGCGTCAATTTGATCATTTACCAAAAGGTGCCAAATATGCATTGTTTGATGATGTGAAATATACAAATCATGTGGCAATTGATTTTTATCATAGATATAAAGAAGATATCGCATTATTTGCTGAAATGGGATTTACAACTTTTAATACAACAGTTTCCTGGGCCAGAATTTTTCCACATGGTGTTGAAGGTGGTGTGAATCAGGAAGGTGTTGAGTTTTATCGTGATGTTTTTAAGGAATGTCGCAAATATGGAATGGATCCTGTGATTACTTTATATAAGTATGATGAACCTGTCTATCTGGAAGAAACATATGGTGGATGGACAAATAGAGAAATGATTCATCAGTTTGTTGAATTTGCGAAAGTTTGTTTTACTGAATATAAGGATCTCGTTGATAAATGGTTAACATTTAATGAAATTAATATTTTGCTTCATTTTGATGGACAAGATGGAAAGCAGGTTGCCTTTACAGAATTGCATAACCAAATGGTAGCTTCAGCGCAGGCTGTTAAGGCAGCTCATGAAATTGATGAAAATATCAGTGTTGGATGCATGATTGCAGGTTTCTGTGTGTATCCATATACTTGTGATCCTGATGATGTGATTTATGCTTATAAAGAATTCCAGAATAAGTTTGGATATTGTGCAGATACGATGATTAGAGGATATTATCCTTCTTATGCCAAGAGAATCTGGGCGGAGAACAATGTTCAGCTTGAGATCAGTGATGCCGATCGCCAAGATTTAATGGAAGGAAAAGCTGATTTTCTAGCTTATTCATATTATATGTCTAATGTTGTGACAACGCATGAGAATGAAGGAGAATCACTAGGAGCAGCAGGAGCTTCTGTAGATCTCAAGAATCCATATTTAAAAGCCAGTGACTGGGGCTGGCAGATTGATCCTGTTGGTTATGAATATTTCCTGCATTTCTTATATGATAGATATCAAGTCCCTATTTTTGACGTAGAAAATGGTTTGGGGGCACATGACAAAGTGGAAGAAGATGGGTCTATTCATGATGATTATCGTATTAATTATTTAAGAAGTCATATTCAAAGCTTGATGAAAGCAAGAAATGAAGGTGTTGATATTTTTGGATATACAACATGGGGACCAATTGATTTGGTTTCATTTACAACAGGGCAGATGGATAAAAGATATGGTTTTATCTATGTCGACATGAATGATGACGGTGTTGGTGATCTTCATCGTATTAAAAAAGATTCTTTCTATTGGTATCAGAAAGTGATTGCCTCTGATGGTCAAGATTTAGATTAATAAAGAGTGAATTTGTATCTGAAATATTTAGGTAATATTTCAGATACATTGCTATTAAGGAAAATAAAGGAGGAAATGAAAATGAGTTTTCCTGAAGGATTTTTATGGGG
>CALUZM010000024.1 GCA_944325245.1 uncultured Massilimicrobiota sp. | reverse complement strand
ATATGACTCTGTCTGTTCTTTTTGTGTATTGATATTTTCAAACAGCGAATGAGAAGAAGCTGGATTTAAAGTATAATCATAGAGATAATTACCGATATACAAAGTGATTCCTATTATAAACAAAAAAACGACTAACAAAATCACAAGAATGATTTTTATCATTTTTTTCACTTTTCCATCATCACCTCATTATTCTTTTTTTCTTTTTTGCATATAGTGTGTTATAATCATGAAAAGGAGGATTTCAATATGTCATTTCAAAAAATAAATATCCAGGATTTACAGATGAATGCCTGGAATGATATTGGTAAACATTGGATGCTTATTACAGCTGGAGATGATCAAAAAGTCAATACAATGACAGCTTCCTGGGGTGGTGTCGGTGTTTTATGGGGACAAGATGTTGTTCATGCTTATATTCGTCCTCAACGCTATACAAAACAATTTGTTGATCAGCAGTCATGCTTTTCTTTATCATTTTTTGATGATCACAAAAAAGAACTTTCTGTTTTAGGAAGTGTCTCAGGTAGAGATACAGATAAAATCAAAGATGTTGATTTTCATGTCACATATCTTGATGGTGTTCCTACTTTTGAAGAAGCAAGACTGGTTTTTATTGTTGAAAAGATTTATGAAGATCTGATCAAACCAGAAAACTTTATTGATTCATCCTTAAATGAAAAATGGTATCCTGACCAAGATTATCACACAGTTTATATTGCGAAAATCAAAGGTGTTTATGTCCAAAAGGCATAAACCCTTTTCTTTATTTATATGATGTTTTTTTTCATTTAGAAACATCATTATTTATTGTTTACGTGATTTCAAAAAGTATTCAAAAAATGATGCCTTCGCATCATTTTTCATTCATCCTCTAAAACAACAGCAGTTCCCATCAACATGGGTTTTAATGTATCTCTCAAATCAAAACAAATACCCAAAACAGCATTGGCTCCTTTTTCCTGTGCTTTTTCACTTAAACGCTTTAATGCCGTTTCCAGATATTTTTCCATATTCATTGCTAATCTGGTTGGACGAACAGCATCATCATAAGCAAAAACAATTCCCAAGTCTTTCACAATTTTCTTACCAGGATAAGAAGATAAAGTTGTTGTAATCATAAAAATCATTCCTCCTGATTCCATTATACCATGAAAACAGAAGACGTCTTCAAAAATAATATGATGAAATATTATAAGCCTTGTGCCAGCAGTTCCACCATATGCCAACATTCTCCTTGCCCCAAACGAATACCTTTTTCACATCCATTACAATAGACAACGACTTTCTGGTGATGATATCTTTGAACCCATTGTTTCATCTTTTCTGTTTGTTTCTCTTGTGGAAGCAGATGAATATCTTTTTGAATCGCCTGGAAAGTTTGTGGTGCCAATTCTATACAGTCTGGCGATAAAGCATTATAACGCCAAACTCCACAGAAACGTGTTTTTTCGAAACAATCTGGCATTTCAATTATATGAAAATTCATTTGCTTTAGACACTCTCTGATGGCTTTTTGAAAATTTTGATGATTCTTCATACGCCAGCAATCCTGTATAATGATGGCTTGTTGGTGATGATTGACAAAAGGAAACGCTTGATCGTTAAGAATATACTCATATAAACTCAGACATTGATTATTTGGGTAAACTTCATCCAATATCAATTGACACATAGTACAATTATGGACAATTGTATCCCCTTCCTTCAACAATTGTTGTTTGGTACGACAACATTGTTCAATAACTGCACCTTTTTTTAACATATATTGTTCTATTTTAGCGATGGCTTGAGGATGATTTTTTCTCACATCACAACCTGGTAAATAATGTAACATTTTATTCCTCCTTCCAAGACAAATTCTCACCACGGGTTTGAATCACTTGCTTATACCACTCAAATGACTTCTTTTTATATCTTTTCCCACTTCCTTGACCAAAATCATTTAAATCCACATAAATAAGACCATATCTTTTTTTCATTTCTCCTGTTCCAGCTGACACAATATCCACTGGTGCCCACATTGTATATCCAAAACAATCAATATCATCTTTTTCAATCGCATCTTTCATAGCCTGAATATGTTGCTTTAAATAATCAATACGATAGTCATCATTGACTGTTCCATTTTCAAAGTGATCAATAGCTCCCAACCCATTTTCTGAAATGAATAAGGGAATCTGATAACGATCATAAATCAAATTCAATGATATTCTTAAACCTAATGGATCAATCTGCCATCCCCAATCGGTTGTTTCAAGATAAGGATTCATACCACCATCCAAAAGATTACCATTAGCACTTTTTTCAACATTTTGACCTTCAACCAAAGACGAATAATAACTAAAACTATAAAAATCAACAACACCATTTTTTAAAATTTCTTCATCTCCTGCTTCTATATCAAAATGAGCATTCATTATCTTTTGATAGGCTGTACATGTATTGGTATATTTTCCTCTGATTTGTACATCAGAAAAGTAATAAATAGGTAAAAGGCGCTCATGCAACAATAACTGGTCTTGTGGATGACACGTCTGAGCGTAACAACAATTATATAAAATCATATTGCCAAAATGAAAATCGGAACATATTTTTCTTCCTTCAATAATTGTCTTGGCACTTGCCAGCAGCTGGTAATGAGCTGCCTGAAACATCACATCCGTTCGATTTTCATCTTCCTGATAAATGATTCCTGCCTGATGCCATGGTGTTTTGGCGATAAACAAGGAATTGATTTCATTAAATGTAATCCAATACTTCACCAAATGCTGATATCTTTTCATAACGACACAGGCATATCTGACAAACAAATCTACTAGCTTTCGATTACGCCAGCCTCCATATTTTTTTACTAACGCTAAAGGCATTTCAAAATGATGTAAAGTAATAATCGGTTCAATACCATAGTGACGAAGTTCATTCAAAACCGATTCATAAAACTTTAATCCTGCTTCATTAGGCTCTACATCATCACCATTGGGAAAAATTCTAGCCCAGGAAATCGACATTCTTAAACACTTGAATCCCATTTTTGCAAATAAAGCAATATCTTCTTTGTAATGATGGTAAAAATCTGTTGCCTGATGACTTGGATAATAGACACCTTCATGAACATATGAATGAATTTCTCTTTCATGTCCATGACTGGCACCCATTTCCACATCATTAATACTTAATCCTTTACCTCCCTCATTATAACCACCTTCATATTGATTGGCAGCACAAGCACCACCCCATAAAAAGTCTTCTCTCATCCTTCTTCCTCCTTTTCTTCAATATAAAAGTTTTCCCAAAGAAAAGATAGAGGTTCTATGATCATTGGTTTGTTGAACCGTTTTTTTCTACATATAAAAAGAAAAAAATGAAATCTTGTTTCATTCTTCCTTCATTACTTCATATGTCGCAAAACGATTATGTTCTGATTGTTTAGAAATATCAATACGCCTGTGTATATTTTCCTCATAATCCATTTGAAAATAACATGAATATAAAATATCTAAGATCAACTTAATACTATTCTCATTCACAAAACCACCAATCTTAGAATAAAGTTTTTCTCTTGTCGATATATATAAAACAACATCACTATATTGTTTTAACTGATTATCTCCTAAACTTGTAATCACAATGATGGGAATCCCTTTTGCCTTGGCACTTTGTGCCAGCTTGATCATATTTTCAATTTGTCCCGAATAAGAAATCAACAAAAGGCAATCTTCTTTTTTCATTGTTGAAAGAGTAAATAATTCTTCACCCATAACTAAGGGAATATTCACCATCTTTCCTAAACGATTCATATTCAACTGAAACATCTGCCCTAACAATAAGGGATAGGATATAGCCGAAAGATGGATCACTTGTGCTTTCTTTAAGATTTGCAGGGCTTTTTGTAAAGTATCATGAGTTATCAGTGATAAAGTATCGTCCATGGCTTCTTTAGATAATTGGGTTATTTTTCCAGCAATATTTTGAATTGAATCATTTTGTTGGAAAGGAAAATTAGGATTGATATCTTGAAAATGGCTATCCTGATATGTCAATTCTTTTAGAAATTCATGTTTAAACTCTTCAAAACCTTGATATCCCAATTTCTGTGCTAAACGGACAACCGTTGAAGCTGATGTGTATGAAACTTTCGCAATATCATGAACACTCATATGTTCAATCTGATATTCCATTTGAAGAATATAATCTAATGCTGCCTGCTGCCCTGAGGAAAAAGTCATCTTTTCAATTTTTTGTTTAATCATTGCGCTCACTCCTTCCTTTTATTTTAACATGTTCACTATATAAAAACAGCATCAACCTATTTGTTGATGCTATCCTTATATTCTAAATACTCATCAAATGTTGATAAGCGATCAATACATCCTTGTGGTGTCAGTTCAATAATTCTATTGGCAATAGTCTGAACAAACTGATGGTCATGTGAAGCAAATAAGATATTTTCCTTAAAACGCATCAATCCTTCATTGAGTGCCTGTATAGATTCCAAATCCAAATGGTTTGTTGGTTCATCTAAAATTAAAACATTGGCATTTTCCATCATCATTTTAGCTAACATACATCTGACTTTTTCTCCTCCTGAAAGAACATTAGCTTTTTTCAAAGCTTCTTCACCAGAAAATAAAACTCTTCCCAGCCAACCTCTTAAGTCCTGTTCATAGGCATCTTCATCAGCATATTGTCTTAACCAGTCAACCAGAGTTAATTCACAATGATCAAAATATTCATTATTATCCTTTGGAAAATAAGATCTTGAAGTTGTGACACCCCATTGGAATGTTCCTGTATAATCTGTAATTTCACCCATAATGATTTTAAAGAAACTTGTAACAGCTAGTTCATGATCAGACAGGAATGCTACCTTATCTTTTGCTGATAATGAGAAAGAAACATGATTAAGAATCTTTTCTCCATTGTATTCATAACTTAAATCTTCCACTGTCAAAACAATATTTCCCACTTCTCTTTCAGGAGTAAAACCAATAAAAGGATATCTTCTTAATGACGGTTTGATATCAACCATTTCTAAATTATCTAACAACTTTTTACGTGATGTCGCCTGTTTCGCCTTAGAAGCATTGGCACTAAAACGGGCAATGAATTCTTCAAGTTCTTTTTTCTTCGCTTCTGCTTTCTTATTGATTTCCTTTGCCTGTTTTAACATCATCTGTGAATATTCATACCAGAAATCATAGTTTCCAACATAAAGTTGAATCTTACTGTAATCGATATCAGCAATATGTGTACACACTTTATTTAAGAAATGTCTATCATGTGATACAACAATCACTGTATTAGGAAAGTTTAATAAGAAATTTTCTAACCATGTTACACTTTTTAAATCCAAATGGTTTGTTGGTTCGTCCAATAAAAGAATATCAGGATTGCCAAATAAAGCCTGTGCCAACAACACTTTCACCTTTTGCTGATCTCCTAATTCTTTCATCAATAAATGATGATATTCACCTGTCACACCTAAACCATTCAAAAGAATTTCGGCATCTGTTTCAGCATTCCAACCATCCATTTCCATGAATTCACCTTCTAAATCAGCAAGTTCTATACCATCCTCATCATTAAAGTCAGGTTTAGCATAGAGTTCTTCTTTACGAAGCATGATTTCATATAAACGTTTATTACCCATTAAAACAGTCTTAATGACTTCCTGATCATCATAGGCAAAGTGATCCTGCTTCAATACGGAAAGTCTCTGTCCTGGTGTGATAATGACTTCTCCTTTATTGGGTTCAATTTCACCAGATAAGATTTTTAAAAATGTAGACTTTCCAGCTCCATTAGCACCAATAATTCCATAACAGTTTCCCTCAGTAAACTGAATAGAAACATTTTCAAACAAGGCACGATCGCCATATCTTAAAGATACATTTTGTGTTGCTATCATAAAATTTCTCCTTTTTTACAAATCCATTCTATTATACATGATAGAATCATTTTTGCAATGAAAGAGTATAAAGAAAAAGATACAATTTTTACATCATATTGTTCATGTCATCAATAATATCATCCATCATTGGTAGTGATGCCACATGAACATCAATCTGACATTCATCACAAATAGAAACTAATGAACTATAAACCCTTGGATTTCTTATAAAAATATCCGTTGGTTTTCCATAGTCTTCCATAATTTCACAAAACATTTTGATACATTCTGAAATTTCATCATCTTCAGGTCTCAATATATTCGCTTTGATAATTTGTTGAGAAGCAACATCCAAAATGAGGATGACAAGCGAGCTGACTGGTCGATCATATCCTTCATCCACAAAACCACCAGTTAAATAAGTCATATCAATAATATACTGATTTTGAGACAATGGTAACTGTTTTAAATAATGCAGATACTCCTGATCTTCCAACTCTACAACATAGAATTTATCAATATCTTCTAATCTTTGCATCGCTTCATATTTCCAACCATGATCTTCATATGCATAAAGTATTTCATCATTATCAAAATCAACGTTAACTTCATGATTCATATAAACTTTCATAAGTGGAATCAAATGCTGAAAGACTTGTACAAAAATCTTTGCTTGTTGGTCATTGATTTCATAAGGATAAAATCTTGGCGCAAAGGATAGAAAATAAGGCCACTGTCCTTTCCCTCTATATTTTAATCCTAATTTTTTGATGATGTCTTTTTGTCCTTTTGGAACCTCTTCACGATTTCCCATATAAAATGTTAAACAGTTTTGATCAAACATGACATATTGAGTCACTGACAAATCCATATATTCATGAGAAACACTACACAAATCTGCATAACCTTCTTCTCCTTCATATATAGATAAACCAATACAATCTCCTAATTTTCCCATGATGGTACAATAATATGTTTGATCACCTATTTTTAAAGCCACATAATCTTCACTCCATAAAGCTTCCCAAGGTTTTAATTGGACCCATTCATCAACATATGTATATAATTGTTGCCAAAGTTCATATTTTTCCATTTTATCACTCCTTATCTTTATATTATCTGAAACCACATCAAAAAGAAATCATTATTTAATTAATTGTCTTGGATTTTTATACATCATAATTTCTTTTTGTCTTTGTAAAGATGCATAAGCATAGATACTGGTTGTTGTAATGGAACTATGTCCTCATATTTTTTGAATATAAGTAATATCTACATCCTGTTCTAAAAGCATGGTCGCAAAGGTATGTCTAAACATATGTGGAGTGATATGAAAACCTTCACTATATTTGTTGATCATATAACGAACAGACTGTTCTGTTAAACGATGATATTGATTGTTAATAAAGAAATAGTCTTGTTGCATCATTTGATCATAAAAAGCTTCCTGATACTCTTTTAATGCCTGATAAACGTCTTCTCCTAAAAAGATGACTCTTTCCTTTGCATTTTTTCCATAAATAATCAAATATTTATCTTCCAGATATAAATCCTCATGTTTAATAGCACAAAGTTCACAGACACGAATACCTGTCGACATTAACAGTTCAATAACAGCACGATCTCTTTTCTTAAAGGCATGATGTTGTTGATTCAATTGTGAAAAGATATGTTGAAGCTGATGATATTGAATAATACGTGGTAATTTCTTTTCTTCCTGAATGCGATATCTAATTTTATCCATAGGATTTTCCTGAAAAACTTCCTGATAAACCATTTCCTCAAAAAAAGCAAGCAATGATGCCAGTTTTCTTTTCACTGTTTTTAACTTAAAGTGTTCATTCAAATAATGAATATAACAAGAAATCTCCTTTTTATTCATATCCTTATGAATCATAAAAACATAAAACTGCTTTAAATCAATGCGATAAGCTTTTATAGTATGATGACTTAATCTTTTGTTTTCACATTGATCCAAATAAAATGTTAAATGTTCTAAAGTTAACTGCATAATTAAAAAATCTTCCTTTTCATGTTTATCGTTAAACTCATTCTAACATGAAAAAGAGTATATAAAAAAAGTATATAATCCAAGACTACATACTCTTTCAGACATTATTTTTTTAATTGTGCTGCTTCCTTTGCAGCTTTCTTTTCTGCTTTTCTTCTTTCTTTGCGATCTTTCTTTTCTAATATTCTATAGACATCTGTATATTCTTTCACTGTACAATGAATTCTCTTATTTGCTTTCACTACAGCATGAACAAATTCAACTCTTTCTTTTGGGAAAAAGCAGTATCTTTTCTTTGTATCAGTATAAATTTCAATAGCATGTGGTCGTGTCACTAAATCAGCCATACGTGGTACAGGATCACAAATTGTTTCACAATGCATTAAATCAACATGACTATTTTTCCATAAACGATAATGAATTGTTAATTCTTTTTTATTGATAGAATATTTATATGGTCTACATCCCAAGAAAAAAGCATAACAGACAACTGCAAAAATGACAATCGTAATGACAATTTGATTTGTCTGTGTAAATATTGTTAACAATGTATATAATGCCAATGCTGTTAAGAAAATCAATGTTGCAGTATTCATTCGCACTTTATATTCTTTAATATCTTCCATAAAAATCCTCACTTCCCTTTGCTTATTATACATGATATAGCATTAAATAACAATTTAATTTTATAAAAAACAATTATAGTATCATATATCATAAACACTTACCTTATATAAATAAAAAGACTTAACGTGTGAAACTTTCATTTCATACATCAAGTCTCTTATTACACTTGTTAATACAAATATCTTATTCAGCTTCAGCAGCTTGTTTATTTTGATATCTTTCATAGAAGATAACAAATGGAACGTAGATTAATGTTGCTAAAACGATAACGATAATTTGTGAAACAGCACCCATAATGTTTCCACCAGTTGCTAAGAATCCAAGTAATAATGGTGGCATTGTCCATGGAACTTCGATAACGATATATGGACAGAAATGAATAGTAACTAATAACCATCCAACGAAGATACATACAACTGGAGCTAAGATAAATGGAATACCTAAGATTGGGTTTAATACCAATGGAATACCAAATGTAACAGTTTCGTTGATATTAAAGATACCAGGAACGATAGATAATGTAGCGATTGCACGGTTATCTTCACGTTTACCAAAGATAAAGATTGCGATAACTAAACCTAAAGTTACCCCAGATCCTCCCCATTCAGCGAACATCTGTAACATTGTTAAGTTCATTGTATAATATCCATGTTCTCTGATTGCATCAGTTAATTCAACACCACTTTTTCCGTCTGTAAATAATGCTGTATTTGCATATAACATTGGACGGAAGATTGGTTCTTTAACAGCAGATAACATATTGTTACCATGAATACCAACTAACCAGAATAATGAAATCAATACATACATAACCATAACAGATACGATATTATCACCGATAATATTTTGTAATGGTGTTTGTAAGTAAGCAGAAATCATATCATTGAAATAGTATCCAGTAGCCATTTCAATAGCCCATCCGATAATACCAACAACTAATAATGTTAAGAAAGTTGGAATTAATACTTCGAATGCACGAGCAACTCCTGGAGGTACTTGTTCAGGCATTTTAATTTTTAATCCGTCTCTTTTACGGAAGAAATTATAAAGTTCAAGACCTAAAATACCAACAATCAATGAAGTAAATAAACCAGTAGCTCCTAAATAGCTACCATTGAAACCAGTGAATGTAGCAACACCAGCTAAATCAACACCAGCTGATTTTAATACTTGTCCAATAGTAACAGCAGTACCAGCAGCATCAGTATAAGCAGTTAATCCAGTAACAGCATGAGCAGTTGGAGTAACCATAGCCCAGCACATAAATCCTAAAACTGCAGGATATGCTCCAGATTCCCCATTTGCTTCAGCAATTTCCTGAGCAACTAACATAACGATACCGATAGAAATACATGAGATAGTACAGAAGTTGATAGCATTAAATACTGCGTTGATTGGTTCTAAAACCATAACAGCAGGAATTAATCCACCAAGCCCTTGAGGTGCACCATTGACAACGCTATCATTGATTAAAACGTTTGTCCAAAGAACACCAATTGCACCAGCAATAGTTGCTGGCATGAAGTTTTGGAACGCATTTTTGATGGCACCTAAATATTTATTTTGACCGCACCATGCACCAATACGCCCTAGCTTATCAGCAAAAGCATCCATAAATTTTTCCTCCCTTAAATATTTTTGACACTATAAGTATAAAATTTTTTAGCTAAAAAGTCAATGCTTTTATATGAAAAGTATGGTACTTTTCCAATAAAGTATGGTTTTAACGGTGTTTTTTTACTCGATTTTTATTTTATTTTACTTATTTTTTTAGTTGTTTTTCCCATTTTTTCTTCTTATTTTTTTAAAATTTATCCATTTTTTAAAATTTATCCATATTTTACATTTTTCCTTATTTATTATCTTTTTATTTTATTAAAATTTTCTCTAATCAACAAAAAAACTATCTCAAAAGATAGTTTTATTGTTGAACAATGACCGTCTGAAATTCAAAATGAGCGAAATGTTGTCTCGAAAGTGTATATTCAAAAATAGAACCATTACTTAAAAATGAAATCTGTTCCTCTTGAATATAAGGCTCATTTTCCTTAAGTCCTAAATATTGTTGTTCTAAAGGTGTGGATAAAGCTGCATTGATTGTCAAATGACAACTTTGAATCTTTAATTTAAGCACTTTTTCAATATACTCATAAATTGAGCCTTTTAAATGCTGTAATTTCAAATTTGGGATCACACTAATTGGCATATAAGTAATGTCTATGAGATGCGGTATTTTATCTAAGAATCGCAATCTGATGATATGATAGACAAAATCTCCAATCTCAATCTGTAATTTTTCAGATAATAATTGATCAGCTGGAATCACTTCAAACTCCAGGACTTCACTGGTTACCTCTTTGATTCCCTCATACTGCGCTGTGAGTCCTCTTCCAAATTTGTTCATTGAACCTTCCGTCAAAGGATCAAAATCCTTCACAAACGTTCCCGCTCCACGACGACGAATAATTAAACCTTCTTTAACCAATATATCCAAAGCTTTTTTCATTGTTTCTTTATTACAATGATAGCTCATGCATAAAACATATTCATAAGGGAGTTTTTGACCAAAAGTATATTCCTGGTTTTTAATCTTCTGACGTATGTCATCAGCAATATCTCTATATTTTGCCATATACTCACCTCACCAATATAAAAATACCATACTTTTAATTTAATTTCACGGTTTTTTTATTTTTTTCTATATTTTTATGCTTTTTATAATACCTTTATCCATAGAAAGAATCTTTAATTCATTATTTTCATAGATTCCAAAACTTTTTTCTCCAGCTTTAGGTAATGAAATGGATGATGGATTAAAGAAAACAATACCATTTTCTTTTTTTGCCACTGGTTTATGAAAATGACCATATAAGAAAACATCACCTTGATGAAGCATTGGCAAATGCTCTTCATCATATAAATGCCCATGTGTCAAAAAGAAACGATGTCCATCTACATAAAGTTCTATATAATCTGCACGCATAGGAAACTCTAGAACCATCTGATCCACTTCTGCATCACAATTCCCACGGACAGCCACAATCTTTTCTTTATATTGATTCAAAAGTTTTGCGACTTCTTTAGGATTATAGCCATCAGGTAAAGGATTCCTTGGACCATGATACAATAAATCCCCTAATAAAACCAATTTATCTAATTTTTCTTCTTCAAAAATTTGAATAACTTTCTTTAAATCTTCAAAAGAACCATGAATATCTGAAACAATCATGAATTTCATTGCAATCCCTCCAATTCTACACCTACTGGACAATGATCTGATCCCAAAACTTCATTATAAATATAGGCATCCTGAATCTGTTTTTTTAAATCATCTGAAACAACAAAATAATCAATACGCCAACCTGCATTCTTTTCTCTTGCCTTAAACATATATGACCACCATGAATATTTTTCTACATCAGGATATTTATATCTAAATGTATCAATAAATCCACTATCAAGAAGTTCTGTAAATTTCTGACGTTCTTCATCGGTAAAACCTGCATTTTTATGATTTGTTTTATCATTCTTTAAATCAATTTCCTGATGAGCGACATTCAAATCACCACAAATAACAACAGATTTCTTCTGTTTTAATGTATTGACATATTCTCTAAAGGCATCCTCCCATACCTGACGATAATCAAGGCGTTCTAAGCCTCTTTTGGAATTTGGTGTATAAACAGTCACAAAATAATAGTTTTCAAACTCTAGAGTAATAACACGCCCTTCCTGGTCATGTTCTTCTATACCTAAACCATAACTGACTGAAAGAGGCTCTTTTTTTGTATAAACAGCTGTTCCACTATAACCTTTTTTAACAGCATCATTATAATAAGATGTATATCCATCAAACTGTAAATCAAGTTGATGTTTTTGCAACTTCGTTTCCTGAATCGCAAATATATCAGCATCAACTGATAAGAAAAAATCTTCAAACCCTTTATTTAAACAAGCTCTTAATCCATTGACATTCCAAGATACAAATAACATATGTTCCTCCTTTTTCTTTTCGACATAAAAAGGGGTTATACCCCCTCTTCTTCAATAGCATATCTCACAATTGTTTTGAGTTTATCAACCGGATTCTTTTCAGGATCATTTAGATATATTTCATGATGGAATCCGCTTAATTTCATCCCCTGTATTGTAATATATTCCATAATCTGTTTGGTTGTATTAATCTCTGTGTTATAGGCACCTTTATGCATCATCTGCACACAACGCCCTTCTTTCATTCTCTTTAAATAGACATCAACAAGATATGGATTATCCTTTTTTACAGCAACATTTTCTTTAATCATTTCAAAAGTTTCTTCATCAAGTGCTTTAGGCTGAGCAATCATCAATGTAAACTTAATCATTTTCTTACGCGTCACATCAAATTGACTATTATCATATGTATCCCATAATCCTTCTAATGGAGAAATCAAATATAATAAATCCATTTTTTCTTTAAAATAATCTTTAATTGCCTTAGATAATATATGTAAAGCTTCAGCTTTCAATTTAAATTCTTCCACATTTGGATTTCCGATCCCATCAATCATGATAAAATTAAATTCTGGCACATCCACAACATCGATTCTTTTTGTTGAAGCATCATATTGTTTCTTATATTCCCTTCTAATGCCTTCTTTCACCGAGAATCCTCCTTCCACTGCCTTTACATTATATATAATTTTTTCAAAAATATCCACTCATTTTAGGATTTTTTTATTTTTGATACCTCTATTTTTTATTTTTCACACAAAAAAAGTGATTTTTTTAAAATCACTTTTCTTCCCATAAAATAACTTCCTGAGAAGGAATTGTACGCTTCACGTCAATAATTCTCTGGTTTTCAGACCCTCTAAACTTCAAACGAATATTCTTTTGAGATAATATAAATGGTCCATCCACCAGAATATCCAAATAACTTAAAATCTCATCCGTATAAGGTCCATAAACTCTTCCATCAGGTAATAAATCCTCATATAAATAGCCTGTATAACACCAGATTGTCTTTTCTGGATAATGTTCATGAACCTGTTTTAAAAGAGGAAGTAAAGCCTCCTGATTGACAAGTTCCATAGGTTCTCCGCCCAAAAGAGTCAAACCAGAAATATGAGATGGGGCTAAAGCATCCAAAATATAATCAATCGTTTCCTGAGTAAAATCCTCACCATATTGAAAATCCCAGGCAATCTCATTAAAACAACCGGGACATCTATGAGTACAGCCAGAAACAAAGAGTGAGACTCTCACTCCTGTTCCATTTGCGATATCAACAGGTTTAATCGTTGCGTATTTCATTGTTATAAGTGTAAAACACGTTCTTTGATTTCCTGTGTTCTACCTTGATTCCAGAATTGTGTTCCAATATATCCACAAGTTCTTCTGGCAACACTCATTTTATCCTGATTTGTATTTCCACAATTTGGACATACCCAAATCAATTTTCCATCTTTATCTTCTTTGATCTGGATTTCACCATCATAACCACATTCCATACAATAATCACTCTTTGTATTTAATTCAGCATACATAATATGTTCATAAATATGTTTCATAACAGCTAAAACAGCTTCAATATTATCTTGCATATTTGGAACTTCAACATAGCTGATAGCTCCACCAGGTGATAATTTCTGGAACTGTGATTCAAATGTCAATTTTGTAAAAGCGTCAATTTCTTCAGTGACATTCACATGATAACTATTTGTAATATAGTTTTTATCAGTTACACCTGGAATCTTTCCAAAACGTTTTTGTAAACATTTTGCAAACTTATAAGTTGTTGATTCAATTGGTGTTCCATATAAACTAAAGTCAATATTTTCTTCTTCTTTCCATTTTGTACAAGCATCATTTAAATGTTGCATCACTTCTAAAGCAAATGGTGTGGCATCAGGATCTGTATGTGATTTTCCAGTCATATATCTAACACATTCACAAAGTCCGGCATAACCAAGTGAAATCGTTGAATAGCCACCATATAATAATTTATCAATCGTTTCACCTTTTTTCAGTCTGGCAAGGGCACCATATTGCCATAAAATTGGAGCTACATCACTAAGCGTTCCTTTTAAACGATTATGACGACACATTAAAGCTTCTTTACATAAAGCCAATCTTTCATCCATAATACGCCAGAATTCTTTCATATCTCCTTTTGAAGAACATGCCACATCAACAAGGTTAATTGTCACAACCCCTTGATTAAAACGTCCATAATACTTAGGTTTATTTGTTTCAGGATCAACATATGGTGTTAAGAAACTTCTACATCCCATACATGTATAACAATGTCCTTCATTATTCTTATCAACTTTTAATTCTAACATTTTCTTTTCAGAAATATAATCTGGAACCATACGTTTTGCTGTACACTTGGCTGCTAGTTCAGTCAAATACCAGTATTTACTGTCTTCATGAATATTATCTTCCTCTAAAACATAAATCAATTTAGGAAAGGCTGGTGTCACATAAACACCTTTTTCATTTTTTACACCTAAAATTCTCTGATTTAAAGTTTCTTCAATAATTAAAGCCAAGTCATCTTTGATTTGTCCATCAGGAACTTCATTTAAATACATGAACACAGTCACAAATGGTGCCTGTCCATTTGTTGTCATTAAAGTAATCACCTGATATTGAATCATCTGAACACCACGATTAATTTCTTTACGTACACGATATTCAGCTAATTCATTGACTTGTTCTTCTGTTACAGGAATATTTTCTTTTTCAAATTCTTCACGCACTTCTTTTCTGAACTTTTGACGACTCACATCTACAAAAGGTGCTAAATGCGATAAGCTGATACTTTGTCCTCCATATTGTGAACTTGCAACTTGCGCAATAATCTGAGTCGCAATATTGCAGGCTGTTGAGAAACTCTTAGGTCTTTCAATCATTGTTTCACTGATGACAGTTCCATTTTGTAACATATCTTCAAGATTCACAAGACAACAGTTATGCATATGCTGTGCAAAGTAATCAGAATCATGGAAATGAATAATTCCCTCTTCATGAGCCTTGACAATATGTCCAGGTAATAACAGACGCTTTGTAATATCTTTGCTGACTTCTCCAGCCATATAGTCTCTTTGAACACTATTAACAGTTGGATTCTTATTAGAATTTTCCTGTTTCACTTCTTCATTCGCACATTCAATCAAACTTAAGATTTGTTCATCTGTTGTATTTGATTTACGCACCAAAGCACGCATATAACGATATGTAATATATTTTCTTGCAACTGCAAAAGCATTCAACTTCATAATCTCATTTTCAACTAGATTTTGAATTTCTTCTACATTCAAGGCTCTTTTCATTTTTTCACACTGATACTTGACATTGTTTGTAATATTATCAATATCTTCTTCAGATAATCTATCTGTTTCTACAACTTCATTATTGGCTTTTTCGATAGCTGCAGTAATCTTTGTCTGATCAAATAAAACCTCAGCACCATTACGCTTAATAATTTTCATAAACACCCTTCCTCCTATATCATTATACATGTAAGTCTAACACATTCTCTCTTCTAACAAAAGGAATATGCACTATTACTCAAGATTTTTTCATGCCTACAAACAAAATCAAAAAGTATTGATTATATCAACACTTTTTGATTTCACAACACATTATTATTTAAATTCACCAAATCATTATAGCCTATTTATCGACAAAAAGAAAGTCTAAAAACAAAGATTTTCTCTTTTCTTGATATTAAGTTTTCCACCAGCAAAATAGCACTTTAATATTTCATTTCAAAACTCGTTTCATCACTTAAAATATCTAAATCTTCTACCTCAGTATGTTCAATACGAATATAACGAATACTATGCATATAATCAATGACCTGCTGGATGGCAGCCAGTTCACCCTGCAAACAGGCTTCTACATCACCATTGCTGAGATTACGCACCCAACCTGTTAAATGCAGACGTGTTGCCTGTTGATAAAAGGTAATACGAAAGCCAACTCCTTGCACACGACCTTTAAAAATAAAATGTTTTCTAACCACATAACCACCTCTTTTTCTTATTTTAACATTTTATAAAATGAAAAAAAAGAGGAAACAATGTCCCCTTCTCAATCATCTAGTCCCTTTTTCTTATAGCCATAACCAAATGCCAATATACCTAATAAAATCCACACAATGCAAACAATAATCGCAATCATGGTATCCTGATTCCAAAAATTCTGATGCGAAGATAACTGCACATATAGTGTCTGAAACGATGTTGTCGGAAAAATTACAGCAATCTTTCCAATCATTTCATTGAGTTGACTAAACATAGGTGGTAACATTAATAAAATCATCAGTGGTGAACTTAATGTTCCAGCACTCATCTGATCTTTAGAAAGCAGTCCTACCAATGCCCCAAAAAACAAGACACTTAATGATGTTAAAATATAAAAGATAAGAAAATATCCAAAATACTCCATTGGCTCCTGACAGACAAAGAAAATCAAAATACCATCAATCAGCATCAAAACCAAAGCCACAAAAGCCTTACTCAACAAGAAATCAGTCGCACTCACATTTGCCAACATTAAAGAACGTAAAGTATGCTTTTCTTTTTCTTCCGCTACCATATTGGCCAAAACATTCAAAGGCACAATAGAAATAGTCATAATAATACAAAGTACCATCACAAAACCACCTGTTGCCCCCTGTAATATATCACCTAGTAAAAACTTATATATAACACCAAAGAAAACGGGTAAAGCCAGCATCAAAAAGACATTCTTATTTACAAAACAGTTCTTGAAATCTTTCATAAATAAAGCCTTACAAATACGCAGATTCATTATGATTCCTCCTTTGTTAATGATAAAAAGACTTCTTTTAATGTTGGTTCTACAGAATGAATCATCAACAGATGATCAATATGCTCTAATTCCTGTTTCAAGATATCTTTATCCAAAGGAATCATATAATCATCCTGATTGGTTTTCATACGAATTTGCTGCTTTGAATATTTTAATTTCAATTCTTCAGGCTGACCACTTTCAATAATATGTCCATGGTTCAAAAACGCGACACGATGACACATTTCATCTGCTTCTTCCATATTATGCGTCGTTAAAAAGACAGTTGTTCCTTTGGCATTCAGTTTCTTTATAATTTCTCTGACTTCGTTTGCTGTAGATGGATCTAAATTTGCGGTAGGTTCATCCAAAAACAATAAAGATGGCGAATGAATAATCGTTCTGGCAAATATCAATCGTTGTCTCATTCCTTTAGACAATTGACTGACTAACTGTTTTTTAGCCTCCAACAAATCCACTTCTTCTAACACTTTTTCAATACAGCTTTTATCAATATCATAAATTTTTGTAAATAACAGCAAATTATCATAGACACTCATCTTTTCATATAAACCACTGTTATCACTCATAATTCCTATTTGATTTTTTATTTTTGATGAAAAAGGATTTTCCCCCAATATCTGAATATCTCCGCCATCACTTTTTAACTGTCCTGTCAATAACTTAATTGTTGTGGTTTTCCCAGCACCTGATGGCCCCAAAAAGCCAAAAATTTCTCCCTTACGGATGACAAAATCACAATTATCAAGAGCAACAGTTGTCCCAAAGCTTTTCGACAACTGCTTAACTTCAATCACATTTTTACCCATCATATATCCTCCATAATTGATATTATATACCCCCATATTTTTGTAATAAGGCATTCATCTACCGTTTAAATCTTTCTATACTTATCATATTTAGCTATCCATTTTTATTTTTCTGAATATAAATCCACAAACATCTCAGCAACAAACAGAGATTCACAAGCACCAATATTCTTGTCGCAATTTCTACAATTAGCAAAATTATATTGAACGTATCCATAACATCATATTCTCCTTTCCCTGTTTTCATCTTACCATAGCCATTTTTAGCAGACAATCTTTTCACAATTTCCTTTAAATATTTTTACATAAAATATACAAGATCATATTTTATGCTACAGTAAAAAAAGAGAAGCCAGTCATGGTTATCATCATGATATTCTGTCTTTGTCTCCTTTGCCTTTCAAAAATCAAATAATCATTTAAAAGCAGACACAGACAACCAAAGTTTGTATAAAAAAAGAAGTTATCTATAAAAGACAACTTCCAATATAAGACATTGATTTTTATCATTAATGATTGTGAATAATGAAATTATAGGCATCCTTGCACATATCTTCTAATGTTTTTTCAGCAGTCCATCCAAGTTCTTCTTTGGCTTTTGTTGGATCGGCATAACAAGTTGCGATATCTCCTGCACGACGTGGTTTGATTTCATATGGAATTTTGACATTATTCGCTTTTTCATAAGCTTTCACAATATCTAAAACACTATAACCATGTCCTGTTCCTAAATTGTAAGTATAGACACCTGCTTCACTGACTAATTTTTGTAATGCTTTGACATGACCTTTTGCCAAGTCTACCACATGAATATAATCTCTAACACCTGTTCCATCTGGTGTATCATAATCATTACCAAATACACCTAAACATTCTAGTTCTCCCACTGCTACTTTTGAGATATAAGGAACAAGATTATTTGGAATACCATTTGGATCTTCTCCTAACAATCCACTTTCGTGAGCTCCAATAGGATTAAAGTATCTTAACAGAACAATGTTCCATTGATGATCTGATATAAAGATATCTCTTAAAATATTTTCAATCATCAGTTTTGTTGTTCCATATGGATTTGTTGTTGGTCCTAATGGAAAATCTTCTTTAATTGGAACAGTATGAGGATTTCCATAAACTGTTGCACTTGACGAAAAGATGAGTTTTTTACAATCATATTTTCTTAATAATTGACACAAAACAAGTGTGCTCAATAAATTGTTTTGATAATACTCCATTGGTTTTTGAACAGATTCTCCAACTGCTTTATAACCTGCAAAATGGATTGCTCCATCAATTTTATTTTCCTGAAATACTTTTTCCATAGCTTCCATGTCACAACAATCTACTTCATAGAAAGTTGGCTTTTTCCCAGTAATCTTAGCAATATTGTCCAAGGCTTCTGGTTTTGAATTGTAGAAATTATCTACAACCACAACCTCATGTCCTTCCTGCATTAATTCTACTACTGTGTGACTGCCAATATATCCAGCTCCACCTGTCACTAAAATATTCATTTGTTTTCCTCCTCCAAATAATCATCAAATATTTTTTGAATAACTTCTTTTGTTGCAGCACCCTCATGTAACTTTTTCTTTCCTTCAAAAAAGCAAGGAACATAATAATAGTCATAAGCATCCGCTACTTCACTTTGTTCACTTTCCTCAATCATTTCAATAGGAATTTCCTGATAACGTGGATTTTCATTGTAAAGCTCCTGCATCCACTTTCTTGCCTGCTTGCAATAAGGGCAATTTTCTAAATAAAATAATATCATTTTAAATCAACCTCATTGTTTTAATAACCACCGGTTCCAAAGGACGATCCATCGCATCTGTAGGCACATTCGCAATCGCATCGATAACATGTTTTCCTTTTGTGATTTTTCCAAAAGCGGCATATTCACCATCTAGATGTGGCGCATCCGCATGCATAATGAAAAATTGTGAACTCGCAGAATCTTTAATGTTTGTACGAGCCATTGATAAAACACCTCTGGTATGTAATAAAGGATTTTCAATACCATTGCTCTTAAATTCTCCTTTGATTGCAGGTGTTTCATGAATATGCATATCTTTATCATATCCACCACCTTGAATCATAAAGCCAGCAATGACACGGTGAAAAATCAATCCATCATAGAAATGACTCTCTATGAGATTTGTAAAGTTTTTGACTGTTCGTGGCGCAATTTCAGGATAAAGCTCTCCTGTCATGACTTCGCCATTTTCCATTTCAATTTCAAAATCAATTGTTTTCATAGTTATTCCTCTTTCTCCTCAATCATTCGATTTGTATCTTTCGACGATTCTTCTTTCTTCTTTTTTAAATAGAATTTAACACCAAAAAATAAAGCAATTAATGATATAAAAGCAATTAATAAATGAACAATTTTACTCATTTGTTCAAATTGATATGCTAAAGCAACAGTTAAACATAAATTGAAAATCAATAAAACTCCTGTTGTTTTAATTCTACGATTATAAAGACAATCTAATGCAAAAGCATTTGATATAAACATTATAATAATCAATCCAACCTCCATGTTCTATCCTCCTATTGTTATCATAACATCTTTTTCAATAAATTTCACTATAATTATGCTGTAACCGTTTTCATTATTTGATAAATATGTTAAAATAAAAGAAAGATATTCCAAAAAAAATATTAAAGGAGCGTGATGATAATGAGAGCTTATCACTCAAACGAAATTGGAAATGTCGTTGTTTTAGGCCACTCTGGGAGTGGTAAAACCAGTGTGATTGAAGCCATGGCTTATCGTGCTGGTTTAACAAATCGTATTGGAAAAGTAGAAGATGGTAATACACTTAGTGATTATTCACCTGAAGAAATCAAGAGACACTCATCTGTAGGACTATCTGTTATTCCTTTGGAATGGAATAACTGTAAAATCAATTTACTAGATACGCCAGGATCTTTTGACTTTGTGGGTGAAGTCGAAGCTGCTTTAAAAGTGGCGGAAAGTGCCCTGATTGTTGTTCCTGCTACTGCAGGTATTAGCGTTGGAACAAAGGAAGCTATGCATAAGGCTTATGACAAAGCGAAAATGATTTATATCAGTGGATTGGATTATCCAAATGCTGCCTATAAACAAAAACTTGAACAATTAAAGATGACTTATGGGAAAGCTATCGCTCCAATTCAGGTTCCTATTATGGAAGGAAATAAAATGGTTGGATATGTC
This sequence comes from uncultured Massilimicrobiota sp., assembly GCA_944325245.1. Classification (GTDB taxonomy): domain Bacteria; phylum Bacillota_I; class Bacilli_A; order Erysipelotrichales; family Coprobacillaceae; genus Allocoprobacillus. The sequence goes on along the minus strand of CALUZM010000024.1, from coordinate 9,942 downwards.
AATGTTGCTAAAATGGAAGGACGCTATTTTGATGGTGAACAGACGCATGCATGTCCTATCCCTGATAATATGTGGGATGAAATTACACCAATCAAAAATATGATTGACGAGGCTGTTGCCAATACAAATGATGACTTATTAGAAAAATATATTAATGAAGAACCATTTACTAAAGAAGAAATTTCATGGGCTTTACGTCAGGGTGTCATGAATAAAACATTGATTCCTGTTCTTTGTGGAACAAACCAGATTGGAATTCAGATTATTTTAAATTCTATAGTGGCTTTCTTTAGTGCTGCTGGTGATATGGTCAATTCGATGATTGTTCATAACGAAGAAACAGATGAAGATGATCTGATTGGTTTTGATGAATCTTTAGCTCCATCTTTATTTGTTTTTAAGACAATTGCTGATCCATTTGTTGGACGTATTTCTTTATTTAAAGTTTGTACAGGTTCTATTCATACAGGTATGACACTCTTCAATGTACAAAAAAAAGAAGCTGAAAAGATTAATAAAATTTATATCATGAAAGGTAAGGAACTGATTGAAACAGATACATTGAATGCTGGTGATATTGGTGCTTTATCTAAATTATCATATACTCAAACGAATGATACTTTATGTACTTTAGATTATCGTATCACTTATGAAACGATTCTTTTTTCAAAACCTTACTATGGAAAAGCAATTAAACCTGTAGGAAAAGCTAATGAAGAAAAGATTACAAATGCTTTAAATAAATTATTGGAAGAAGACAAAACGTTGAAATTTGAAAATAATCCAGAAACCAAGCAACAATGCATTTATGGTATTGGTGATATTCATATTGATAGTGTCGTTTCCAAATTAAAAGAGAGATTTAAAATCGATGTCACATTAGATGATATTATTATTCCTTATCGTGAAACGATTCGTGGTCAAGTCACACATCGTTATAAATACAAAAAACAATCTGGTGGCCATGGTCAATATGGTGATGTAGAAATCACATTTGAACCACTCCATGATTATACTGTACCATTTGTTTTTGAAGAGAAAGTCTTTGGTGGGGCCGTTCCTAAGGCTTATTTCCCTGCCGTAGAAAAAGGCTTAGTCGAAGCAACAAAACATGGAATTCTTGCACAATATCCAGTTTTGGGTATTAAAGCTACTTTGATTGATGGTTCATATCACAGTGTAGATTCTTCTGAAATGGCTTTTAAAACAGCAACCATGATGTGTTTTAAAGAAGCTATGGAAAAAGCAAAGCCTGCTTTATTAGAGCCATATATGACTTTGCATGTTTATATTGATGAACAATTTACGGGAGACATTATGGGACATTTCAATAAAAAACGTGCACGTGTGATGGGCAGTGAAATCTTAGAAGATGGTTTGATCAAGATTACTGCTGAAGCTCCTCAGGAAGAAGTCATGAATTACGCTGTTGATTTAAGAGCAATGACACAGGGACAAGGCTTCTTTGATATGGAATTCTTAGGATATGAATTTGCGCCAGACAATGTGACAAAACGTGTTATTGCGAATCATCAACAATAAAGGGATCGGGACTTTTTTAGGTCCCTTTTTATTGTGCCCATCTTTTCATCATATCAAGTATATTTCCAGTAGCCTTTTTCACATATATTCCCATAATATTCCAATAAAAATTTCCGTATTTTATTTGACAGTTTTTAAAAATGCTTTAGAATATTATTAGAACTATGTCAAAAAAGGAGGAATATGAAGTGATAAAAAAGAAAATATTGGCATCAGCTTTATCATTATGCATGCTGGCAAGTGTTTTTGCTCATGTCAACATTGCTAATGCAGCTGATTTTGAAGGCAAAGAATCACAATATATTAAGTTATGTTCTTCTTCAAAACTGACAAATAATCAACAAAAAACATGTAAAGAATTTAACAGTTATTTATATGAAAAAAATCAGCAATTAAAAGAAGAAGCATCTCAGGCTAAAAAAGAAGCAGAAAGCACTAAAGATGATTTAGCTCAAATCGCAAATAAGATCGCAGAAATAGATACAAAAATTGAATCTGCTGAAAGCGAACTTGAATATATTCAAAATAATATAAAAAAGCTTAAAAATGATATCAATGAGCAAAGTGAACAGCTTAAAGAACGTTTGTATAGTATGCAAACGACTTTAAACTCAAACATCTTTACAACTTATATTTTTGGAGCAGATACAATCTCTGATTTTATGAGTCGTGTCATTAATATCAAAGAAATTACAAATTACGATAATGAACTGATTGCTAAAATTAGTGAAAACCTTAAAGAAGTTGAAAAGCAGGAAACCACTGTCCAAAATCTCAAAGAGTCTTTAGAAGCCGATAAAGATGAACAGGCCAGTCTGCAAAAAACATTCCAGGCACAGCTAGAAGAACAGAATCAAACAATAGCAGATAGTTCATCTGAGGCTGCTGCCAACCAGGAATCTATTGAAGCCATTCAAGAAAATCTAGCTGCTATTCAAAAGGCATCAGATGCATCTAAAGTCAATAATGTCACTCAAGCAACACCAAACAAAAAACCATCATCTTCATCTAGCTCTGGTTCATCTTCACAATCCAATGCTAATCAGACAACGCAAAAACCATCGACTGATAATTCTAGTGAAGAGACAAATCAAACAGATAATGAATCTTCTAATGATAGTTTAACTTCTAGTGAAGAATTAGGTCTAGCTATCGCCAACAAGGCCTTAACACGTCAAGGTTATATGTATGTTTGGGGTGGTTGTCATACTATGTCAGCTATCAAGAATCCTAATCAGACACAATTTGACTGTTCTGGTTTGGTTTGCTGGGCTCACTACCAGGCTGGTGTCAATATCGGTGTACAATCAACAAAATGGAATCTAGCAACAGATGGAAAAGCTGTTTCAAAAAGTGAACTTCAAGCTGGAGATATCATCCTCTTTAGTAACAATGGTGCATTTAGTGGTGTTCACCATGTAGGAATCTATATTGGAAACAATCAGATGGTTCATGCCCCATCTACTGGGAAACCTATTCAGGTTGCCGATTTAAGTTATAGTTATTGGCAAAATGAATGGTATACAGCTCGTCGTTTATACTAATGATAAATTTTGAAAGGAACTCTCAGAGTTCCTTTTATTGTAGATGCTTATTCTTTTTGTTATACTGATAAAAAAGGGGAGTGTTTATGAAACTTATTTTTAAGCAACGTTTTTTCTCATGGCTTGACAATTATGATATTTATGATGAGCAGGGTTATGTTATTTATAGTATTAAAGGTAAAATCAGTTGGGGTCATCGTTTAGAAATCTATGACCAACACCAGCATATTGGCACACTGAAAGAAGAAGTATTGACATGGAGACCCAAATTTCATATGTATATTCACGATCAATACATTGGCTGCATTGAAAAAGAACTGACTTTGTTGAAACCTCAATTCAAACTAGATTGTCGTGGGTGGAGGGTGACTGGTAATTGGCTGGCATGGGAATATCAAATTCAGGACAAACAAAATTTAGTCATTGCTGATATTTCAAAAGATATATCACAACTTGGAGATACCTATGTCTTAGATATTGTTCATCCTGATGATGCTTTGTATGTTCTGATGATTGTCTTAGCCATTGATGCAGAAAAATGTTCTCACAATCATTAAAAGCGAATAGTAGTCAATATAATCACTGACTACCCATTCGCTTTTTTTATAATCTGGAATAATCATCTACTGAAATAAGTGAAGCTGCTGCTTCATCACAAATAACAGTCAAATTAGGATGAAGTTTTAAAATCGTTGCTGGAACTTCTTCATTGATTGGCTCTTCTATGAAACGTTTAAAGATTTCTGCTTTTTCCTGACCATCAACAATCATAACCAAGTGTCTAACACGCATTAAACTTTTCGCACCCATTGTAATGGTATAAGGTTGTCTTGGTCTTTCTCCATAATTTGGATTTGCTGCCAGTTTATCTTTATATTCCATACAATATGTATAGCTATCAAATTGTGTACATCTTGGGCAATTTCCACAAAAATGACCATCATGTCCTAAACCAATCACCATAACATCAAGGCCTCCTGCCTGACGAATTTCCCAATCATAGGTTTGCCAATTATCTAAAGAAATACGATGAATTCTCTCTTCTGGGATATGTGCCGGTTCAAAAAACATTTCTTTCATTTCAGCCCAGTTCGTTCCGTATTTTTCTCCAATAAATGGATTTTCATCAAATAAATAATATTCCACATCTTTAAATTTTTTCTGATCTCTAATCAAAGGAATCATCATTTCATACATTGTCTTAGGTGTACGCCCTGAAGTTAATGAAATATTCACACGCTTATCCTGCAACATCGCCCCAAGCAAAATATACATTGCATTTTCACTCATAGCTTGAGTATCTTTTTCAATAACCAATTTCACAATATCATCCTCCTCTATACTTTATTTCTTTTTTTGAATAAACATTCCTATCGTCAGTCCCACTATCATCCCTAAACTGATTCCTAAAGCCAAACCAAAATAAGAAGAAAATAAAATTCCAGCACATATTCCAAGGCCCATACCTTCTGACATATAATTGTCATTATATTGTTTATCTTTTTTTCGATAATAAGAGAAAATTATAGCTAAACAAGTCCCCAAAATGATAAAATATACGACAATAAACATCAATATCACTCCTCTATGATTGAACTAACGGATGGCCTTTTTATTATACAACCCATATATGCTTATTTTTAACTCTTTTATTTTACAACAATAGTTTTCTTTTACACTAAGGTATTTGATTAGAAATCAATGATTTCTAATTGATCTTGAGTTGCTTGACAAATTGGACAAATAAGTTCTTCACCTTCTTTGATTTCAAAAATGGCTCCACAAACTTTGCAGCGATAACGCTTTACAGGCAGTTCATTACATGGAATCATATCTAATAACTTTTGCGCTATATCTCGTGGAAAGTCATCCAATGGTGGATCTTGTATCCAAGTTTTCAATAAATCATGCACTTGAGTACTTTGTGGTAACATATAGCCAGATTCACGAAGAATATCCTCATTCACAAGACGAATAGACTTTTCAAATGCTTTCATCAATCGGTAGAGTTCGTCAGATGAACTTGTCTGTGCCAACTGTTTTGCCAGTTGTTCCTGCCTTGCTTTATGATGAGTTAAAACATGTGACAAACTCAGTATTGATGCCTCTTTGCTTTGTTGTGGTGGATAATCTTGAGGCACCATAGAAATAGCTCCACTTGGGCATGCTTTGGCACAATCGCCACAGCCTATACATTTATTAACATCAATAATGCTATTTTCAGTATCCGTTGCTCCAGTAGGACAAACATAAAGGCAAAGACAGTCTTTTGTACATAATCGAATGTTTCTTACAGCCTTATATTTCATGATTGCTCTCTCCCTTCTATCTTTTCAAATTTCCAGGCAGGCACTTTGCAGACTGGACAAAGATCTGGTGGATTATCACCTACAAAGACAAATCCACAGACTGAACATACCCATATATCAGTATCTCTCAAAAAACGTCCTTGACTCTGTTGATAGCGCATCAATAATGAATGCAAAATACTTGTCACTTTTTCTCCCCAGACACAAATACGTTGTGTACCACGATCTTCGATTTCTTCAGCCTGATGATGTAATGCTGGATAATGCTGTGATAAATCCTGTTGTAGCATCTGTTCCATCGTTTTAAGATTAATTTCTGTTTCCTCTTCCATTTTTGAAGTCAAGTAATCAGATAACATTTGAAACAATTTCATTTCTTCATCTTTGTATTGTTTTTCACATCCTCTAGCCAGATTCGAACAAATGGCAGCTTCTTCTCCTGTTGAATAAACAATCGGATCATTCCATGAAACATCGAGATTGATAGTTTCTTTCTCTTTCTCCTCACCAACAAACAATGACTGATCTGCTTTACAGATTGGGCAAACCCATGAATCAGGCAATTGAGAAAAAGCCACTTGTTCCTGACTTTCATCATAAACATATCCACAAATAGAACATACATACCTCATTATAACTCCTCCTTCCTTATCTAATGTTCTTCTTTCTTTTATTGTATAATCATTTTCATAAAAACTCATCAAATAATCTCTTTTCAAAATAAAAAAACCACACGAAGTGGTTATTTGTGATATGTTTCATGTCTAATAATTTTAAAAGCACGATAAATTTGTTCTGCTAAAATCAAACGCATTAACTGATGTGGAAAAGTCATTGATGAAAAACTAATGCGCTCATTGGCTCTCGTTAAGACATCTTCACCATGTCCTAAAGAACCTCCAATCACAAAATCAATTGTACTTTTTCCATTAATCATACAATCTTCAATACGTTCAGCAAATTGAATAGAATCTAACTGTTTTCCTGAAACATCTAATAAAATCATATAATCATCTTGTTTCACTTTATCTAAAATACGTCTACCTTCTTTAGACTTGACAATCATCTCTTCTGCCAGCGAAGGGTTCTCTGGTATTCTTTCATCTGCGACTTCAATAATCTCTACATCAGCATAAGCAGATAACCTTTTGAGATATTCTTTGACTCCTTCATCAAGATATTTTTCTTTTAATTTTCCAACACAAATGATTTTAATTTTCATATTTTCCTCCTGATACAACATCAACTTGACTTGCGACTTTAATATTTTCAAAAGAAATATTTTCTTCTTTAAATATCTGGCGATAAGTCGCTAACGCTTTTTCTTTTGTATTCGCTTCTTGAGATAAATGCGCTAATACAATTTCTTTTGTATTTTCCCCTATCATTTCACACATCAAATGAGCACTATATTCATTATTCAAATGTCCCATGTCATTCAAAATTCTATTTTTTAAAAACATAGGTCTTTTGGTTGCCATTAACATTTCAATATCATGATTGCTTTCAATAATATAATAATCTAAATTCTTCATATACTGTCTGTTTTTTTGAGAGACATAACCTGTGTCCGTCATATACAACAGCTGTTCATCATGCGTAGAAATTACAAATCCAATAGGATCACTGGCATCATGAGATGTTCTTAATGTCAATACATCGAAAACACCAAATTGACGATGTGTGTAAGGCACTAATGTATGATACTCATCTAAATCCTTAATATTTTTTTTGGCACTATAAACTTTCCCAGCATCAAAGATATGTATATTTTTATTATGATCATAATGATCATGTGTTAAAAATACATATGTAATATCTTTTTCTTTAAATCCTAACTGTTCAAGTTTAAACAAGAGTTGTTTTCGTGTAATGCCACAATCAATCAATATCCCACATTGATGATCATAAATAAATGTTGCATTTCCTTTTGATCCACTTGCTAAAACATGAAATTCCATAATTCAACTCCTTTGTGACTATATTATACAAATTCGTATATAAAAAAACAACTTTTTCGTATACGAAAAATTTAACATGGTTTTTGAATTGTGATAAAATAGAAATATAGAAGGAGGAATATTTTATGCCTAGAATTATTACTATTGCAAGAGAGTATGGATCTGGTGGTCGTCTCATCGCTCAGCGTGTTGCAGAAAAATTAGGAATCTTCTACTATGATAATGAAATTATTGATCTTGCTGCGAGGGAATTAGGATTTGATGTTGACACGATTCGTAGAGTTTCGGAAGAAAAATCCTCAAGTTTTATGTATACTCTTTCTTCAACTGCTTTTACCCTACCTCTTAATGACCAAGTGTTTGCAATGCAATCTAAAATCATTCGTCATATTGCAGAGAATGATACATGTATTATTGTCAGTGGTTGTGCTGATTATATCCTAGAAGATTTCGATGATGTTATAACAATATTTATCCATGCCCCATTTGAATCAAGAGTTCGACGTGTCAAAGAAGATTATAAGGAAGAACACGATGATTATAGAAAATTTGTCATGAAAAAAGATAAAGCAAGAAGTAATTATTATAATTATTACACAACAAAAAAATGGGGACAATTGAAAAACTTTGATTTAACAATCAATAGTGATTATGGTATTGAAGAAGTCTCAGATATCATTGTTGATTTATATAAAAAGAAAAAACATACAGAAAAAGAATAATAAAGCATATATAATGATTTAACATTGACCAGCTTATCTTGCTGGTCTTTTTTATATCCAATTAAAAAATCATTGATTCTTACAAAAGAGTATTTGTTGTAAAGAAAAAACCTGCACTATAAGCAGGTCCTTTTTATTTAAGTCCGTATTTTTTATTGAATTTTTCTACACGTCCATCAGCGCTTGCAAATCTTTGTTTTCCAGTATAGAATGGATGACAATTTGAACATGTATCAACACGAATTTCATCTAATACTGATCCAGTTTCAAATTCAGCTCCACAAGAAGTACAAACAACTTTCACTTTTTTATAATCTGGATGAATTCCTTTTTTCATTTTTCATTTCTCCTTCCGCCTTGAAATATTTGCTACTTCAAAGTAAGTTGCTCAATTATAATATCATTTCTTCATGATAAAAACAATAGTTTTTTTATTTTTTATTCATCTATCTGATATCTTGTAATATGCGCTCCTAAAGTAATCAATTTATGATCGATATTATCATATCCTCTATCAATATGATAAACATTGGTAATTTCCGTTCTACCTTCTGCAATCAATCCTGCAATCACAAGTGCTGCCCCACATCTTAAATCTGTTGCTTCAACTCTTGCGCCATGTAAAGGTGTAGAACCATGAATCACACTGGCAGCCTCTTCTACATCAATATGAGCACCCATTTTATTCAATTGTGGACAATGCTTAAAACGCTCAATATAAATTGTTTCTTTCACATGAGAATCTCCTTGAGCTTGAGTCAGCAACGCTGTTAAAGGCTGCTGTAAATCTGTCGCAAAGCCAGGATAAATTTGTGTTTTGACATTCACAGGCTTTAAAGCCTCATCTCTACCATAAACGACGATACTATCTCCAACAACATCCATTTTAATTCCCATTTCTTTCAGTTTTGAAATCAAAGCTTCTAAATGCTGTGGGATAATATTTTGAACAATCACTTTTTCTCCAGCTGCAGCTGCAATAATCAAGAATGTCCCAGCTTCTATACGATCTGGTATGATTTCATGAAAAGTTCCATGAAGATGTTCAACACCCTCAATTGTAATTGTATCAGTACCAACACCTCTAATATTGGCTCCCATCTTTGTTAATAGATTGGCAACATCAATAATTTCAGGTTCTTTTGCAGCATTTTCAATCACTGTTTTTCCTTTAGCACGTACTGCTGCCAACATAATATTTATTGTCGCACCTACCGATGCAAAATCCAAATATATAGAAGTTCCATTTAATTCATCTGCTTCTAATAAATAAGTATCATCTTCATAAGTGATTTTTGTACCTAAGGCTTCAAATCCTTTTAAATGAAGATCAATTGGTCTAGGCCCCAAATAGCAGCCACCAGGCATTTTAATTTTGACACGTTTATACTTTCCAAGCAAAGCTCCCATAAAATAATAAGATGCTCTTAATTTATTCACTGCCTCACTGACTAAAGGGATATCCTCCATTTCTGTTGGATCAATTTTGATATGCCCTCCTTCAATTTCTACATTACATTTCAGTTCTCTTAAAAGTGTTGCTAAAGCAGCAACATCGGAAATTTCTGGTACTCCAAAGATATCCACAGGTCCATCTGCCAAAACAGTAGCCGGGATTAAGGCAACTGTTGCATTTTTAGCTCCACTAATTCTTACTGTTCCATTTAATTTATATCCACCATCAATCGCAATTACTTCTGCCATCTGTTTATTTCCTTTCTACTTATTTATATATATCTAATCAATATTTATGACACTATTTCTCTTTTTAATGAGATTATACACATTTATATCGTTAATATCAAAACAATTTCAAAAAAATTTTCGACTTCATTATATCATTCAAATGGATATATCACAATCT
>CALUZM010000023.1 GCA_944325245.1 uncultured Massilimicrobiota sp. | reverse complement strand
ACATCTTCAGGATCAATGAACGTTTTACGTCACTGTGTTGAAGGTTTAGTTAGCTTAGATGCCAATGATGAAGCTGTACCTGGTATGGCAACAAACTGGGATGTATCAGATGATAAAATGACTTATACATTCCACTTAAGAGAAGGAGCTAAATGGAGCAATGGAGAAGAGGTGACTGCTAAGGACTTTGTATTTGCATGGAATCAACATTTCAATGCAAGAACTGGTGCTCCATATGCATCAACTTGGATGACTAAAATTGCAGGAGCTGAAGATATCTATAAAGCAACTGCAGAAAAAGTGAATCCAGATGATCCTAAATCAGATTACAAGATGGCAGAAGCTGATATCCCAGCATACATCGAAGAACATGCTGGATGGAAAGCATTAGATGATTATACTTTCCAAGTTACATTTACTGGGCCATTCCAATATGCTGTTGTGTTAATGGCATTCCCATCATTCTTCCCAGTTAATCAAAAAGCTTACGAAGATGCTGGTGGAAACAAACAATATGGTACAGATGCTAATAAATTAGCTTATAATGGAGCATTCAAAATTACTTCATGGGCTCATGAAGATAGCATTGTCTTAGAAAAGAATCCAGATTACTGGAACGCTGACAAAATTCAATTAGATAAAATCACAATGAGAATGATTAATCAAGAAACAACTGCTATCAATGAATTTAACAATGGTTCAATTGATATGATTCAATTAACTGGAGACAATATCAAACAATTTGATAACGCTCAAGGTTTCGATGATGGTGGTGCTTGGTACTTAGAATTCAATTCTCAAGAAAAACCTTATGGAAATGCTAAAGTACGTAAAGGTTTAACTTTAGGTGTTGATGCTCAAAAAATGATTGATACAATCGTTCAAAATGATTCTGAAGTAGCAACAACTTTCACTCCACCTGCAGTTGCTCAAGGTGAGTTTACTGAATACTGTGGAGATATTTTCCAACATATCACTGATGGAAATTATACTGAAGCCAAAGCAATGTTAGAAGAAGGATTAAAAGAAGAAGGATTAACTCTTGCAGAATTTAATCCAACATTACTTTGTGATGATACAAGTGCTGCAAAACAACAAGCAGAATTCTTACAAGCTCAGCTTAAAGAAAACTTAGGTGTTAACCTAGAAATTAAACAAGTAACTTATAAAACAAGATTAGCTAATATGGATTCAGGAGATTTCGAAATCGTATTTGCTGGTTGGTCTCCAGATTACAATGACCCAATGACTTACTTAGATATGTGGGTAACTGGAAATGGTAATAACCATGGTAAATGGTCAAATAAAAAATATGATGAACTTATTAAAAAAGCAGCAGTAACTGCTGATAAAGAAGAATATTATTCATTATTAAAACAAGCTGAAGAAATTTTAGCTGAAGAATGTCCTATCGGATTTATTTATGATAGACAAACAAGTTATGTAACTAGTGATAGATTGAAAGGTGTTGTTAGAACTGCCTTCCAAGATATGAATTTAAATTATGCTTATATTGAAGAATAATTAAACAATTAGATAGACGTTTTTCAAAAGGTGGGGCTATATGCGTTGTCTATATAGCCTTTCCTTATTTTAATGTAGAGAAAAATGTCAAGAAAGGTGTGAATTTATGGGAAAGTATGTATTGAAAAGAATCATATATGCTTTAATAACAATTTTAGTCCTCCTAGCATTGACATTTATAATGATGCACATGTTGCCAGGTGATCCTTTTAGTACTGGTAAAGCAATGGATGAAAGTACAAAACAGGCATTACGTGAGTTCTATGGTTTGGATAAACCATTATTTGAACAATTCATTATATATATTCAAAATGCTATTGTGGGAGATTTGGGTGTATCTATTAAATATAATAGACCAGTTATGGATATCATTATGGAATCATTCCCAGTATCTTTCCAATTAGGAATTTTCTCATTGATTTTCGCGATTATTGCAGGAATTGCATTAGGTGCTATTGCGGCTATTCGTAGAGGAAAAGCTGCTGATACTGTTGCGATGACTTTATCTGTTATTGGGGTTTCTATTCCAAGTTTCATCGTTGCAGCATTGCTTCAATATTTTGTAGCATTAAAGTTAAATCAGTTGCTCGGAACACAGATTTTTGCGATTACTGGTTGGGGTAATTGGAATCAAATGATTCTACCAGCTTTAGCGCTTAGTTTCAGTTCATTAGCTACTGTTTCTCGTTTGATGCGTACAAGTATGCTGGATGTTTTAAGTTCTGACTATATTAAAACAGCGAAAGCTAAAGGTTTATCTGAACGTCAGATTTTATGGAAACATGCATTGAGAAATGCAATTATGCCTGTTATTACTGTTTTAGGACCAATTGCGGCTGCTGTATTAACAGGTGGTTTCGTTGTGGAAAATATTTTTAGTATCCCAGGTATGGGAAAATTCTTTGTTTTAGCAATTAAAGAAAATGACTATACATTGATTGCTGGAACAACATTGTTCTATGGTGCATTTTTAATTATTGCTGTATTAGTTGTCGATTTATTATATGGTGTTATTGATCCACGTATCAATCTAGCAAGTGAAAAGGAGTAGTGAAGAATGAAAAAGAAAGATATTTTAAAACAAGAATTCGTTCCTGAAGAAGCATTATCTCCTGATTGCCATGTTGATGCCGCAGATTTTGAGTGGATTGGTCAAGATCGTGAAAAAATGCAATCTATTACACGTCCAAGTGTAAGTTTCTGGAAAGATGCTTTTTCACGTATTAGAAAGGATAAAGTTGCTATTACATTCTTAATTATTTTGGCGGTTATGATTGTTTTAGCCATTGTGATTCCAGCTATTTATCCATATAAATTTGATCGAACTGATGAACTTCATAAACATGTAGGTATGTTTTTCTCTGGTGATGGGCATTTCCATCTTTTTGGAACAGATTACTTAGGAAGAGATATGTTTGCCAGAATTTGGCGTGGAGCTCGTATTTCATTATTTATCGCATTTGCTGCCGTTATTATTAATGTCATTATTGGTGTTATTTATGGTGGTGTTGCAGGATACTTTGGTGGTATGGTTGACAATATCTTAATGCGTATTGCTGAAATTATTAATGGTATCCCTTATCTATTAATCGTTATCTTATTAATGGTTATTATGACTGGTGGGGTATTCACAATTATTGTCGCGTACTCGTTAGTAGGTTGGGTTGGAACGGCCAGGCTTGTCCGTGGAGAAGTCATGAGACTGAAAGAACAGGAATTCGTTATTTCTGCAAGAAGTATGGGTGCTTCTGCATCTCGTATTATCATTAAACATTTGGTTCCTAACATTCTTTCTATCATTATTGTTAACTTGACATTGGCTATTCCAAATGCTATTTTCACTGAAGCATTCTTATCATTCTTAGGATTAGGTGTACCTCTTCCAGAAGCTTCTTGGGGAACATTAGCTAATGATGGTATTCAGTATTTCCAACAATATCCAATTGAATTAATTATTCCTGCAATCTTCATTAGTATTACAATGTTAAGCTTTAACTTATTAGGTGATAAGTTGAGAGATGCTTTCGACCCTAAATTAAGGAGGTAATCGGTGTGGCAAAAGTTTTAGATATAAAAGATTTATATGTATCCTTTGATACATATGCTGGAGAAGTACAAGCTGTAAGAGGTGTCTCTTATTCTGTTGATGAAGGACAGGTGCTTGCAGTTGTTGGTGAATCTGGTTGTGGAAAGAGTGTTACCGCTCAAACAATCATGAAATTAAACCCTATGCCTCCTGCACGTATTAAATATGGAACTTTAACTTTAGGAGATATTGATATTATTAATACTCCAGAAGAAGAAATGCAAAAGATTCGTGGTAAAGAAGTAAGTATGATTTTCCAGGATCCAATGACATGTTTAAATCCAACAATGAAAGTTGGAAAACAGATTGTTGAGGCTATTGTCCATCATCAACATTTATCAAAAGAAGAAGCTAATGCAAAGGCTATTGAGATGTTAAAGTTAGTTCAAATTCCTAATGCAGAAGAGAGAGCTAATCAATACCCTCATCAATTCTCAGGTGGAATGAGACAACGTGCGATGATTGCTATGGCATTGTCTTGTAATCCAAAATTATTGATTGCTGATGAACCAACAACAGCATTAGACGTAACAATTCAAGCACAAATTATAGATTTATTAGATGATATCAGAAAGAAAATGAATACAGCTATTGTTTTAATTACACATGATTTAGGTGTTGTTGCATCACTTGCAGACAAGATTGCTGTTATGTATGCTGGTAAAGTTGTTGAAACGGGAACAGCAGATGATATTTTCTATAATCCATCTCATCCATATACTGTTGCTTTATTAAATAGTTTACCTAAACATGATACAGATAAAGCAGATAAATTATCATCAACTCCTGGAACACCACCAGATTTATTAGATCCACCAAAAGGTTGTGCTTTTGCATCACGTTGTGAAAAATGTATGAAAATCTGTCAAAAGAAACAACCACCTGTTTTCAAATTAAATGATGGTCATGAAGCATCATGCTGGTTATTGCATAAAGATTGTCCATCATCTCAAGGAGGAAAATCATAATGGCTGAAGAAAATGTTTTAGTGAAAATTGATAATGTCTCTAAACACTTTAAAGTGGGAGGCGGAATTTTAAAAGCTGTCAATGGTGTTTCTTTAGAAATTAAAAAAGGTGAGACTTTAGGTCTTGTTGGTGAATCTGGTTGTGGAAAATCAACACTTGGTCGTGTAGTTATGGGAATTTATGAACCTACTGAAGGAAAAATCATTTTCAATGGTAAAGAAGTCAAGGTTTCCAATGCTAAAAATCGTTTAGCATATGCGAAAAAAGCACAAATGATTTTCCAGGATCCTTATGCTTCATTAAATCCACGTATGACTGTTGAGTCAATCATTGCTGAAGGTATGGAAATTCATGGTATGTATACACCTGAAAAAAGAAAACAAAGAGTTCATGAATTACTTGAACTTGTTGGTTTAAATAAAGAACATGCAAATCGTTTCCCTCATGAGTTCTCAGGTGGACAACGTCAGCGTATTGGTATCGCAAGAGCTTTAGCGATTGAACCAGAATTTTTGGTTTGTGATGAACCAATTTCAGCTTTAGATGTTTCTATTCAATCACAGGTTATTAACTTATTAATTGATTTACAAAAGAAATTAGGATTAACATATTTATTTATTGCTCATGATTTAGATATTGTGAGATATATTTCAGATAGAATTGCTGTTATGTATTTAGGGCATTTAGTTGAATTAGGGACAAGTGATGAAGTTTATTCTCATTCATTACATCCTTATTCAGAGGCTTTATTATCAGCAGTTCCTATCCCTGATCCAAAATTAGAAAAAGAAAAGAAACGTATCATTCTAGAAGGGGATGTTCCAAGTCCAATCGACTTACCTGCGGGATGTCCATTTGCTGGAAGATGTCGTTATGCAACTGAAGAATGTAAGACAACAAAACCTCAATTAGTAGAAGCTAAACCAGGACATTTTGTAGCTTGTCATCATCCAGTTCAAAGATAATGTTATGAAAAGATAGTCTATCGATTATTGATAGACTATTTTTTATGCAAAATAAAAAAGAGTGAAAAAACACTCTTTATTGATAAAATTGAAGAATTGTATTGATATAATCTGTTGTCAATTCAAAAGTAGGAATAATGAGAGTAATAGATTGATCGTGTAAGAGAACCACTGATACCAGTTCATCATCATAATATCCATAAATGACTGAGTCTTTCATTTCAGCACGATTTCCGGCATAAAGCTGATTCATATCTAAAATCTGAGGGAATGTTTCTTGAGCTTTTTCTTGAGAAGTAAAAGTAAATTCTTTGATATAGAGAGCTTCATTTCCATCATTGACTTCTTCTAATGAAATATAAGTATGTGGTAATGTAAAGCTAGAATAAGCTTGTGTTGAAAGTGTTGTTTCTTTATGAATATCAAAATCACTGAGTTGAATAATAGCATGTTGCTGGGGATCAAAAGAATGCTGATTCAATGTATCTTCGATTAAACCGCCAAAAATAAGAATAGCTGTTAGTAAAGCTGCAATACTATAAATGATTCTTTCTATCTTTAAAGCTTTTAAAGGCATATGTGGATTTTGATTTTTGATCTTATGATAAAAAGTTCCAGTGTTATGAAAATGAAGATAACTGCGAAATGCAACCGTTAAAAAGAATAATACAACACCTATGTAGACAAAAGATATTCCATAACTCATAAATTTGTCAAAGGTTGCTGTCATAAGATATTGAGAGAACATTGCTAAAGCAACAACAGATATAAAGAAGCAAAGCAAAGATATCCATTTGAATGCTCCAGATGTTATATCTGTTTTTTCTTTCCAATTGATAGAAATCTCTTTAGGCTCTTTAGATGTAAAAACAAACATATTGTTTTTGGCATAAATAGGTTGCATTCCTCTTTGGCGATATTTTTGTGCAAATGCATCCTTATCTTTTTGACGTTCTCTTTTATTAGAACCTACAGTTTTATGAAAATCAATATCATAATAAACAGGATAGTCAACTTTTTTTAAGAATGTTATGAATTCTAATTCATTTGTCTTATATCCCTGTTGACCAAGTTTATTGAGTTTTTCCATTAAAAGTTCATATTCATAAGGTTTATAGTTCATGATCATTAATTTCATGATGTTTTCCTCCTTTGTAGACGTTATTATATCAAAGACTTTCTCTATTGTCTATCAAAGAAAAAAAGCTCAAATGAGCTTTTATAATTGAAGTAAAAATTGTGTATATGCAAGATAGGCTTCATAGACATCAACTTTTGAAACAATTTCAAAAGGAGCATGCATATTCAAAACAGCAATACCAGCATCAATGACATTCATATCATAGTTTCCTAAGATATAGGCGATAGTACCTCCGCCACCTTGATCAACTTTTCCAAGTTCAGCAGTCTGGAAATGAATACCCGCTTGATCCATAACATTTCTAATTTTAGCAAAATATTCTGGATTGGCATCATTACTTCCACTCTTTCCTCTTGAACCTGTATATTTATTAAAGACAATACCTTTACCTAAATAAGCAGCATTTTTAGGGTCATTGACTTCTTTATAAAGTGGATCAAAACCAGCACTGACATCACTAGATAACATCATTGAGTTGGCAAGAGCTTTTCTCACTGATAAGAAAGCATCATCACCACAAAGATGCAAGATTTCAGCAATTGTATTTTCAAAGAATAATGATTGAGCTCCTGTAGCTCCAACACTTCCAATTTCTTCTTTATCAACAAGAATACAGCAAGATGTATATTCAGGAACTTCCTGCATATCTAGAATTGCTTTTAATGATGTATAGGCACAGACACGATCATCATGACCATATCCCATGACCATGCTTCTATCTAATCCATAATCTCTCGCTGGTCCGCTTGGAACAACTTCAATTTCAGCACTTAGGAAATCTTCTTCTTCAATACCATATTTATCTTCAAGTAATTGTAAAACATAAGCTTTTACAGCATCTTTTTCTGTATCTTTTAATGGAATGCTTCCTAATGTGACATCTAAGTTTTCTCCTTCAATGACTTTAGCAGCAGTTTTTTGCATCTGATCAGCTGATAAATGAATTAATAAATCAGTGATACCTACAACTGGATCTTGATCATCTTCACCAATCACAACATCAACTTTTGTTCCATCTTTTTTAATTACAACACCATATAATGATAAAGGAATTGTCACCCATTGATATTTTTTCACTCCACCATAATAATGTGTATCTAGTAAAGCAAATCCATCACTTTCATAAAGAGGATTCTGTTTTAAATCTAAACGTGGTGAATCAATATGAGCCCCTAAGATTCTCATTCCATCAATAAGAGGTTTTTTCCCCATAACGAATAAAGCTAAGTTTTTATCTTTATTGATGACATAAAACTTATCTCCTGTTTTTAAACTTTGTAAGTTCTGGATATCTTGAAAACCAGCTTTTTGTGCTAAAGCAACAGCTTCTTTAACACAAGCTCTTTCTGTTTTTCCTTGTGTAATAAAAGATTTATATCCTTCATTAAATTCCATGACATCTTTATATTGATTATCTTCATATTTATTCCAGGCATTTTTTGCGTACATTTATTTTCCCTCGTTTCTTTCAATGATTTTTAATAAGACTTCAACCTGTTTCTTCATCATAGTGATAGAAACATATTCAAATGGTCCATGGAAGTTATATCCTCCTGTACCTAAATTAGGACAAGGTAATCCCATATATGTAAGATTGGCCCCATCAGTACCACCACGAATAGGAACAGCATATGGCTCGATTCCACATTCTTTCATAGCAGCAACAGCGTTATCAACAATATACATATTTTTTTCAATATGTTCACGCATATTCAAGTAACTTTGTTCGATTGTGACTTTGACTAATGGATAACCATATTTTTGATTTAAAAAAGAAGCGATATTTTCAAAATCCTGACATTGCTTTTGGGCTAGAGTAAGATCATGATTTCGAATGATATATTCCATCACTGTTTTTTCACATCTTCCCTGAATACTTTCAAGATGATTAAATCCTTCATAGCCTTCTGTATATTCTGGTCTAGCATGGACTGGTAACATAGCATCAAATTCCTGTGCAACATGAATTGAATTGACCATGGCATTTTTGGCACTACCAGGATGAATGCTTTTTCCAGTGATTTCCACAACAGCACTAAAAGCATTAAAGTTTTCATATTCAATCTCAGCAATGTTCCCACCATCAATTGTATAGGCATAGTCAGCATGAAAATGTTCGACATCAAAATTTTCAGTACCTCTTCCCACCTCTTCATCAGGCGTAAAGGCAATCTGAATATCATTATGTCTAATATCAGGGTGCTGACATAGATATTCCGCCATACTCATAATAATAGCAACACCCGCTTTATCGTCGGCTCCAAGTAATGTTGTTCCATCAGTTGTTATTAAATCATGATGAATGACATTTAAGAGTTCAGGAAATTCATGAGGATCAAGGTATAATTCTTTATCCTGATTTAAAGTAATTGTTGTTCCCTGATAATCTCTGATGATTTGTGGATGAATATCATGACCTGAAGCATCCGGTGCTGTATCCATATGGGCAATAAATCCAATCACTTGACCTTGATGATCATTATTTGCAGGGATTGTTCCATAAACAATACCACTTTTATCTAAATGAGCATTTTCGATACCCATTTTCTTCATTTCTTCAACAAGATATTTTCCTAATTCTAATTGTTTTAAAGAAGAAGGTGTCGATGTTGACTTAGGATCAGATTGTGTATCAAAACTGACATATTTCAAAAATCGTTCTTCTATATTCATTATTCTTCCCTCACTTTCCTTATACATTATACATGGAAATCTTTAAATAATCCATGATTATGATATAATCAAATGCTAGGAGGGAAAAATTATGAATCAGACAATTCAGGAATTATTTGAAAGGAAATCAGTACGTACCTATAGTGATGAAAAAATCACTCAGGAAGAAAAGGAATACATTTTAAAAGCTGCTTTACAGGCACCAACTGCTGGTAATATGGCTCTTTATTCTATCATAGATGTACAAGATCAACAAATCAAAGATCAATTAGCAGTGACTTGTGATCATCAGCCTTTTATTGCGAAAGCACCACTTGTCTTACTCTTTTTAGCTGACTATCAAAAGTGGTATGATATGTATCAGTTATATGATGAAAATGTTCAGGGATTAGGGGAAGCTGATTTCATATTAGCGATTGAAGATTGTATGATTGCAGCGCAAAATGCAGTCGTAGCAGCATGGTCTATGGGAATTGGATCTTGTTATATTGGGGATATTTTAGAAAACTTTGAAGTTCATCAAAAACTCTTCAATTTGCCTCAATATGCCATGCCAGTAAGCCTCGTTGTTTTTGGAAAACCAACACTTCAACAACAAAATCGTCCAAAACCACAACGTTTTGATTTACAAGATATGGTAAGTGTGGATACTTATCATCATAAAACTATAGATCAAACCAAACAAATGTTTATCAAACAAACTGGTAAAAACGAAGATGAACTCAAAAATTATATACAAGCTTTTGCTAAAAGAAAGTTTCATACCGAATATCGCAAGGAAATGAATCGTTCATTTCAAGTGATGCTTCAACAATGGTTAAAAAAATAAAAATGGACGCTATTGTCCATTTTCTTCTTCATTAAATTTTTTAATTGTTTTGTCTGTGATTTCAATATGCTTACGATAAAGTGAGATATTAACAACACGACTTCCTACTGCATAAATCAATGCCATACTTGGTACTGCAATCAATAATCCAAAGAAACCAAAAAGATTTCCAAAAATAACTAATGATAATAAGACATATAAACCAGAAATACCAACAGCACCACCCACTACACGTGGATAAATGATATTTGATTCAAACTGTTGAATAATCACAAAGCAGATGGCAAAAATGACGGCCTGTGTTGGGTTAATTGCTAAGACTAAGATAAAACTTATTGCAAAACCAAAATAGCCTCCAAACATAGGAATTAAACTGGAAATACCAATAATAAATGCCAATAGTTCTGGAAATGGCAATGATGTGATTCTAAAACCACAATACATTAAAAACATCAGAATACAGCTTTCCAGTAATTGACCAGAAATAAAACCATTAAAATAGTGGTTGGCTTCAGCTCCAATATCAAAAATCACAAGTGAGCGATGATAACCAAAAATAAATGTGACAATTTTCTTTAATTGTCTAAGATGTGCTTCTTTATTAGCTAATAAATAAATTGCCATAATAAATGAAGTGATAGCATTGATAAAAACACCAAAGATACCAATAGATTGAAAAATAAGATTAATACCAGCATTACTTAAAATATTGCTGCTTTGGGAAAGCAGATGATTTAAATCAAGGCTTGTGAGAGCTTCTTGAATAGAATCATAGTTAATCGCATAATTGATTTTAAAATGCGCTAAAGCATCATTAATCATAGTGACTAAACGATCAGCATAATTAAAAATATTTGTAATGATCAAAGCAATACTTTCACCAAGTCTAGGAATGATAAATGATGAAAATAAAATAATTAAAAGTAAGGCTAAAAGTAATGTTGTTGCGATAGAAAGTCCTCTTCTTAATCCTTTGCGTTTAATTTTTTTACTATAGAGATTTTCAATTTTACGCATTGGTATATTTAAAACAAAAGCAATCACAATAGCAATATAAAAAGGTGTTGCAAGAGATAATATATCACTTAACATAGAAAAAACTGTTTCATAGTTAAAAACAACAAATGCTAAAAGAATTACATAAGTTAAATAGAAAATCGTTTTATTTTTTTTAACGATTTGGGTTCTGTCAATCATAGATTCACCTTCTCTTTTATGTTTATAATCATAACATAATTATATATAAAAGTGTAGTTCATTGTTTATGATATCAAAACATGTTAAAATAGATAAAAAGTAAGGAGGAATTGAAAATGAAAGCTGCGGTTTTATTTAAAGATGGTTTTGAAGAATTAGAAGCATTAAGTGTTGTTGATGTGTTAAGAAGAGCACAAATGACATGTCTAATGGTTGGAATGGATACAATGAGTGTGAAAAGTTCACATGGGATTGAAGTGAAAATGGATCAGTTATTTGATGAAAGTGTTTATGATGCAGATATCGTTGTTTTACCTGGTGGATTACCTGGCGCAACATCTCTTCGTGATGATGAAAGAGTTATTGATATTTTAAAGACATTTAATGAACAAGGAAAATGGATTGGTGCGATTTGTGCAGGACCCATTTCATTAGAAAAAGCCCATGTTGTCAACAACAAGAAATTTACTTGTTATCCTGGATTTGAAAAAGAAATTCCTTCAGGAATTTATCAAGATGTATTAGTATGCTGTGATCAGAATATTATTACAGGACGTGGACCTGCGGCTGCTTTGGAATTTGCCTATACAATCTTAGAAAAATTAGGACAGCCTTCAAAAGATATCCGTGAAGGTATGCAGTATCATTATTTAGTGAAATAAAAAATCAGCAAGATTTGATTCTTGCTGATTTTCATTTATTCAATATCTGTTTAAGCATATCTATTTTCTTAATGATTATATAACTACAACAGATGACAATAGCTCCAATCAGTGCAATACCACTGTATATTGGCATCATATATGAGAGCACATAATCATCTCCACCTACAACAAGAAATGATAGAATATAAGATAAAAAATAAGAGTTCAAGATAAATAACCCTATAAAAGATCCAATTCCAATAATGATAACTTTTTCACTTTTTAACATAATAATCTCCTTTGTATATTATAGCACTTTAACGAATGCTAAAGTGCCTTCTTGATTATAATCTGGCTGATATGTAAAACCATCAATATTGAGTGTTTTCAATTCATCTAATGTACAAATTTCATTTAGGATCATCTGATTTAACATCTGACCACGAGCTTTTTTGATAATCATGGCATTTCTTTTTATTTTGCCATGATCATTGATCATGAAATCTATAAAATAGATATGAGGATGTCTTAACATATTCGTAAATTCTTTAGAAGCTAAAGAAATAATAAAATCAACTGATTCAAAGTATTGGTATAAAGGTGTATACCAATAATCATATAAGTTGATATGATCAGGTTTCATTGTCATATCTAAACGATATGGAGTTATTAAAGTATTATATTTTAAGACACCATAGTAAGCGTCTAAAATACATAAATGTTCAGATAAGTAGTCTTGATGATTCATGTATGATGCTAATGCGAGTTGTTTAAAAACAGTTCCCTGATAAAAAGCTAAAGCAGGATGAGCTGTCTGTTCTTCATGAAAATACTGATAGACTTGGGACGCCTGTTTATAAGATATTTTCATGAGTTGACATAACTGTTCATCATTATATTGTTTTAAAATGTTTGTAAGATATTGTGTTTCTTCTTGAAATAAAGGTTCACTTCCCACAAAAGGCATCTTTTGATATTTCATTGTTTTACTTGGGGCAATGACAATTTTCATGTGATTTCACCTCGAAATTATTATAAAGTAATTAATGTCACAGGTAAAGAAATATGTTATAATCTTGGCGGGTGATAAGATGAATACAATAGTCATAAATAAGATTTTAATGCATATGCTAGATTTTGAACATCGTAAGATTTATCATTCTACGGACTTTGTCGATATGAATGAAACATCTATTGATTATTATCGTAAGAAAGTGGAGAAGGCATTAAATTCTCCTTCACTTAAAGAATTAACAGTTGGTTCTTTACATGAAATGATGTTAAGAAGTGAAAAGATGATTGAAAGTGATGAAGAATTTATCAAGCAGGCACATGAAATGACGGACAAATTATTTGCGTTAGGTTCAGTTATTGAAGAAATGCCTAACAGCAATGTTCTATTTGTAGATTGTTATAAAAATGGGGAAAGATATGTGACAGCTTTAAAGCTCAATTATCGTTATATTCCTATGAGTGTCATTGATGAAGAAAACATTCGCATTACTAAAAAACAGGTTTTACCAACAATAGGGTCTCCTGTAGATGAGGCAATTGTTGTGAATGTAGATGCTAAAAAATTATTTTTAATTGAAAAGAAATATATGATTGATGGAAAAATGGATTTCTATTTAAATGCACAGTGGATTAAAGGTGAAGAAAAGCTAACTGATAAACAAAAGATGTCAACCATGAAAAAAGTTGTAAGAAAGATGGATGATATTTATAA
This sequence comes from uncultured Massilimicrobiota sp., assembly GCA_944325245.1. GTDB lineage: Bacteria > Bacillota_I > Bacilli_A > Erysipelotrichales > Coprobacillaceae > Allocoprobacillus. The sequence continues at coordinate 17,738 of CALUZM010000023.1, read as the reverse complement.
TGTTAATGATGGTAAAGCTTTACCTTTAATGAAGCATGAAATTCAGGAAAGAATTGATACAAATCAACCTGTCAAACCATTAGAAATTGTGAAAAAAGTATTGGAATCGGATGGTCAGGCGCAGGAAGAAAGTGAAATCATGATGAAAGATTTAGGCATTGATGAGGAAGATCGTATTGAAAGTTTATCTTTAACATCAATGGATAAATGTAAGCTGGTGTTAGATGATGATATTGAAATTAGCTTACCAATAGAAGAATACTTATCTGGAGATAAGGTAGAAAAAGTGAAACAGGAAGATGGAACATATTCTATTTTATTAAAAGATGTCAATGAAGTGATTGTAAAGTAAAAGTGTGTGATTGGAAAGCTTTCAATCAAACAGTAAAGCTTTCCATTTGAGAATCAAAAGTGATACATAAGTGACGATATAGTTACATTTTTCAATATATTCATAATCTTAAGAAATGGGCATAATAAAAAAGAGGCTGTGAGAAGATGATTAGTTATGCACCATTATTTAAGACAATGAAAGAAAAGTCTATAACAACATATGCCCTTATTCATCAATATGGAATGAATGCAAGAACGATCCATAATATTAAACACGGAAAGGGTATTTCAACATATACTTTAGAAAAAATATGTGATGCATTAGATTGCACACCTAATGACGTTATTGAGTTTATTAAGGAGACAGAGTAAAAAATCTGTCTTTTTTTTATTTCAATATATAAAGTTTTTATCGTATAAAATAGGAAAGAGAGGAAATATGAAAATGTTCATTTGACAAATAATGGGTGCTTTTTTAAGCGTTTTCATGTATAATAAAAACTATGAAAGGGGTTTTAATATGGCACAATTGGATAACTTTTTGATACAACTTTTCCATGAGGGAAATTGTTTAGAAATGTATAAAGTTTTTGGTGCACATTTTGAAGAATTGGATGGACAAAAGGGTGTAAGATTTACTGTATATGCTCCAAATGCAAGAAGTGTGCAGGTTGTTGGTGATTTCAACAAATGGGATGGGGAAAATCACTATATGGAAAAATATACAGATGGGGGTATATATACTTTATTTATTCCTAAAATCAAACAATATGATGTCTATAAATATCGTATTGAAACACCCAATGGATCTTGGGTTGATCGCGCAGATCCATATGCTTTCTTTAGTGAATTAAGACCAGGTACAGCATCTAAAGTTTATAAAATTGATGGCTTTAGATGGGCTGATAAACGTTGGTTAAATAAACGTACAAAGAATTTTGATAGAGTTTTAAATATCTATGAAGCCAATATTGGTTCATGGAAAATGAAAAAAGATTTTACAGATGAAGAAGATGGAGAATATTACAGCTATGAAGAAATGATTGATCAGATCATTCCATATGTTGTAGAAAATGGTTTTTCACATATTGAATTGATGCCATTAACTGAATTCCCATTTGATGGTTCATGGGGATATCAGGCAACTGGTTATTTTAGTGCGACAAGTCGTTATGGAAATCCAAAACAGTTAATGGCATTTATCAATGCTTGCCATAAAAATAACATTGGTGTCATTATGGATTTTGTGCCTGCGCATTTTGTGAAGGATGGGCATGGTTTACATCAGTTTGATGGTGGTTTTGTCTATGAATATCCAGATATTAATTTAAGATATACAGAATGGGATAGCTGTTATTTTGATTTAGGAAGAGAAGAAGTGCGTAGTTTCTTGATGTCTTCTGTTCATTTCTGGGCAAACTACTTCCATGTTGATGGTATTCGTTTTGATGCGATTAGTAATCTGATTTATTGGAAAGGCAATAAGGAACGTGGTATTAACGATGGAGCCATAGAATTCATGAAACGTATGAATTCACATATGAATGGTTTATTCCCAGGTGTCATGCTGATTGCGGAAGATTCAACAGATTATCCAAATGTCACAACAGCACCACAATCTGGCGGACTTGGATTTGATTATAAATGGGATTTGGGTTGGATGAATGATACATTATCTTATTTTAAAAAGGATCCTGTTTATCGACAATATCCTGATGTTCACAATAAACTGACATTTTCTATGATGTACTTCTATCGTGAAAATTATATTTTACCATTTTCACATGATGAAGTAGTTCATAGTAAAGGGACAATTTTGGATAAGATGTGGGGAGATAATGATCAGAAATTCGCTCAATGTAAGTCATTGTATTTATATATGATGACACATCCTGGTAAGAAATTGAATTTTATGGGTAATGAATTAGCAGAATATAAGGAATGGGATGAAAAGAAAGCTTTAGGATGGGTATTGTTAAAATTCCCACAACATGATTCTTTCCATCGTTATTTCAAAGATTTGAATCATCTGATTTTAAATCATCCTGCTTTATATCAGTATGATTACTATCCTGAAGGATTCGAATGGCTGGTTGTTGATGATATGAAACAAAGTGTCTTTGCCTACGCACGTTATGCACCAGATGGAGAAGTGCTTATTTGTGTAATGAACTTTGTTGGTAATACACATCATGGTTATCGTATTCCAGTCCCAGTAGCTGGTACTTATAAAGAGATTATTAATACGGATACAGACTACTATACAGGCAGCAATTTCACGAATAAGCGTGCTATCAAATCACAAAAAATACACGCTGTCAACAAAGAAAATTCGATTTTGGTTGACATTGCACCATTTTCGAGTATGATATTTGAATTGAAGAGAAAATAGTTGAGGGAGACGAAATATGTTTAAGACAAAAGAAGAATTTAAATATGAGTTTTCAAGAAGAATTATTGAATCTTACGGACGTACAGTAGAAGAATCACACATTACAGAAAAGTTTATGACACTTGAAAGAATGGTGCGTGATTATGCTTCTGTCAATTGGGCTATGACCAAAATGGCAACGAAAACAAATTATCAGAAACAAGTTCATTATTTCTCTATGGAGTTTTTGATTGGACGTTTACTGGTTAATAATATGATGAACTTAGGAATCTATGAGATTGCTAAGGAAGGATTGGCAGATTATGGAATTAATATCCATGATTTGGAAGAATTAGAGTCTGATGCAGGACTTGGAAATGGTGGTTTAGGAAGACTGGCTGCATGCTTTATGGATTCATTGGCTTCACTTTCATATCCAGCATTTGGAAATACAATTCGTTATGAATATGGTTTATTTAAACAAAAAATTGAAAATGGATACCAGGTTGAAGTTCCTGATCAATGGTTAAGATTAGGAAATATGTGGGAAGTCAGAAAACCTAAACATGCGGTAGATGTAAAATTCTGGGGACATGTTGTATGGAATGAAGAAACTGGTAAATGGGATCATGTGGATGCTGAATGTGTCAGAGCTGTTCCTTATGATATGCCAATTGTAGGAAATGATACAACAGTCACAAATACACTTCGTTTATGGCATTCTGAACCAAGTGATGAAATTCCTTCTAATAAGGATTTTAGACAATATGCTCAAGAAGTGAGAGATATTTGTCAGACATTATATCCTGATGATTCGACACTTGCTGGTCGTACATTACGTTTAAAACAACAGTATTTCTTTGTATCAGCAGGATTACGTGCCATCATTAAAAATCATTTAAGAGTTTATCCATCATTATCAAACTTCCATGAAAAGAATGTCATTCAGTTAAATGATACACATCCAGTATTGGTTATTCCTGAATTGATGAGAATCTTAATTGATGAATATGATATGGATTGGGATGAAGCATGGCATATTACAACACAGACATGTGCCTATACAAATCATACAATCTTATCAGAAGCTTTGGAAAAATGGCCAATTTCAACAATGCAGGCATTACTTCCAAGAGTTTATCAGATCATTGAGGAAATCAATAGAAGATTCATTGGATATGTTAAACAAGTGAGTGATAATGATGATGATTTATTAAATCGTGTGATGATTTTAAAAGATGGTCAAGTTCATATGGCACATTTGGCTATTGTAGGAAGCTTTAGTGTCAATGGTGTTGCCAGATTACATACAAAAATATTAATGGAACAGGAAATGAAAGATTTTTATTTCTTATATCCAAAGAAATTCAACAATAAAACAAACGGTATTACTCATCGTAGATGGTTAGCTTATTCAAATCCAGAATTAACATCATTATTGAATGAAACAATTGGTGATGCATGGATTAAAGATCCAGAACAGTTAGAAAAATTAATGGATTATGTTGATGATTCAATTGTGCAAGGCAAATTTTATAATGTGAAACAACAAAGAAAACAGGTATTAGCTGATTATATTTATCAACACAATGGTATCAGAGTTGATGTGAATAGTATCTTTGATATTCAAGTCAAAAGATTACATGCTTATAAACGTCAATTATTAAATATCATGCATGTGATTTACTTATATCAACAAATGAAGATGAATCCAGAATTCAAGATTTATCCAAGAACATTTATCTTTGGCGCAAAAGCAGCACCAGCTTACTATTTCGCAAAGAAAGTTATTAAATTAATTAACAGTGTTGCTGATGTGGTGAATAATGATCCTGATACAAACCAATATTTAAAAGTTGTTTTCATTGAAAACTATGGTGTGACAATTGCGGAAAAGATCATGCCAGCAGCTGATGTTTCTGAACAGATTTCAACAGCTGGAAAAGAAGCTAGTGGTACCGGAAATATGAAATTTATGATGAATGGTGCAGTCACTGTTGGAACACTTGATGGAGCAAATGTTGAAATTGCTGAACGTGTTGGTGACGATAACATTATTATCTTTGGTTTAAAAGATAATGAAATTAATGACTTAAGATGGAGTGGACAATATAATGCATGGGATTATTATAATAATGATCCACGTATTAAAAATGTTGTTGATTCATTAGTAGATGGAACATTCCATGAATCAAGAGAAGAATTCAGAATGATTTTTGACGAATTGATGAATCGTAATGATGAATACTTCTTATTTGCTGATTTTGAAGCTTACTTAAAAGCTCAGGCAAAGGTTGATGAATTATATCGTGATCGTGCAAAATGGTCTCAGATGTGTCTTGTCAATATCGCAAAATCTGGATATTTCTCTTCAGATCGTACAATTGAAGAATATGTTAAAGATATCTGGAAATTAGATAGAGTCAAAAGATAAACAATGAAAACCAATGAGTGATGATTGATCTCATTGGTTTTTTGTTTATTTCATGAAGTTATATGGGTATAATAAAAAAAACGTTTAATTATGTTAAGCTTATGTTTACATTGCATTAAGATTATGTTAAATTTTATCTGTATTGATAGGAGGAAGACATGGATCTGACGAATATATTCTCAATGCTTGGTGGTTTAGCTTTATTTCTTTATGGAATGACGATGATGTCAACAGGACTAGAGCTGGCAGCCGGTAATAAGATGAAATCAATTTTAGAAAAATTAACAACAAATCGTTTTTTAGGAACACTTGTAGGTGCATTGACTACAGCAATTATGCAATCTTCTTCAGCAACCACAGTGATGACTGTAGGATTTGTCAATGCAGGGTTGATGGAGCTTAAAAATGCGGTATGGGTCATTATGGGAGCAAATATTGGAACAACGATTACAGGACAATTGATTGCTCTTGATATTACGGCATTGGCACCTGTGATTGCTTTTGTAGGTGTTGTTTTGATTGCTTTTTTTAAAAGTAAAAAACTTGATGCGATTGGTGAAATTATCGCAGGATTAGGTATTTTGTTTATGGGTATGGAAATGATGTCTGGAGCGATGGCACCATTAAGAAGTTCTCCTGAATTTGCTCATATTGTTGTAAACTTTGAAAATCCATTCATTGGTATTCTTGTTGGCGCTGTTTTTACAGCTATTATTCAGTCATCTTCTGCTTCTGTAGGAATCTTACAGGCTTTAGCGATGAGTGGAGTCATCACATTACCTTCAGCCATTTATGTATTATATGGACAAAATATTGGAACATGTATTACTGCAGTACTTGCATCTATTGGTGCAAATCGTAATGCGAAACGTACGACAATTATACATTTGTCTTTTAATATTATTGGAACGATTATTTTTGTATTGATCAGTTTGTTGACACCATTTGCTTCATTTATGGTTTCTTTAACACCAACAAATGTTGTGGCTCAAATTGCCAATGTACATACAGTATTTAATGTTGTCACAACACTCATTTTATTACCTGTTGGCACAAAGCTGGTTGATTTATCATTTATGATTTTACCTGATAAAGATGAAAATGAAGATGATATGAAATTGAAGTATTTGGATTTTCAGATTTTTACGAATGATTATCATATTGGAACAAGTTCAATCGCAAATACACAGTTATTTCATGAAACACAGAATATGCTGGATGTTGCGATTGAGAATGTCAAGAAATCATTTGAATTATTGACTAACTTTAAAGCTGATCAGTATGAAAATCTTCAAAAGAATGAAGAATATATCAATTATTTAAATGAAAATATTGTTGAGTTTACAACACAGGCAATTTCTGCAGAATTTCCAATTGAAGGTTCACAATCTATAGGGTTGTTTTTGAAGATATCTTCTGATATTGAAAGAATAGGTGATCATGCCATGAATATTGCTAAGCGTGCAGAGATTTTACATGATGAGAATCGATACTTCTCTCATGAAGCAATATATGAAATTGGTGTGATGAAGGATCTTTGTATTCATATTTTAAATGAACTGAAAATCATGGATTATGAAGAATTTAATCAGATTGTCAATAAAGTTCATACAATAGAAGATAGCATAGATAAAACACATCAGCAGTTTTCTATGAATCAGTTATCAAGATTGAAGGATAAAACATGTACAACTGAAAATAGTGTTGTTTATACGAAGATTTTAACGGATTTTGAAAGAATTGGTGATCATGGATTGAATATTGCAGAAGCATTTTACAAGGTTAAAGAACAGATGAAGGGCGTAAATAGAACAAAGATTGATCTTCATGAGGCTACAAATTCATAAAAATAAGGGACAGAGTTAAGATTGTCATAAGAATAGAATGACATCATAACACTGTCTTTTTTATATGTAAAGGGGTTACATTCTTTGATAGTTTTTTATATAAGTTTGTGTTATACTTGGAGTGATAAAAGCATATAAAAAATAGAAAGGAAAAGGATATGGAAGAAAATGCAGTGAGAATGAAAGCTTATGCTGTCACATTTAATGAAATTAGAGTTTATTTATCAACGGGATATTATAATGGAATCAGTAGTCAGTTTTATATTAAGAATATTGAAAATGATGAATTGATCCCTTTGCATGGAGATTCAATACATAATGAAACCAATAATGGATTTCAGGAGTATGTTTTCCATACTAATTTTACTATGGGTAAAGTTTATAAGATTGTTGATGCATATGGATTGAGCTGCTATTTAGATTTTTCAAAGCTTTCCATGTGTGAAGATTTTGATGAATTGTATTTCTATGATAATAATGATTTAGGTAACCAGTATACAAAAGAAAAAACAACATTTAAAGTTTGGGCACCACTTTCTACAGGTGTTATATTGAAGATTATGAAATGGAATGGAGAAACTGAGCTTTTTCCTATGAAAAGACAAAAGAAAGGTGTTTATTTTGCAGAAGTTCATGAAGATTTGGAATTAGAACAATATGTCTATCTGATTCGTCATACCAATAGCTATGAAGTGACATTGGATCCTTATGCGTATTCTTCATCATCCAATGGACGTGCCAGCATTATTGTAGATTTAGAAAAAGTGCCATGTCGTCATTTTGATTTACCAGTTCTAGAAAAAATGACAGATATGGTTATTTATGAAACAAGTGTCCGTGATTTTTCAATGTCTTCTACAAGTGGAATGAAAAATAAAGGGAAGTTTCTTGCTTTCACTGAATTGAATACATCCACAGATAGTGGCAATCCAACAGGATTAGATTATTTATCTTGCTTAGGTATTACTCATTTACAGTTAATGCCTATTGCTGATTTTGCGACAGTTGATGAAAAAAACCCATTAGAATTATATAACTGGGGATATGATCCATTGGCTTATAATGTCACAGAAGGAAGCTATGTGACTGATCCTGATGATGGATATATGCGTATTACAGAAGCTCAAAGAATGATTGAAGCCCTTCATTCACGTGGTATTCGTGTTGTCATGGATGTGGTTTTTAACCATATGCATGATGTGAATATCAATGCTTTAGAGAGAACAGTTCCCCATTATTTCTTTAGAAGAAACGGGGATGGCAGTCTTTCTAATGGTTCATGGTGTGGAAACGATTTAAATACAACTGCTTTAATGTGTCGAAAATATATTTTAGATATGTGTAGACGCTGGCAGGTATTATATGGAATAGATGGTTTTCGTTTTGATTTAATGGGCATTATTGATCAAGAGACAATGAAACTGGTTGATGCTCAAGGAAAAGCTATAGATCCTTCGTTTGTTGTTTATGGTGAAGGATGGAATATGGGAACAGCTTTAGATGAAAGTCTGCGTACAACAATTCAAAATAATTTTAAAACACCATATATTGGTTTCTTTAATGATTTTTTCAGAGATACTTTAAGAGGAACCAATCAAATGGAAACAAAAGGATATTTTTCTGGTGACACGTATAAAACAAATGACGCCATGAAAGCTATCTGTAATTTAGATATGTTTGCGCAAATTACGCAATCCATTAATTATGTGGAATGTCATGATAATGCGACATGCTATGATAAGCTTCAGATTTCTAATCATGATGAATTAGAAGAAACCAGAAAAAAACGTGCCAGATTGATGCTGGCAGCCGTTATTTTATCGCAAGGAGTTCCTTTTATTCATAGTGGGCAGGAATTCTTTAGAACAAAAGGCGGTTTGTCTAATACTTATAATGCAGGGGATCAGGTCAATGCTTTAGATTGGAATCGTAAGGATATGGAGATAGATACAACGCAATTTGTACAATTTCTTATTCATTTAAGAAAGAATAACCCTTGTTTTAGGTATAGGAATTATGATATGATACGTAAAAATGTCAAAACAGAAAATATTGATCATCGCATGATTAAATATATGTTACATCAGGATGAAGGAGAATATAAAGATTTTGTGATTTATTTCAATGCTTCATTGGAAAATATTTCAGTTGATGTAGAAGATGGTTTTACACTTTTATATCATAGTGAAAAGGGAAAAATCTTGGATCAGAAATTAGATGTGAATGGTGTTTGTTGTGCGATTTTAGTCAGATAGGAGTTTTTATGAAGTTAATTGTTGGATTAGGAAATCCAGGGAAAGAATATGAGAAAACAAGACATAATACTGGATTTATGGTTATGGATCGCTTGGCTGAAACTTTTCAAGTTTCTATCAATGTAAAGAAGTTTAAAGGTGAATATGTCAAATTCAAATATCGTGGTGAAGATGTGATTTTGCTGAAACCTATGACTTATATGAATAATTCAGGAGAATCAGTGATTCAAGTGATGAATTATTTTAAGATGGATGTAGAAGATTTGCTTGTCATTTATGATGATATGGATATGCCAACAGGAAAATTACGTTTAAGACAAAGTGGCAGTGCCGGGGGGCATAATGGTATCAAAAGCATTATTGCTCATGTGGGGACACAAAATTTTAAACGTATCAGAGTTGGTATTGACAAACATCCACAGATTCCAGTTGTTGATTATGTCTTAGGGCGTTTTTCAAAGGAAGAACAGCCTTTGATTGATGAAGGTATTGATCATGCTGTGAAAGCTGTTGAAATGATGCTTGATAAAGATTTTGTAGCAGCAATGAATGCCTTTAATTAGGAGATGATAAAAAGATATGAAGAAGATTATTCAAATTTTAAAAGATAATCCAGCATATCAGGCCATGCAAAAAGGAAAAGGAGAGATTATAGTTTCTCACGCTAGCGATGAGGCGATACTCATTGCTAGTTCTTTTTTCGCTTGCCCCAAAACAATGCTGGTCATTAAAGATAGCCTTTATCAGGCACAACTTTTATATCAGGAACTTTATCCACTTATGAATGGCAAAGTGGCCTTTTTTCCATGTGATGAATCTTTACGTGTTGAGGCATTGGCGTCTTCTCAGGAATTGGTTGGAGAGCGTATCAACGCATTATCCCTTTTGTTGTCACGTCAGCCATTGGTTGTCATTTGTCATACGCAAAGTTATCTGCGTTATTTGCCAGATCCTGATTTGTTTGAAAAAGAAACACTTCATTTAAAAACAGGAATGACAATTGATCCTCTGGTATTAAGAGAAAAACTCATTCATAGTGGCTATCAGATGATCCAACGTGTTGATGAACCTTTCTATTATTCAAAACGTGGGGGTGTTATTGATGTTTTTTCTATCCAATATGAACATCCTGTACGTATTGAATTCTTTGATGATGAAATTGAAAGTTTACGTTTCTTTGATCAAAATACACAACGTTCATTAGAAAGTATTAAAGAAGTCACTATTTTACCGGCAACTGATCTTTTATATGATGATCAGGAAGTGGATAATGTCATCACACAAATCTATGAATTGAAAGATCAAACAGATTGTCCTGATTACCAGGATGATTTTGAAGAAGAGATTTCTATTGATATAGAAGCATTAAAAAATCATGAAAATAGTACACGTTTATATCAATATATGGGATTATTTCCATCTTCAAAAACACTGATTTCCTATTTTGATCAGGTTTTTGTTATCACTTCAAGTCTTGAAAAAATTAAAAAAGTCTATAATCAGTATGTTGAAGAAACATTCTATTATTCACAGGAACTTCAAAGCCTTGGAAAGATGGTTAAAGGTCTATCATTATTTCATGATTTAGATTCATTGCTTAGAAAACCTAATATTGATTTTGTTGATTTTAGAACATCTGATAAACAAATTACTTTTCTTACAAGAGATATTCAATTATCCATGCTGAATGAAAATCAGCTTATTTCTCAAATTAAAGATTATTTGGCACAAAATAAGATTTTAATGTGTCTAAATAATAATCATCAAATTCAAATGATGACAGATTTATTAGATCAGCATCAAATGAGTTATACTTTGGTTGGTAATGATGATCATATTTATGAAGGTATTAATATTTATGTCGGACAACTGTCAACAGGCATTGATTTTTGTGATGAACATGTCATTTTACTAACTGAAAAAGAATTATTTAAAGTCAATAATCATAAAAAGAGAGGATATATTAAATATAAAGATGCGAAAGTCATTAATGATTATAATGAGTTAAATATTGGCGATTATGTTGTTCATGATGTCAACGGAATTGGGCAATATATGGGAATCAAGACACTTGAAGTCAGAGGTGTCAAAAAAGATTATTTATATATTGCTTATAAAGGAAATGATACTTTATATATTCCCGTGGAAAATTTTAAACTGGTTAGAAAATATGCTTCCAGAGATGGAAAAGTACCTAAAATTCATTCTTTAAATAGTACTGAATGGCAAAAAACAAAACAAAGAGTCAGAAATAAAGTTGATGATTTGGCTGATCGTTTAATTGAAATTTATTCACAAAGAATGAAACAGCCAGGATTTGCTTTTCCAAAAGATGATGCCTTGCAGATTCAGTTTGAAGAAGGTTTTGGTTATGAATTAACACCTGATCAAAAAGAAGCTGTGAAAGAAATTAAAGAAGATATGGAAAAACCAAGACCAATGGATCGTTTGCTTTGTGGAGATGTTGGTTTTGGTAAAACAGAAGTAGCTTTAAGAGCGTGTTTTAAAGCTATTCTAGCAAATAAACAAGTGGCTTTTCTTTGTCCAACCACAATTTTATCATCACAGCATTATCATACCATGATTCAACGTTTTGAAAATTTCCCAGTACGTATTGCCCTGTTAAATCGTTTCACCACAACAAAACAGCGTAAACAGATTTTAAGTGATTTAAAAGAAGGAAAAGTTGATTTATTGGTAGGAACACATCGTATTTTATCTAATGATGTTATTTTTAAAGATTTAGGATTATTATGTATTGATGAAGAACAGCGTTTTGGTGTCAAACAAAAAGAAAAAATTAAAGAGATAAGAAAGACAATAGATGTTCTCACTTTAACAGCAACACCAATACCAAGAACTCTACAAATGTCTTTGATGGGAATTCGTGGTTTATCACAAATAGAAACACCACCATTAAATCGTTTACCAGTTCAAACTTATGTGATGGAAAAAAGTGAACAGCTTATTAAACAGGTCATTGAAAGAGAGCTGGGAAGAAAAGGTCAGGTTTTCTATTTACATAATCAGACAGCCAATATAGAAAGTGTTGCGAATCAGATTGCCAGACTTGTTCCTCAGGCAAAAGTTGGTATTGGACATGGACAGATGAGTAAGGATGAGCTGGAAAGAGTCATGCAGTCATTTATCGATCATGAATATGATATTCTGGTTTGTACAACAATTATTGAAACAGGTATTGATATTCCTAATGCCAATACGATTATTATCGAAGATGCTGATCGTTTTGGTTTGGCACAGTTATATCAGATTAAAGGACGTGTAGGACGTAGTGAACGTCTGGCTTATGCTTATTTATTGTATGCTAAACATAAACAGATGAATGAAGAAGCAACCAAACGTTTAAAAGCTATTAAAGAATTTGCGCAATTGGGTAGTGGTTATAAGATTGCAATGAGAGACTTATCAATACGTGGTTCTGGAGATATTCTTGGAGGAGAACAGGCAGGTTTCATTGATACTGTTGGATTTGATATGTATATGAAAATTTTACAGGAAGCAATTGAAGAAAAAACAGGAGAGAAAAAGGAAGAAAAAGAAGTTCCAGTACAAAATGTCAATGTCAATGGCTATATTCCTGAAAACTACGTAGAAAGTGATATGGAAAAATTAAATCTTTATCAACGTATTTATAAGGCACAGCATTTGACAGAACTTAATTCTTTGGAAAAAGAGTTACAGGATATGTATGGAACATTACCTCGAGAAGTCAATAATATTGTTTTAAAACGTCGATATGAAATTCTATGTACAGAGCCTTTCGTAGATGAAGTCAAAGAGGTTGGAGGCAATATTCAGTTAATGCTGACACAGGAGTTCTCGTCTCATGTTGCGGGAGATCAGTTATTTGAATTGGTTAACCGTTTATATGATAAACCACAACTTAAATATTTAAAAAATGAAATTGTGATTATGATTCAAACAACTGGTCAATGGTTGCCACATACAATTGAATTATTAAATGAATTAAAGAAAATGGCTCAAAAGCAATAACAAATTAAATATTCATCGATATTGCTCAAAACGACAATGATAATCATTAATGATATTCATTGTCGTTTTTGATATGATGAAATCATAATTCTGAAAATTGATTTGGTATGATAAAAATATTTTGAGGTTATAATGATATTGAATAACAGGTTAAATAATTTCTTATCAATATAATTATTTTAAAATTTTATGTATTATTTTCATATAAATTAACTAATAAATTTATAGATTTATTTTTGGTTATAGCATATAATATGAGTGAGGTGAATGCGTTTATGGATATGAATACATTATTAAAGAATACAGTTTCTATCTCTCAATTTAATAAAGGGCAGGCTAAAAAAATCTTTGATGAAGTGAAACAAACAGGAATAAAGATTGTTTTTAAGAATAATGAACCAGAATGTATCTTATTATCTCCTGATAAGTATATTGAACTTATGAACGAAATTGAAGATGCTCTTGATTGTGCAGCAGCGATTGAACGAATTGAAAATAAGACAAAAACCTATTCTTTTGAAGAAGTAAAAAAAGAATTTGGTATGACTTCAGAAGATTTAGAAGATTGTGAAGAGGTAGAATTTGAATGATATGGAAAGTTGATTTCATTGATGAGGCAATGAAAGATTTAAAAAAACTTGATGGTAGCCAAAGAAAAATTGTTTTCAAAGCCATTGAAAAAACTTCACAAAATCCTTTATCTATTTATGAAGGAGATTATGGGAAGCCTTTAGGTGTTAAATTTGGAATTGATTTAAGTGGACTTTTTAAAATCAAGCTCAAAAAGTCTGGTATACGTATTGTATATCAGCTTATAAAAGAAGATGAAAGGAGCTCTATTGTTATTATTGGTCTTAGAGCCGAGGAGTCCGTTTATAAAAATGCCAGGTTAAGAATGGACAAATATAAATGAATGATAATCAAATGAATATTTGTAAAGGTCAATTCAAATCAAAGCGACAATGATAATCATTAATGATATTCATTGTCGTTTTTGATAATAAACAAAAAATCCTCAAAAGAGGATTAATCATTTTGATAGTTACTAATGATTTCATCAGTATTGATGCCAAGCTTGAATCCTAATGTGAAGTAATCATCAATTGTATTTTGATATTCTTCACTTGAATATTGCTTTTGAACATTCAAAATAGACTGATAAATCTTGAAAAATAATGAATAGATATCTTGACTTTCAGGAATTTCTGTATAACTTTTAATGCTGTCAATACGTAATTCATAACCAATGGACATCAGCATTGTTAATCCTTCAAGATAACTTTCTAAGAGTTGCTGATGGTTAACAGGTTCTTCTTTTTCCCAAAAGAGATAACATCTAGATTCTTGAGCTACTGCTGATAAATCATGTAAAAAAGATAAGATTTTTTGATTGAGTCTTGTCGTGTTTAAAACTTCATTCTTTGCTATTTGAATTTCTCTGTTTATATACACTTGATATAATTTTGCGACATCATTCATGTTTTTTCACCTCTTATCTATTATCATACATCAAAATGAATAAAATTTGAATGATTAACCCAAAATATGCAGATGTTCTAATAAAATTTTAATCCCCATACAAATTAAAATGATTCCACCAACGATTTCTGCTTTGGATTTGTATTTTGTACCAAAAACATGACCAATCTTCACACCAATCATTGAAATAACAAATGTTGTTAAAGCAATAATGATAATGGCTGAAAAAATATCAACATTTAAAAAGGCAAAAGTCACACCGATTGCTAAAGCATCAATAGAAGTTGCAATGGCTAAAGGCAACATGACTTTGAAAGAAAATTCTGTATTACAGTTTTCTTCATCTTCAAAAGCTTCTTTGATCATATTGAATCCAATCAAAACTAATAAAATAAAAGCAATCCAATGATCAATACTTTCAATTTTATTTTTAAATTGAACACCTAGAATAAAACCTAAAAAAGGCATAAATCCTTGAAAGAAACCAAAATAACCACCACAAATCAAAGCGTGCTTTAATTTTAATGTTTTTGTAGATAGTCCTTTACAAATGCTCACAGCAAAAGCATCCATTGATAAACCAATACCAATAAAAAATATTTCTAAAAACCCCATACGTCCTCCTTGTAATAAAAAAGACATGACTGTGAAAACACAGACAAGTCTCATTATTTAAAATCATACCAGATAAATATATTATCATGATGTTGACATGATTACACATAATGTGCTAATTACTCCCTTATCATGAGCCAATTATATCAAGTTTATATATATGTGTCAAACATCTTTTGGGATATAGTCAGAACCTACTTTTTGAGCATGAAATTGGTTATTTGTCAATTCTTGAATTTGATCAAGGAATTGCATTTGTCTTAAATAACAAAGATAAGTGACTTGTTGTTCATATTTCACATCTATACATTTTATGTGATGAATTTTTAATAAATGCTCAAATTTACGGGTATAAGTATAATCAAGAGTGATTTCATATAAATCAACGAGTTCTTTTTCTACAATGACTGCTTGTTTTAATGCTTCCGCAACACTTTGACTGTAAGCACGGGTTAGACCACCAGCACCTAATTTAATACCACCAAAATATCTTGTCACAATCGCAATGATATTGGTAAGCCCCTGCATTTTTAAGACGTTGAGCATTGGCATACCAGCTGTACCTGATGGTTCTCCATCATCATAAGCACGCTCATGATTATCTACAATATAGGCTACACAATTGTGAGTTGCCTGGGGATCACTATATTGTTCAATCAAATCTTTTGTCTGCTCTATATGACTACAAGGAATAAGATGACAGATAAATTCAGATTTTTTGATGACAAGAGTATGCGTTGTATAATCTTGAATAGAAATCATAATGTCACACCTTTCTTTCCTTATTATATATGATTTCATTTTATTGTCAAAAGTGTTATAATATATAAGAAACTTACTTTTGGAAGCGAGGAATCAGATATGAAAAAAATTGCGATTTTGGCAGATAGTGGTTGTCAAATAGAATTAAATCAATATGAAGATCAGGGTATTTTTATTGTCCCATTATGTATAACAATGAAAAATCATACTTATTTAGATCAAAAGGAAATATCTAGCCTAGAAGTTTTTGAAACAATGGAAAAAGAAGATATCATGGTCATGACTTCTCAACCATCTACAGGAGAGCTTGTGGATATCTTACAAAGAATCAAAGATGCTGGATATGAAGAAGTGATTGGATTACCAATCGCAACGGGACTATCTTCAACTTTAAATGGGATGAAAGTAGCGGCTGAAATGGTCGATATTCCTATAACTCTTATTGATACGAAAGGAACAGCAGGTAATCAGAAATATCTGGTTTTTACAGCCGCAAAGTTAGTTGAAAGTGGAAAAACTGTTGCCGAAATCCAAACAATACTTGAGAAAATGATCGAACATTCTGGAACAATCATTATGGCACCAAACCTTGAACATTTAAAGAAAGGTGGACGTATTACTCCAGCTGTTGCCTTATTAGCAAGTATGCTGAAAATTGTGCCAGTTATGGAATTAAACTATGATTTAGGTGGTAAGATTGATGTTTTAGGAAAGGTCAGAACTTTATCAAAAGCGAAAGCGACTCTTGTCAATAGAATGGTTGAATTAGGTGTGAATGCTAAAGAATATAAAGTGACTATTGAACATGTTTTATGTGAAAGTTCTGCACAAGATGTGAAAAAGATGATTTTAGAAAAAATAGGAGATGTAGAATTAGAATTAAGAGAACTACCAGCTGTTGTTGGCGCTCATATGGGTGTTGGAGGTATTGGTGTTCAGTATATTAAGAAATATTTTGGATAGGAGGTTTTTCATATGCCATTATTTGATGATTTCACAAAAAAGGCTGCTAAGTTTACAGAAGAAGCTATTGATAAAACACAGGAACTTGCGGGAACTGCAAAATTAAAGCTGAAAATCAAAAATCTTGAATCTGATCGTGATGATGTTTATCGTGATTTAGGAAGATATTATTACGAACAAATTGATTCACAAGGTGTGATTGATGAAGATGCTATGGATATGTATCGACGCATTGGTGAATATAATCAAAAAATTGAGGATTTGAAAAAGTCATTGGATGAGTAGAAGTCAGGTGAAAAAAAGAGAATCACCTGTCTTTTTTTGATAGCTATAGAAAATTTGCTATAATGAAGTTAGGAAGGATATCATTATTGAAGGGAGCATATAGCATATGAAAATGAGAAAAATATTGTTATACATAGGATGTTTGTTATCAGCTTTTTCTTTAAATATGGAATATGAGTTTTCATATATCAATCTTTCCCATCTGTTTGTCTTTCTTATTTATTTTATAAGTCTAACTTATTTTACGCAGAGCTGGTTTTATTTGATTTCAGGTCTTGGTTTAGGTATTTCTATTGTGATTTCATTGATTATTGGTATTATGAATGATCCTAATATAGTTCGTATTGTTTTTGATAGTATTCTTGCTTTAGGGCTTATTC
>CALUZM010000022.1 GCA_944325245.1 uncultured Massilimicrobiota sp. | reverse complement strand
ACGTATTAATAAAGTTGATAGAAAGGAGAAGGTATATTTTAATGGACTGATAAATGAGTCAATTATAATATACCAGGCATGAAAATGAAAAAAGAAAATTTTATATCTTTGATTTTAGGAACTATAGGAATGATTTTATTTGCGATTGGTATGTGTATGTGTTTAATTACTGAATGGAATGCTTTTCAACAAGGTATTGTGGTAGGAGCTATCGGAATTGTTATCTTGATGATCATGATGGTTGTACGTAGAAAAATGCAAGGAAAACCAGCCATTCAATGGAATGCTAAAGCTATAGGAACTATTATATTTGGAATTGTTGGGGCATTGGTTTTGGGTGTTGGAATGTGTATGACAATGGTATGGGAAGGATTGATGATTCCAGGAATCATTGTTGGAATGATAGGAATTGTCTTACTTCTTTGTCTTATTCCATTATGTAAAGGGGTGAAATAGAAATGAAATCTGCAATATATATGGGACAAAAAAATATTGAAATTCAGGAAGTCCCTATACCTTCAATTGGGGCACATGATGTCTTAATCAAAAATATTTATTCTAGCATCTGTGGTACAGATGTTGCTGTTTATCATCATGGACCCAATACTGGACATAAAGTAACGATTGGTGAGGAATTTGGACATGAAACAGTTTCACGTGTTGTTGCAGTTGGTGATCAAGTGACAGATTTTAAAGTAGGAGAACGTGTTTATCCATATCCCCTTTTTGCGACAGGTGATACAAAAAGAGCTGGAACAATTGGTGGATTTTCAGAATATATAAAAATTCCTAATGCAAAACGCAATCATTCATTGTATAGTGTAGATGAAAAGATTTCTGATAAAGTAGCTTGTTTGATTGAGCCATTTACTGTTGGATGTCGAGCAGCACGTCGAAGTGAACCGAAGAAAGATGAAAAGGCAATTGTATTTGGTGCGGGGACTATTGGTATTGCGGCAGCGATTACGTTAAAATATTTTGGATGCAAGCAAGTTATGGTATGCGATATTTCAGATTATCGATTGAATATTGTTAAGAATTTGGGGTTTGAAGTTTGCAATACAGCTTCAGAAGATTTGAAAACAAAAGCTATGGCATATTTTGGAACAGCACCTTCATTACAGGGAGCAACTGCAGATGTGGATATTTATATTGATGCTGCAGGAGTTGATTCTATTTTAGAAACATATCATGAAATGGGGAAAATACTCAGTCGTATTGTCGTGGTTGCAGTAAAAGCAGGAGAAAGACCAGTGGACATTCTTCATATGACTTATGCTCAGCAGGCACTTATTGGAAGTGGAGGATATTTTCCTGAAGATGTTGAAGACGTTATGAAAATCATGGCAAGTCATCATTGGGATATTGAATCTATCATTACACAGGAGTTCTCATTGAACGAACTAGAAAAAGCACTTCAGACTGCTGGAGATGTTTATTCATCATTGAATGTTGTTATTAAATTTGACGACAATGAATAATCTCAAGACAATCATTAAAAATATATTCTATCCTCAAAAGAAATATTTAGTTTTGTTAAATGGGTTGACTTTCCTTTTATTATTTATAATATTTTCTCATCATATGAATCGTACCATCATTGCCTATGTTATTTATCTTTTTTCTGCATATTTTTTGATTATCGATATATTAGCTGTCTCTACAAAAATCAATAAACTTAAAAACATATTGGATCAGAATAGCTTATATCATCGTTATAATACAGATCTAGCATTTAAAGCAGAAGTATCTTTATATCTGTCTTTAGGAATTAACATCATTTATTCAGTATATAAAGCATTTGCTGGAATCTATTATCATTCATTATGGTTTGGAACAGTTGCTTTTTATTATATTATTTTAAGTGTGGAACGTTTTCTTCTTTTACATCATGTAAGAAAAAAAGATAATGATGAAATCACATTATTAAAGAAATATTGTTTATGTGGATATTTGCTTTTCACATTAACCATAGCCATTATTGGTATGAGTGTATATATGATTCATGAGGGAGAGGCTTCCACATATCCAGGTCATATCATATATGCCGCTGCTGGATATACCTTTTACAGTTTTATTTCAGCAATTATAAACAGTGTCAAATATCGTCAATCATCAAATCCAATGTATCATGCCAGCAAAATGATTACATTATCTACTGCATTGATTTCTGTTTATTCTTTGCAGACATCAATGTTTGCAGCCTTTGGGGATGACTATATGCAACAAAGATTAATGAATATGACGACAGGGTTTGTTGTTTTCTTTGTTGTGATTTGTATTGCACTTTTTATGATTATACGTGGAAAAAAACAATTACATAAGGTGATGAAAACTTCGTCACAATAATCTCTCATACAATTTTGTATGGGATTTTTTTATTTCTTACCAAAAGGTAACTATGGCACATAAAAGTGCCTACTTGTGAGAACAAAAGATGATATTTATAATGATGCATAAAATATGGGGGTTATGGTTATGAATCTAGCAAACTTTATTGTAAATAATAATCGATGCATAGGTTGTGGACAATGTGTGAAAGTGTGTCCAGGAGGTGTTCTCTCATTGAATCAGCATAAGAAAGTAGAAATGAAAGATTTTGAAGAATTTGGATGGACTGGTTGCTGGAAATGTGAACATTGTCTAGCCGTTTGTCCAACAGGAGCTATTTCCATCTTTGGACATAAACCAGAAAAAAGTTTACCAATAGGTGATATAAAAGACATGAGTGCAACTGTGAATACTCTCATTGCAAACAGGCATTCATGTCGTAGATACTTAGATAAAAATGTGAATAAGGGCATCATCGATGATATGTTAAAACGTTTAGGCAATGCACCTAATGGTGGTAATAAACAACAGGTTGAATTGACTTTAATTGATGATAAAGAACAAATGAATAAATTTCGTCAATTGACATATGCTCGTATGGAAGAATTAGCAAAGAAAGGTATCTATCCAGAAGGATTTGACCAACAATCTTATGAGGACATGAAACGATGGGAAAAAACAGTACGACCAGATATGCTTTTTTGTGGAGCACCTCATATATTGATTCCACATGCACCTTTAGGAAAAGGTGAGCCTATTCAAGATGTTATCATTGTAGGGACATACTTTGAAATCCTTTTAGCTTCTAGAGGACTAGGATCTGTTATGATGACATTTCCACTTGGTGCATTGAATCAAATGCCTGATATCAAAGCTATGTTAAAGATACCGGATAATCATTATATAGGTATGATCATTGGTTTTGGTTATCCAGAAATCAAATATCAAAGAGGTGTACAAAAAGAGATAAAACAAAGTCGTATTCATCGACTTTATTTTGAGGAGGAAAAAAATATGAATGCACAGGATTGTCTACAAATTTTAAGAGATGTCAAAGATGTAGCCTTTGCGACTATAGATGAACAAGGCTTACCCCAGGTGCGTATTATTGATGTTATGCTTGTTGAAAATGAAAAAGTTTACTTTTGCACTGCACGAGGTAAGGACTTTTATGCACAATTGATGCATGATAAACATATTGCAATGACAGCAGTAAATAAAGATTTCCAAATGGTGAGATTATCAGGAAGTGCACAGAAGTTATTCAAACAAAAATATTGGATAGACCGTATATTTAAAGAAAATCCAAGTATGAACAATGTTTATCCAAATGAAAGTCGTTATATATTAGAAGCATTTTGCATTGAAAATGCAAATATAGAATTTTTTGATTTAGGAAAGGAACCCATTTATCGTGAAAGTTTCACAATGGGGAATACTCAAGTACAGGAAAAAGGTTTTATTATAACATCTTCTTGTATTGGATGTGGAAAATGTCAAAGATTATGTCCACAACAATGTATTCATTTAGGAAAACCTTATAAGATTAATCAAAGTCATTGTCTTCATTGTGGCTTATGCTTTGAAAACTGTCCTGTCAAAGCCATTATCAAAAGGGGTGAACTTGAATGATACAAGATATGTGGTCAATGTTAATAGAAAGAAAAGACTTTTTTATAGAGCTTTTATTAGAACATTTAGGAATATCACTTGTTTCTATTTTGATAGCGATATTATTAGGTGGAGTTATTGGGATTATTATCAGTGAAATCAAAAAGACTGCCAAGCCAGTTTTGGGGATTATTAATTTCTTATACACAATACCTTCAATATCATTACTAGGATTTTTGATTCCTTTTTCAGGGGTTGGGAATACAACCGCTATTATTGCATTAACAATTTATGCATTACTACCCATGGTCCGTAACACATATACAGGAATAACCCATGTCGACGGGGCTATTTTAGAAGCAGCCAAAGGGATGGGAAGTACAAGAATGCAGATTTTATACAAAATCAAATTGCCACTTGCTATGCCAATTATTATGTCAGGTATTCGTAATATGGTAACGATGACAATTGCTTTGGCAGGTATTGCTTCCTTTATTGGAGCCGGTGGTTTAGGTGTAGCAATATATCGAGGCATTACAACCAATAATGCAGCCATGACCATGGCAGGAAGCTTATTGATTGCCTTGCTTGCACTAGTTATGGATATAGGACTTGGAATGATTGAAAAGAGAATCAATAAACGCCATATCAAAACGAAGAAAAAGAAACGTATTCTCATTGCAGCAATTGTTGTTTTGTGTCTAAGTATAGCTAGTGCCATATTGATCAATCAACAGCAACAAGATACAATTCATATCGCAACAAAACCTATGACAGAACAATATATTTTAGGTGAAATGCTTGATATTTTGATTGAACAGGATACAGATTTGAATGTTGAATTGACTCAGGGTGTGGGTGGAGGAACATCCAATATTCAGCCGGCTATGGAGAGTGGAGAATTCGATATGTATCCTGAGTATACAGGCACAGGCTGGAATATGGTTTTAAAACATGATGGTTTATATACGGAAGATTTATTTGATGAGTTAGAAAGTCAATATAATACGCAGTTTCAGATGCAATGGGTAGGTATGTATGGTTTTAATAATACTTATGGTTTAGTTGTACGTCGTGAGATAGCTGAAAAATATAATCTTCAAACATATTCGGATTTAAAGCCTATCGCAAAGAACTTGGTTTTTGGTGCGGAATATGATTTCTTTGAAAGAGAAGATGGTTATGAGGCTCTTTGTGAAACGTATGGATTGGATTTTGAGAGAACAATGGATATGGACATTGGACTCAAATATCAAGCCATCAATCAGGGAGAGATTGATGTCATGGTGATTTTCACAACAGATGGACAATTATCTACTTCAGATGTTGTTGTTTTAGAAGATGATAAGCATTTTTATCCATCTTATATTTGTGGAAATGTGATTCGTACAGAAGTGCTCGATCAACACCCAGAACTTCAAGCTGTCTTGGAAAAATTTGATCATTTGATTACTGATCAGGATATGGCAGCTATGAATTATGCTGTGGAATCAGAAGGTCAGGAACCAAGAGATGTTGCTTATGACTTTCTTCGTAGTCAAAATCTTTTAAAATGAGGTGAAACAAGATGAAAACAGTCATAGAATTTAAAAACATAAAAAAGGCTTATGATGACCATGTCATTATTGATGGCTTCAATCTATCTATTAAAAAAGGAGAATTCATTACGATTATTGGATCATCAGGTTGTGGGAAAACGACAGTGCTGAAGATGGTCAATGGTCTTATTCAACCCACTTCAGGTGATATATTTGTTGATGGTGAAAATATTCGAGATAAGAATCAGACACGATTACGCAGAAATATTGGCTATGCTATACAAGGAAGTGTCTTGTTTCCTCACATGACTGTCGAACAGAATATTGCCTATGTGCCTAGTTTACTCAATAAACGAGACAAAACCAAAACAAAAGCTGCTGTATCTAAATGGATGCATATTGTGGGACTTCCAGAAGATTTAAAACAACGTTATCCTTTTGAACTATCAGGAGGACAACAACAAAGAGTGGGTATTGCTAGAGCTTTGGCAGCGTCACCAGATATTCTTTTAATGGATGAACCCTTTGGAGCAGTCGATGAAATCACACGAGAACAACTTCAAACAGAATTAAAACAGATTCATGAACAGACAGGTATTACAGTATTATTTGTTACCCACGATATTTCAGAAGCATTAAAACTTGGCACAAAAGTTCTTGTTATGAATCATGGAAAAATAGAACAATTTACATCACCAGAAAATCTATTACAACATCCAGCAACAGAATTTGTTAAAAAACTTGTCAAAAAAGAGCGACGTATGTGCCATTTACCAGAGGAACAGTTATCATCCTGTGATTATAGTGGTGCTGGTGAAAAAGGACATTTGGATAAAGAATAAAAATATTTCTCTCAATAGTCTATGATTGAAATCAATTCTTACTCAAAAATGCCTACTGACAAACCAATGGATTTTATAGTATATTATGATAGAGGAGAGAAGAACAATGGAAAAACAAATGAATTTAAACAAAGAGTCTTTAATACCAGTCCATACAAATATTGAGAATGTGATTTTAGATGGAGAAAAAGTGCTGAGAGTTGTTAAAGCAGAAAAGATAATGGAATTTGATGAAAATACTTATGCAAAACTAAAAGATTTTTCATTTCATAATGGAACAATTGAAGTGAAAATGTTAAGCCGTCTATTACCTGATGCGCCAGATTTTGCGAGAGGATTTATAGGTATTGCTTATCGTATTACAGATGATAATCATCAATTTGAATCTTTTTATGTACGACCAACAAATGGGAGACAATGTGAAGATCCTATAAGAAAAACGCATGGATGTCAGTATTTTTCTTATCCAAAATATACTTTTGAATATTTTAGAAATCATCAGATAACACAATATGAGGCACCTGTTGATATTGATTTAAATGAATGGATTCAATTCAAAGCTGTTATTGAAGATGAACATGCTTCATTTTATATTAATGATAAGCTTGTTCTTGTTGTAGAGGATATGAAACATGGAGGAGATTTAAGGGGTTCTGTAGGTTTTTTTGTGGATATTGGAACAGAAGCTTTTTTTAAAGATTTGATTATTCATAAAAAATAACAAATGTCATTTTTTTATTTCTTCTGGTTCGCTATAATAAAAGTAAGCAGGAAGGAATGTGAAAATCATGAATATTTTTACAAAAATACAAAATACACATCATTTTACAGAAAGTGAACAAGTTTTTGCAAATTACATCATAGAGCATCCTTATGAAGTAATTCAATCAGATTTAACACAATTAAAAACATTGAGTTATGTTTCTTCATCAACAATCTACCGTGTTTTGGAGAAACTTGGTTTATCAGGATTAAATGAACTGAAAGCACTCATGATTAAACAATTAAATCAATATCAAGTTGATAAACAAGATGTAGATTATAATTATCCATTTGAAAAGAACAGTACCCATCATCAAATCATGACAAAAATGTTGAATCTATATGAGCAGACACTTCATTCAACATTTCATTTAATTGATCTGGAAGTTGTTTTAAAAGTCGTTCAAGTTTTATATAATGCTCAAAATATTGTCATTTTTCCATCGATAGGTAATTATTTCATGGCAGAGAGTTTTCAACAGAATATGTTAGAAATTGGTGTTAAGGTAGAAGTTTATAAAGAAAGATATTATCAGTATTGGAATGCTCAGTCTTGCCAGAAAGGTGATGTCGCAATGATTATCAGTTATGCTGGTAAAACACCTCATTTAAATGATCTTATACAAATTCTCAAGACAAAAGAAGTTAACATCATTTTGATTTCCTCTACAGCCCACATTCCTTTTTCAAAAGATGTTGATTATCATTTATATTTCTCATCATATGAAGATTCCGAAGAGAAGATTGCCTCTTTCTCATCTCGTATTTCTTTACAATATTTATTAGATTGTTTATATGCCTGTTATTTTAATAGAGACTATGAACGTCATTTACAATATAAAGTGAATTATTATATAGACTAAAAGCTAACCTGCTGGTTAGCTTTTAAAGTTCATGAAATATGGGTTTCATCTTATCAAAAGTACAATAATATTGAAATCCTAATTTTTTGAGTTCTTCTTTGGCTTCTTCAATATAAGCACCTAGGTGATCAGGTTGATGTGAATCACTACCAATAGTTATGATTTGACCACCGAGTTCTTTATAGAGTCTTAAAATATCTCGAGAAGGTGTCATATCTTTTAAACCATAACGATGATATGAGGTGTTGATTTCAATACCTTTACCATCCTTTATAACAATCTGTAAAATATCTTTCACAATATCTTGTATATAAGTGAAGTCAATAGCACCATTCAAATCATAGCGAGTAATTAAATCCATATGTCCTAAAACACTATAATCTTTATATGCTTTGACGACTTCAAGCATTTCCTGATAATAACGTAAATTATATTCTAGCTGTGTTTTGCCTTTTTGAAAATCCTGTGTCCAAAATTCTTTGTCTTCTACCTGATGAATAGAAAGAATAATAAAATCAAATGGATATTGATGAAATAATTTCTGATATTTTTCTATTGTATGTGTCTGAATACCAAACTCCAATCCCATTTTTAATGTGATTTGATCTTTATACTTGTCTTTCAAATCAAGAATTTCTTTTTCATATTCTGGATAGTTAACATTCGCAAAAGACATGCCATCTCTTGTTTGAAAAGCTCTTGGATCATCCCAGTCATATTTGATTCCATAATCTACATGATCAGTAAAACAAATTTCTGATAAATTTTTCTTGATAGCATCTTTCACAACATCTTCCATAAGATATTCACTGTCATCACTATAGTGAGTATGTACATGATAATCACAAAGCATAAAATCCCTCCTGTCTTTATGTCTAGTTTATCAAAAAAATATGAAATAAAAAGTGAAAATCATAGATATGACAAATATTTTTCCATAAAACAAGATATTTTCTATTTTGTGGAAAAATATTTTCTATATCTCAGGAAAAGTATTTGTAAATTTTATTTACAAAATATCAATCAATCTATTTTATTTTTTCAAACAGGTTTTGAAATTTTCCTTCAAGTATTTTATCACGAAATCCTTTTTGTTAAATTAGAAGCAGAAAGGAGAGAAAATATGGAAAGTATCAGAAATTATAAAATGGAAAGTCTCTGGCAACGTTATCAGAATAGTTATTTAAGTTACTTTCTCATGTATAATTTTTATTATTTATCATGGGCATTATTCAGTGCCTTGATTTCTGTTTATTTGATGGGGATGGGATTTAAAGCCAGTGAAGTTTCATTGGTTGTCTCAGCTTCATTTTTAACATCATTAATAACACAACCGATTATTGGAAAATGGAATGACCAATACAATCTTAAAAAAGTCAATACCATTTTATTTATCATTGCAATTGTGGGTGGCCTTATTTTTATGATATCACGAAGTCTGATCATGATTATGATGAGTTATAGTGTCGTATTGATGATGATTAATGGTGTGAATCCTATCATGGAAAAAATTGCGACAGCTTCGCCTTATCAATATGGAAAAATTAGAATTTGGGGAACAATAGGTTATGCTTTAGGATCACAATTAGCAGGCCTTCTTTATGAGCGTATTTCTCCACAGGCTATTTTTATTGTTTTTGTTTTGACTATGTTTTTATGTATTCTTGGTTTGTTAGGAACACAACCTCAAATGCAAAAACAATCTCAAAATGTAGAGAAAGTCAAAACAAGAGATATATTAAAAAATAAAAAATTCTTATATTATTTACTGATTTGTGGTCTGTTTTATGGTGTGACTTATATGTCTAATACATTTATTCCATCCATGTTGACAGATAAAGGATTAGATGTAGGAATAACATCGACAGTCTTATCTATTGCTGTTTTTTGTGAAGCACCACTTGTATTATTGTCTAGTCATTTTATGGATCGTTTATCTAATAAAACATTACTAATGATTGCGACGACAATGGTCTGTGTTCAATGTGGTGTATATGGATTAGACATGCCTATGTGGATGACTGTGATTGTCACTTTTTTAGTCAAGCATTCTGCTGGAATGTTATTTATAATGATTAATCTTAAAGTTGTGAACACATTAATTGATGAAAAACATCAAATAACTGCTTTAGCCATTGTTGCGACATTAAAAAATCTAGTTTCGATTATATTTCAAAATGCAGCTGGATACATACTGGACATGAGCTCATATTCTTATCTTTATATGATTTGTCTGATTTGCATGGTGATCAGTTTATTATTAGTTATTTCCTTTAAGATTGATCGAGGAAATGAAAAAAGATTATTTAGTTAGAAATTGGAAATAAGAGAAGAATAAGGAGAGATGAAAATGAATCAGAATACAAAAGTCAAATTATGTTGTTGTCAAAAGATGCCTATTATTGCTTTAGGTGTATGGCAAAGTGGAAAAGATACAAAACAGGCTGTTTTAGATGCTTTAAAAGCGGGTTATCGTCATATTGATACTGCAGCCTGTTATGGTAATGAAGAAGCTCTTGGAGAGGCTGTCAAAGAAAGTGGAATACCAAGAGAAGATATCTTTATCACGACGAAATTATGGAATGATGATATCAGAGCTGGAAATACACGCAAGGCTTTATTAACAAGTTTACAGAAATTACAGATGGATTATGTAGATTTATATTTAATTCATTGGCCTGTAGAAGGTTATGTTGAAGCTTATTTAGAAATGGAAAAACTGAAAGAAGAAGGACTTGTCAAAAGTATAGGTGTATCTAATTTTAGAAAATCACATTTACAAAATTTATTATCTCAGGTTCATAAGATTCCAGCAGTGAACCAAATAGAAATCAATCCACAAATGCAGGATGAAGAAACTATACAGTTTTGTCAGGACAATAAAATTGTTTTGGAAGCCTGGTCACCACTAGGAAGTGGAGCCTGTTTACATATGCCTGCTATTCAAATGATTGCTGATAAATATCATAAATCAACAGCACAGATTATTTTAAGATGGTTGCTACAAAGACATATTGTTGTATTACCTAAATCAGTTCATAAAGAACGTATTGAAGAAAATATTGATTTGTTTGATTTTGAATTAACGAAAGAAGAAATGGAGATCATGAATGCACTGAATCAAAATAAAAGAACCGGACCTGATCCAGACCATTTTGATTTTTAAGGAAGAATGTCTATGCGTATACATTATAAAAATAGTTATTTCAGTTATTTACTCATGTATTTCTTTTATTTCTTTTCATTAGCTGTTTTTTCTGGATATATATCTGTTTATTTGATGGATAAAGGTTATCATGCTTCACAAGTTTCTATGGTTGTCTCATGTTCATTTATTTTATCCATGATTATTCAACCTATTGTCGGTTATTTCAATGATCATTATTCTCAAAAAAGATTAAATATGTTGATTTTATTATTAGCAGCAGTTTTAGGAATCATATTTATTTATGATCAAAATATTTATATGATTGCATTGATTTATAGTTTAGCTTTAGGATTATTTAATGCGGCTAATCCTGTTATTGAGAATATGGCAACATTATCACGTTTTTCCTATGGAAAGATTAGAATTTGGGGAACGATTGGTTATGCTGTTGCATCTAAGATATCAGGTGTTATTTATGATGATGTTTCACCAGAAGCTATGTATGCATTCTTTACGATAGGATTGATTTTATGTGTCATAGGTATTTATGGCACACAAAATGTAAAACAGATCAAAACCCAAAAGAAAGAAAAAACAATAGGTTTATTTCAAAAGAATTTTATCATCTATTTAATTATTGTATGTCTGTTCTATGCTATAACAAATACCAATACAACCTATTTACCAGCTATGTTTCAAAATCTTGGATTATCAATGAATACAATATCGACAGTGATTTTTATTTTGACTCTTTCTGAACTACCGATTATTTATTTTTCTCAGTATTATATGAACAGATTAACCAATAAACAATTGCTTATCGGTATATTCTTATTACTAACGATACAGTTTTTCACTTATTCCTTTATAAAACAGGCAATGATTGTAATCATTGTATCAATATGTACAAAAGCAGTTTCCACAATGTTATTTATCATGTTGAATTTAAAAATTGTCGCAACGATTGTGGATATGAAACATCAGATGAGTGCCTTAGCCCTTGTTCAGACATGTCGTAATTTTGGCTCTATTGTATTTCAGTTTGTTGCTGGATATTTGATTGATTTTTATTCATATGATATATTTTATTTAATTCTATGTTTATTATCTATAGTGGGTATGGTGATTTGTATCTTTTATAGAATACCAAGTGGAAATCATCAACATTTATTTGATTAGGAGGTTTTTTATGGAATTTCAAGATAAGGTTGTGGTTGTGACAGGTGGCGCTAAAGGTATTGGGAAATGCATTGCTGAAATGTTTCAAAAAGAAGGAGCACATGTTTGCATTATTGATACTGAAAAGAATGATTATTTTCAGGGTGATGTTGGCAGTCAAGATATTTTAGAACAGTTTCATCAAAAAGTGATTGATGATTATGGGCATATAGATTATTTGATTCATAACGCAAAACCACTGTTTAAAGGAATTGAAGAATGTAGTTATGATGAATTTCAATATGCTTTATCTGTTGGTGTCACTGGTCCGTTTTATTTGACGAAATTGTTTCAAGATGATTTTCATAAAGGAGGTTGTATTATTAATATTTCTTCATCAAGAGATGGGATGAGTCAGCCTCAAAGTGAAAGCTATAGTGCGGCTAAAGGTGGTATTCATGCCTTAACGCATAGTTTAGCTATGTCCTTAGCTGGAAAAGTGCGTGTGAATTCTATTTCACCTGGATGGATTCAAACAGAATCAGACCAGACAGTTTATCAGGGAGCAGATGTTTTACAACATCCTGTTAAACGTATTGGCAAAGTTGAAGATATTGCTCATATGGTTTTATTTTTATGTAGTGATAAAGCTAGTTTTATCACTGGTGAAAACATTTGTATTGATGGTGGTATGACAAAGCAGATGATTTATCATGGAGAACATGGATGGGAATATAAGGGATAGAAAAAGATATAGCGCAATGGCTATATCTTTTTTAAAATTCATCTTCTTTCATAATATCAATGGTTGAAAAACGTCCTTTTTCAATCATTGAAGAAATCTTTGTTTTTCTTTCTACGTTTTGATCATAGTTTAATGCAAAGATGCAGGAATAAAGTAAATCTAATATATATTCAAAAGAAATATCAGTAGAAAAAGTCGCAATCTTTGAATAAAGCTTTTCTCTTGTACAAATTCTTAAAACCACATCTGCATGTTTAGAAACAGTGTTTTCACCGATGTTTGTTAAAGCGATGATGGGAATGCCATTGGCTTTTAAAGCTTGAATGACTCTTGAAAGAATGGGTGTTTCACCTGAATAAGAAACAATAATAGCACAAGATTGAGGTTCAGCATTCATAGCACTATAAACCAGTTCTCCTTGCAGATGACAGATAGTGACTTTCTTTTGGATTCTAGACATATTATGTGCAAACTCCTGTGAAATCAGACCATTGTTACTGACTGCAAAAACATAAATAGAAGACGCTTTACGAATGATTTGAACAGCTTTTTGTAAATCATCATGAGTCACAAGTGATAATGTATCATCAATGGCTTCTTTCTTTAAAGTCGCAAGTTTGGAAGCAATAGACATAATTGTATCATCATTGGTAAATGGAAAGTTTGCATCTACATCTAAAAAATGTGTTTCCAGATATTCTTCCTCTTTTAAATAAGCTTCTTTTAATTCATTCCATCCTTTGAATTTCATCTTATGTGCAATTCTGATTAAAGTAGAAGGTGAAGTATATGTAGCGTTTGCTATATCCTTGGTTGTCATATCCTTAATTTTCATTTTTTCTTTTAAAATAAAATCAATAATGACTCTTTCGCTATGAGAAAAGTCACATCTTTCTAATCGTTCTCTGATTAACATGGATATCACCTCATTTTTATCATAGCATAATTTTTTTAAGGACTCTAGAATCACCCAAAGATTCAAAATGAATTTACATAATTGCGTATTAAAAACAACTTATTTGTAAATGGAGTTTTATTTCAATGAAATGCCATTGTTTAATGAATCTAAAATCAATATGATAAAAGTGCTTATAAAAATGATAAGGAGGAATCGTATGTTATCAAATTCAAAATTAGGTTTTGGGTTAATGAGATTACCAAAAGACAAGCAAGGTCAAATCAAGTTAGATGAAGTCCAGAGAATGGTTGATTCTTATATGGAAAGAGGATTTAACTATTTTGATACGGCTTATGTGTATGAAGGAAGTGAAGAAGCTATTCGTCAAACTTTAGTTGAAAAGTATCCTAGAGATGTTTATACATTAGCAGATAAGCTTCCTGCATGGAAATTAACTTGTCAGGAAGATGTTGAAAGGATTTTTCAGGAATCATTAAATAGAACGGGTGTTGATTATTTTGATTTCTATCTATTGCATAGTGTTGAAAAGAGTCATTATCCAACATATGAAAAATATCAGTGTTTTGATTTTATTCAAGAAATGAAAAAGCAGGGAAAAATCAAATATATGGGATTCTCATTTCATGATGATGCTGATTTTTTAGACAAAGTTTTAACAGAGCATCCTGAAATAGATTTTGTACAGTTACAACTTAACTATTTAGATTGGGAAAATGGAGTGATTCAATCAAGAAGAAATTATGAAGTAGCTAGAAAACATCATAAACCCATTGTTGTGATGGAACCTGTAAAAGGTGGAACACTGGCAAGCTTTTCTGATGATATTGAAAGAATATATAAAGATTACGCTCCTCAAAAATCTATAGCATCATGGGCTTTGCGTTATGTTGCATCCTTAGATGGTGTTATGACAATTTTATCAGGTATGTCGAATGCACAACAGATGAATGATAATCTGGATACGATGACTCATTTTGAAAAAATCAATAATGAAGAAGCCAAATTGATCAAGCAAGTTACAGATCAAGTCTTATCATATCCAACTATTCCATGTACAAAATGTCGTTACTGTACACCAGGCTGTCCAATGCATATTCAAATACCGGATTTATTTACAGCTTATAACAGTGCCAAAATGTATGGCGAAAATAGACGCTATGATACATACTATAAAGATCATAGCACAGGAGATTATCAACCCGCTAAAGCTTGCATTGCATGTGGACAATGTGAAAGTGTCTGTCCACAGCACTTAGAGATTATATCTTTACTCAAAGAAGTATCAGAAGTTTTTGATTCATAGAAAAGGAGATGGAATCATGAGTCGTGATTATTTATTTCGTTATTTTTATCGCTGGGTGAGCACAATGAAAAATGCACATATCTGTCATGACAAGAATATTGTGTGTTTTTGTAATGATAAGTATCATGCTCATATCATATTTTATAAAGAGTTTAACATGATGGAATTATCTATTGAGGATAAATGGACTGAAAAGAATGTGTTTTATTTACATTTTGAAATGATGGATATTTTATCAACCAGAAAAAACATTCTCTCTTTCTTCCAATTTCTAAAAGATGAAAATCATCACAATAAAGTAAATTCCTCTTTAAAACTTTCTTCTTTAAAAATATTAATCTGTTGTACATCAGGTTTAACAAGTCATTATTATGCTTCTTTAATGCAACAGGCTCAACAAAATATCATTGTGGATGCTTATCCAATAATGAATGTAGAAGATGTAGTAAATGATTATGATATCATTTTATTAGCACCTCAAGTGGCTTATATGTATCCAAATTTAAAAAGAAAGTTTGGCAAAAAGGTTATGGAAGTAGAAGCCTTAGATTTTGCGACAGGAAATGTTAATCATACTTTAGAAAGTATTTTTGTATAGATGTTTTTAACGATACGTAATAATCATAATTTAATATATGTTTATATGATTTTCTTCTGTTATTTTGTTAAAATTATGTGTTCATCTTATCAAATATTTCCATTATAGATGGTTTTGTTGGGCTTAAAAAACCAATAAGATGAAAAGACATTGATATCAATAGAAATATACTTATAATAAAATTATAAGCTTATATTTTATATGAGGAAAGGAGAAAGAAGATGGTATTAAGTAAGGATTTTTTATGGGGTGGAGCTTTAGCTGCCCATCAATTTGAAGGTGGTGTTTTAGAAACATCAAAAGGTTTGAGTGTGGCAGATGTCATGACAGCAGGAGCACATGGCGTACCTAGAGAAATTACGGATGGTGTGATTGAAGGAAAATACTATCCTAATCATGTTGGGATTGATTTCTATCATCATTATAAAGAAGATATTGCCATGTTTGCTGATATGGGCTTTAAATGTTTTAGAACATCTATTGCCTGGACACGTATCTTTCCATTGGGTGATGAAGAAGAACCTAATGAAGAAGGATTACAGTTCTATGATGATGTTTTTGATGAATTATTAAAATATGGTATTGAACCCGTTATTACTTTATCTCATTTTGAAATGCCATATCATTTAGCTAAAGAATATGGTGGGTTCATGAACAGAAAGGCAATTGATTTCTTTGTGAAATTCGCAAAGGTCTGCTTTGAAAGATACAAAGATAAAGTCAAATATTGGATGACTTTCAATGAGATCAACAATCAGATGAATTATAAGAATGATATCTTCGGATGGACAAACAGTGGAGCTCATTTTGGAGATTATGATAATCCAGAGGAATCCATGTATAAATGCGCTCATCATACCCTAGTTGCCAGTGCTCTAGCTGTCAAAGCAGGTAAGGAAATCAATCCTGATTTCAAGATTGGAAACATGATAGCCATGGTTCCTATTTATCCATACTCTTGTCGTCCTGCGGATATGGTGTTATCAGTTCAAATGATGCATGATCGCTGGTTCTTCTGTGATGTCCAATGTCGAGGACATTATCCAGCTTATGCTTTAAAGATGTTTGAAAGAAAAGGATTTGATATTGATATTACAGAAGAGGATAAAAAAATCTTAGCAGAGGGAACAGTGGATTATATTGGATTCAGTTATTATATGACAAACACTGTAGATTCAACAGCGCATAAAGATGTTTCTAAGGCAACAGATGGTTCTAGTGAATACAGTGTAGAAAATCCATATGTCAAAGTTTCTGACTGGGGATGGGCTATTGATCCAGAAGGATTAAGATATGCCTTGAATATTTTCTATGAAAGATATGAAAAACCATTATTCATTGTAGAAAATGGATTTGGCGCAATAGATGTTAAAGAAGCAGATG
Organism: uncultured Massilimicrobiota sp.; assembly: GCA_944325245.1. GTDB lineage: Bacteria > Bacillota_I > Bacilli_A > Erysipelotrichales > Coprobacillaceae > Allocoprobacillus. Next base: position 14,388 of record CALUZM010000022.1, on the reverse strand, counting down.
GTTCATGCCATGATCCATACCGTATTGATTATCTAAGAGCACATATTGAAGAAATGAAGAAAGCAGTAGAAGAAGATGGAGTAGACTTAATGGGATATACACCATGGGGATGTATTGACTGTATTTCATTTACAACAGGAGAAATGAAAAAACGCTATGGATTTATTTATGTAGATAGAGATAATGAAGGACATGGAACATTAGAAAGAAGCAAAAAAGATTCTTATGAATGGTATAAGAAAGTCATTGCTTCTAATGGTGAAGATTTAGATTAATCAAAAAGAGAATACAATATTAAAAAGAGATTCCAAGATTTTCTTGGAGCTTTTTTTGTAAAAAATCATAGACTTGAAAATATTTATTATTGAGAATATTTAAAAAAATAGATAAGATAGAATTATGGGAAAAGTGGTGAAATCATGGTTAAAAACAATTTAAAATCATTGATAGTGATTTTGTGTGTCATTGGTGCGTTGATGATAGGAATTATTTATTATCATTATCAGTATCCACAAACACAAAATCGCATATTTGGTGTGACATACATGACAATGAATAATCCTTTTTATGAAGTTATCAACAATGAGTTATTGAAAGCAATAGAAGACAATGGCGATCAGCTTCTTGTCAGAGATCCTGCTTTAGATGTGGATAAACAAATAGAACAGATATACTCATTTATTGATTATCATGTAGATGGTATTTTTATTAATCCCATTGATTCTGAGAAAATTACACCAGCATTAGAAGCTGCTCATCAAGCTGGAATACCTGTTATTGTTGTGGATGCACCTGTTAAAAATGAAGAACTTGTGAATTGTACAATTGTTTCAGATAATTATGATGCAGGGGTACAATGTGCCAATGATATGATGAAAAGATTTGATTCTGCGCGCATTGTTTTGTTGAAACATACAAATGTCAAATCTGCGAAAGATCGTATAGATGGTTTTTTAGATACAATAGATGGATTATCACAATATCAAGTTGTAGATGAAGGTGAGTGTGAAGGACAGGTAGAACTGGCGATGCCTTTAATGGAAGATATATTACAGCGTCAATCAAATATTGATGTTGTCATGGCATTGAATGATCCAAGTGCTTTAGGAGCTTTGGCTGCATTGGAAGCACATCATCAGGAAAATACAGTTGTTTATGGAGTTGATGGAACACCTGATATGAAAACACTTATAGGTGGTCATGCAATGATAGCTGGAACAGTCGCTCAATCACCTATTTCTATTGGGCATCTGGCAGCAGAAAAAATGTATGAATACTTAGTAGGAAAAGATATTGAAAATGAAGTTGTCATACCTGTTCAACTGATTAATGAAGATAATATTGAAATGTATGATGAAACGGGGTGGCAATAATGCAATATTCTTATCAGCGTTTATTATCATTTTTAAGAAATGCAATGACGATATTGAATATGTTGATTGTTGTTTTTTATGGCAGTGTTATTCTTTTGACAACGCAATATATTGTTTCCACACGTTTGGCTAGGGATTTTTTAGATCGGATTACGCATCTTCCACATCAGCCCATTGTTGCATTTTTTGGTTCATTGATGTTGTATGGTATATTTATCTTTATTATGTATAGTCGTAGTGAAAAAGTAATTGCGCATAAAAGACTCAATTTTATTTATAGTTTTATTGAAATGATTGTTAGTTTTACTTTGATTTATTTTTTGTATATGGAATATAATGGTATCTTGTTGCTTGTTTTTTGTGATTGTATATTTCATTTAAGAGATGGAAGATATTCTAAGTGGTTTATTTGGGTTTTGGTTGTGGCTTATTTAATATCTAGTTATGATGTTTTTTCGGCTATTTTTCCATTGACAAGTATAAATGAATATTTTCAAATCTATGGATCACAAATTAATGGTATCTTTATGATGAGTAAGTCATGTTTAGAAACGCTCAATATGATATTGTTTATTGCTTTTATGATTGTTTATCTGGTAGATGAAATACAAAAGAATCAGCATATTTCTCAAGAATTGGATATGGTGCATCAGGTGAATAAAGAATTAGAAAATTATGCAGCCATTACCGAAAAAATTGGAGAAAACAATGAAAGAAAACGTCTGGCTAGAGAAATTCATGATACTTTAGGTCATGCCTTGACGGGAATAGCAGCAGGAGTGGATGCTTGTATTGCGATGATTGATCAAAATCCTAAAGCAACAAAAGCACAGCTTCAGGTTATTTCAAAAGTTGTCAGGCAAGGAATTAAAGATGTTCGTAATTCTTTGAATAAGTTAAGACCAGGCGCTTTAGAAGAACATAGTTTAAAAGAAGCTATAGAACGTATGATTGGAGAATTTTCTAGTGTGAGTGATTTAACGATTGCATTAGATTATGAGCCAGGAGATGTAGATTTAGAAAAAACAAAAGAGGATATTTTATTTAGGATTATACAGGAATCTATCACAAATGCTTTGCGTCATGGACATGCGACAGAAGTTCACATTCAGGTTTATCAGGAAAATCATTTCCTATATCTTAAAATACAAGATAATGGCATTGGTTGTGATGATGTTCACTATGGATTTGGATTAACTCAAATGAGAGAACGTCTTGCGGTTATTAATGGTCAAGTAGAGTTTGATGGTAGTCATGGTTTTTTAACAGTTGCTAAAATTCCAATATAAATGAAGGGGAGAGAAAAGATAATGATTAAAGTGATTATTGCAGATGATCAGGAATTGATTAGAGAATCTTTAAAAATTGTATTAGGGACACATGAAGATATCCAGGTTGTAGATGTTGCATCGGATGGGTTTGAAGTGATTCATATTCTTGAACAAGAAACAGCTGATGTCATTTTGATGGATATTCGTATGCCAGGAATGGATGGTGTTCACTGTACAAAAATTGTGAAGGAAAAATATCCTCAAACAAAAATTATTATTTTGACAACATTTGATGATGACGATTTCGTATTTAGTGCGCTTAAATATGGAGCGAGTGGTTATTTATTGAAAGGTGTAGGAATGGATGAGCTTTATCAGGCTATTGTCACTGTGAATAGTGGTGGAGCTATGATTAATCCCGATATTGCCACGAAAGTTTTCAGCATGTTTTCTAAAATGACACAAAATAATTATGCAATTCAGGTTGATGAAGAGGCTATTCAAGATATTAGTCATCCTGAATGGCGAGTGATTCAACAAGTTGCATTTGGATTATCCAATAAAGAAATAGCACAAAAGCTTTTTCTATCAGAAGGAACAGTAAGAAATTATTTAAGTTCGATTTTATCTAAATTAAATTTAAGAGATCGTACACAACTGGCAATATGGGCGGTACAAACAGGTATTACGACAAAGGATTTTAGCGATGAGTAGAAAAAAGATAGTCTGTATACTGGTTGTATTGGGATGTCTTTTATGTGTTGTTTGGCGCCCTCAACGCATAACTTTAAAAATTGGTATTTTTGCAGGAAGTAACTGGGATGTACCTAATGGTGATTGTTATAAGATTATTGATCAAGCCATTGAAAGATATGAAGAGGAAAATCCTGATATTCATATTGAATATGAGAGTGGTATCTTAAAAGACGATTATTCAGAATGGTTATCTGCTCAATATTTAAAAGGGGAAGAACCAGACATCTTTATGGTCTTAAGTGAAGATTTTAATACTTTAAGTGCGCTAGGTGCATTAAAGAACTTAGATGATTTTATGCAAAAAGATAGTCAGTTTCATAGTGATGATTACTATGAAAACGCCTTGCTTGCAGGGCAATATCAGCATCATCAGTATGCTTTGCCTTATGAAAGTAATCCAACATTAATGTTTGTGAATCAGACATTACTGCAAAAAGAAAATATTGATCTTCCAAGTAATGATTGGACTTTAGATGATTTCTATAATATCTGTCAACAAGTGACAAAAGATACGAATAATGACGGACAGATTGACCAGTATGGTTGTTATAATTATGATTGGTTAGATTCTGTTTATAGTCATGAAGTCAGTCTGTTTGATGAAACAGGTCAGACATGTTATTTAAACCAGAAACCTGTCAAAAATGCGATTGCTTTCATTCAGAGATTGAATCAATTGAATAAAGGCTATACAGTGACTTCTCAGGACTTTGATACAGGGAAGGTGGCATTTTCTCCGATGCCTTTTGCACAATATCGTACTTATAAACCTTATCCTTATCGTGTCCAAAAATATTCTCAGTTTGAATGGGATTGTGTTCCTATGCCTGGGATGACAGAAAGTCGTAGTGAAGTGTCTTCATTATTGATGGGTATTTCTGCTCGTACATCTTATGGACAGCGGGCCTGGGATTTTTTAAAACTACTAACATATGATCAAGAAACGCAAGAAAGTCTTTTTCGCTATTCAGAGGGAATATCATCTTTAAAAACTGTTATTCAATCAACTGAAGCATTAAGTCTACTCAACGAAGAATCCTTAGGAGATACGCAAGTTGATTTAAGCTTGTTGAATGATGTTATGGAAAATGCTATGAATCAAAATCAATTTCGAAAATATAATGCCACTCTAACAATGATGGATACACAAATACAGCAGATGATACAAAATAATGAAGATTTAGATTTATCATTAATGTCTTTACAAAATGAAGTTAATGAATATTTAAGAGAATAAGCCAAAAGGCTTATTTTTTTTTGAAGTGACAAATGTCATATTTGTTTCTATCATCTGTCATGATAAAAAAGTGACAATAGACAGATGGAATGAAAGGGCTTAATTGATACAATAATGGTGTCAAAAAGAGGAGGGGAAAAAAGAAATGAAATACTTAGTCTTGGTAAGTCATGGACAATTTGCTGATGGATTAAAAGATGCACTTTCCATGTTAGCAGGAGAACGTGATGATGTTTTATCAGCTGGTTTAAAAAATGGAAAAAGTGCTGATGAATTCGCTGAAGAATTTTCACATGTTATTGAGGGTATTCATCAAGATGATGAAATCATTTTATTAGGTGATTTGATTGGTGGATCTCCACTGACAACAGCTATGAATGTAATCGCTGAAAAAGGATTAAGTGAACATTGTACAACAATAGGTGGAATGAATTTACCACTTGCTTTAACAACAGTATTGATGAAAGATACAATGGCACGTGATGACCTTGTTGTACAAGTTTTAAATGAAGCACAAAGTGCTTTAAAAGAATTTAAAGTTGTTAATGATGATGAAGATGATATTTAAAGGAGGAGAATAATATGTCAGTTTCATTTATTCGTATTGATGATCGTATGATTCATGGGCAAACATGTACACGTTGGGCTCGTGAATATCCATGTGATGGATTGATTGCTGTGAATGATAAAGCAGCTAAAAATGATGTGTTAAAAGCTGCTTATAAAGCTGCCAGTGGAAAGAAAACATTTGTCTGGACATTGGATGACTTTCAAAAAAAGGCACAAAAGGTTTTAGATAGTGATACAAGATATTTCTTGATTACTAAAAACCCAGTTGATATGTGTAAAATTTTAGTGGATCAAGGGTTCAAATGTGGTATTGATACAGTCATTGTTGGACCATGTAATGATCGAGAAGGGGCAGTCAAATTAGGAAATAACCAGTCTATTACACAAGAAGAAGCAGATGCTTTCGAGAAAATTGCTAAAGCTGGTTATAAAATCAAATTTGCCTTATTACCAGATGTTTCTATTGGAACATGGGATGATTTTAAAGGAAAATTTGGATATTAAAAAATAAAGGGGAGGTTTTATTATTATTATGGAAATTAGTTGGATTCAAGCTGCCTTACTTGGACTCTTTGCCTGTTTATCAAGTATGCCAGGTTTAGGTGGAACATCAATTGGTAACTACACTTTAGGTAGACCATTAATTGGTGGATTGGTATGTGGTATTATTTTAGGAGATATTTATTCAGGTATTTTAGTTGGGGTAGCGATGCAAGTCGTTTATATTGCTTTAGTTACACCTGGAGGAACTGTTTCAGCTGACGTTCGTGCTGTAAGTTACATTGGAATTCCACTAGCTATGATTGCATTAAAGAGCTATGGTTTAGATGCCGGAAGTGCAGATGGACAAGCTATGGCAACTTCATTTGGAACAATGGTTGGAACTTTAGGAACTGTTTTGTTTTATGGAACAGCAACAATCAATCTTGTATGGCAACATATTGGATGGCGTGCTGTAGAAAAAGGTGATTTCAATAAATTATATGTTGTCAATATGGGATTACCTTGGATTTCACATATTCTTTGTTCATTTATCCCAACTTTGATTATGTGTAAGATGGGAGCTCCAATGGTAGAATTAATTAAAAATTATTTACCAATGGATGGTATTGCAATGATGACATTATTTACTGTTGGATCATTACTTCCATGTGTTGGAATTGCGATTTTATTGAAACAGATTGCAACAAAAGCAGTTGACTTTATTCCATTCTTCTTTGGATTTACTCTAGCAGCAGCATTAGGTATTAACCTTGTATCTGCAACAGTGATTGCCGGAATGTTTGCTTTAATTAACTATCGTATTAAAATGTTAGCAATCAATAAGCCAGCAGCTGCATCAGAAACTGATGATGATGACGAGGAGGATATTTAAGATGGAAAAGAAATTAACAAAAAAGACTCTGACAAAGTCATTTCATAATTGGTATTATGGAAACTTAACATGTTTCTCTCAGGAACATATGCAAACTTTTGGATATTTATGTTCAATGCTTCCTGTTGTTAATGAATTGTATGACAAACAGGAAGATAAAGCCAAAGCTATGCAAACTTATACAGCTTTCTTTAATACAGAACCACAAATTGGTTCAGTCATTGTTGGTATGACAGCTGGTTTGGAAGAAGCGCGTGCCAATGGTGATGATGTAGATGATGAAACAATTAATGGTTTACGTGCTGGGTTAATGGGACCTTTAGCCGGAATTGGAGATTCATTAGTTGTTGGTACAGTCATTCCTATTTTATTAGGCGTTGCATTAGGAATGTCTGATGGGGGATCACCTTTAGGAGCTATCTTCTATATCATTGTTTGGAACTTATTTGCTTACTTTGGAATGAAATTCTTATATTTCAAAGGATATGAATTAGGTGGGAAAGCCGTTGATTTCTTAGTTGGACCTCAAGGAGAGGCTTTAAGAGAGTCAATTACAATGTTAGGTGGTATTGTTATTGGGGCTGTAGCAGCAACTTGGGTATCAGTTTCAACAAGTTTTACTTTGACAGCTGAAGGGGCCACAGAACCATACTTGAATTTACAAAAAACTTTGGATAGTGTTTATCCAGGATTTTTAACGGCAGCATTTGTTATGCTTTGCTGGTATTTACTTGCTAAAAGAAAAATGTCACCAATCAAAGTTATGTTATTACTTGTTGTGATTGCATTTGTTGGTGTATTAGTTGGATTCTTTAATCCAGGTTTACAATATTAATCAAAGGAGACGATATCATGGATGCCAAACTGAAAAAAGCATATATAGCAGAAGTACAATATCAAACAAAAATGTTAAATCATTTAAAAAAATGGTTAAGAAATCTTATTATATTTTCTTCAATTTCTTTCGTTCTTGTTCTATTTGGTTCATCCATTCATCCATTTATACAAGTTCTAGGAGTTATACTTTTGATTATCAGCATCCTCTCTTGTGTTCTTGTAGGACTTGGCTATAAAAACGGATATGATAACGTTCAAAAAATCATTAATCAGATCAAATAGTGGATTGTTATTAAACAATCCCTTTTTGTATAAAGGAGAAATATTATGTATCAGGTTGTTTTTAGTGATGTTGATGGAACACTTTTAAATCAAAATCATCAAGTCACACCATTGACACAAAAAGCTCTTCATCAATTGATGGAAAGAAATATTCCTTTTGTTGTGGTTTCAGCACGTAGTCCATCAGGTATTTTCCCTATACTTAAAGATTATCAATTGAAAGCATCAATTATTGCCTATAATGGAGCTTTAATTATGGATCAGCAGCGACATATTTTAGCTGAAAAAGGTATGGCCACGACAACAGCATTACAAGTTTTAAAAGAACTAGAAGCATTTGATGTTGCCTGGTGTGTTTATTCTTTTGATCAATGGTTTGTTAAAAGTCGTCATGATGAGCGTATTTTAAGAGAAGAAAGCATTGTGAAAGCACAATCTTTAGAAGCGACTCTAGAAGACTTACAGACATTATCAACAGTTCATAAAATTCTTTGCATTTGTCATTCATCTGAGATTTTCACCATCGAAAAACATCTCCAACATGCTTTTCCTCAATGTACAATTGTTCGCTCTTCTGATATTTTGATTGAAATTGTAGATTTAGGGATCAATAAAGCTAAAGCAGTTCAAAAGCTTTGTCAATTATGGCATATACCATTAAAAAATGTTGTAGCATTTGGCGATCAGTATAATGATTTAGATATGTTGATGGAAGTTGGATATGGCTGGGCGATGGGAAATGCCCCCGTAGATATTCAAAAGAAAGTCGGAAGAGTCACTCAGGATTATAATCATGATGGTATTTATCATGCTTTAAAAAGTTTAGATAAAAAGGAAGAACATGGGATGTAATACATTTCATGTTTTTTTGATAGGAAAAATAATAAAATTATTTTATTGTAACTATTTACATTACAACTTAAGAAATATACAATGAAGTTGTAATAAGAAAAGTTACAACAAAATAAAGGAGGAAAAGAATATGAAAATTGCGGTTGTTTGTGCAAATGGAAAAGCAGGTCAGCTTATTGTTAGGGAAGCTGTAGAAAGAGGAATGAATGTGACAGCTGTTGTTAGAGAAGACAATCAGAGTGTAGCTCCTCATGTCATTAAGAAAGATTTATATGATCTCACAAAAGAAGATTTAGCAGGTTTTGATGTTGTTATGGATGCCTTTGGTGCATGGGCTCCTGAAGAACTTCCAGGACATAGTACATCATTAAAACATTTATGTGATATTTTATCAGGAACAGATATCAGATTATGTATTGTTGGTGGAGCAGGAAGTTTATATGTCAATAAGGAACATACCTTATGTGTATCAGATGGAGCCGATTTCCCAGAAATGTTTAAACCATTAGCAGCCGCTATGGCCAAAGCGTTAGGTGAATTAAGACAAAGAAATGATGTCACATGGACATATATCAGTCCAGCTGGAGATTTCCAAGCAGAAGGAGAAAGAACAGGTCAATATATTTTAGGTGGAGAAGAATTGACATTGAATGAAAAAGGAGAAAGCATTATTTCATATGCTGATTATGCTATTGCGATGGTAGATGAAATCGAAAAAGGAAATCATATTCAACAAAGAATCAGTGTTGTGAGAAAATAGGTCCGATCATTTCGGACTTTTTTCGTCTTAAAGAAAAATTACACTTTTGATTTATATTGTCAATTAATTTTCTTCATGAGATAATTATTTGTGTTTATATGAAAATTTTGGGAGATTAGATTTTTAATCTTTATAACACTGTATTTTACAATGTATAATGATGAAAAAGACAGGAGATAATTATGATTGTTGATAAATTAAATGATATAATCAATAGCTATGGTGAGAATCATTCATTAAAAGATTTCTGCATTTATGTAAAAGATAACATAAGTGAAATAAGTAACATGAATATTAATCAAATTGCAGAAGGTTGTTATGTATCAAAAGGGCAAATATCCAAATATGTTAGACAATTGGGGTATGATAGTTTTGCTGAATTTAAAACTGATTGTAAGTCATATAAAGATTCTCTAATACGTAAAACTCCATTGTTTAACAAAAGAAAAAATCTAACTCAAAATATTTATACAGTAACAGAAAATTATGAACAATGCTTAAATTATACTATAAAAAAAATAGATTATTTGAAATTAGAGCAACTCACACAAGATATGTTATCTTGTCATTATATGTATTTGTATGGGCATGGCGATGTTAGAGGTAATTGTTATGACATTCAAAGAGAATTAAAGTATTTGGATATTTCTGTTATAATACTTGACGAAAAACTTTCTAAAAATTATGAATTCCATGAAAATGATATACTTATTGTTTTGAGTACAAATGGGCAATTATTTAGATATGAAAGACGAAAAATAAAAAAATTAAAAGAAATGAATGTTAACAAATGGCTGATTACTTGTCATGATTCTCTTGTGTTTTGCAAACAACAATTGTATATTCCATCAAATAACATTCAATACAATGAATTGATCATGACATATATTTTAAATATATTAATTATGAATTTACAAATAAGTGTCTAGGTTTCCATTATGGAAACTTTTTTGATTTCTTTTCATGTTTTTTTTATTCTGTAACGGTAGGAGGTAAAAACATGAAAAAAATTGAAGTAAAAAGTGAATTTGTATATGTTTTGGCTATTATTATATTATCATTATCTATCAATATGATGGAAGTTACTGATTATGGGATGTCAGTGATTGTGCTTCTAGCATATACAATAAGTCAAAAAATACCAGTTTTTGGACAGGTAGAATATATCATTCAAGCTATTTTATTAGTTATACTTTGTTTGATAGTAAAAAAATTTAAAATGATTTATTTAATGTCTTTTGTTACTGGCATATTATATGGGTTTATATTAGATTTGTGGGAAAAGATATTATTTCAAAATATAGTTGTTACAAGTATTATAACTAGAATATTATTCTATGTGGTTGGAGTGCTTTTATCAGCGTTTGCTATAGCATTATTTTATCAAACTTATTTATGTCCACAGGTTTATGATTTCTTTGTTAAAGGAATTGTTGAAAAATATCATCTACCAATAAAAAAAGTAAAAACATTATTTGATTTATTATTTCTATTATTAGCATTATTGTTATCAGGGTTGTTGTTTCAACGATTTATTGGTATTGGTGTAGGAACAATAATCATGATATTATTAAATGGAGCAATTATTAATTTTTTCAAAAATAGTCTCGATTACGTATTTGATTTTAAACCATGTTTTTATCAATTAAGTCAACAATTAATATAAGATACTGGAGGAAGAAAAAATGGGATTTAAAGAAGGATTCTTATGGGGCGGTGCAACAGCTGCTAATCAAGTTGAAGGTGGAGTATTTGAAGATGGAAGAGGATTGGCAAATGTTGATTTGATGCCATATGGTAAAGAGCGTTATTTAGTTGGAACTGGAAAGAAAATAAGTAATTGTATTGAAAAAGATGTGTATTATCCTAGTCATCAAGCAGTAGATTTTTATTATCACTATAAAGAAGATATTGCTTTAATGGCAGAAATGGGGTTTAAGACATTTCGTTTATCCATTGCCTGGACAAGAATATTTCCTAATGGAGATGAAGAAAAGCCTAATGAAGCAGGATTGAAATTTTATGAAAATATTTTTAAAGAATGTAAAAAATATGGTATAGAGCCATTGGTGACAATTAATCATTTTGATTGTCCTATGTATCTTATCAATAAGTTTGGTGGTTGGCGCAGTAGAAAAATGATAGATTGTTATATGAAATTGGTTCAAGTTTTATTTAGGAGATATAAAGAACTTGTAAGATATTGGTTGACGTTTAATGAAATTAATATGATATTACATTTTCCTTTCGTAGCTGCGGGATTAAGATTTGAAGAAGGTGAAAATCAATATCAGGCAATGATAACCGCCGCTCATCATGAATTAGTTGCTAGTGCTCTAGTAACGAAGATGGCCCATCAAATTAATCCAGAAAATCAAATAGGATGTATGTTGGCTGCTGGATCGTATTATCCTGAAACGTGTAGACCAGAAGATTATTGGAAAGCTTTGTGTGATAATAGAGAAAGCTACATGTTCATTGATGTCCAATCAAGAGGATATTATCCTGCATATGCTTTAAAATGGATAGAAAGTAAAAATGCAAGTGTTCCTTTTGTTGAGGGAGACAAAGAAATATTAAGAAAAAATACTGTTGATTTTATTAGTTTTTCTTACTATTCTTCACGTGTAAGCAGTGCTTCTCCAGAAAAAGGAAAGCAAACAGAAAGTAATATATTTGCTTCGGTATTCAATCCTTATTTAGAATCTAGTGAGTGGGGATGGCAAATTGATCCATTGGGATTTAGAATTACAATCAATGAACTTTATGATCGTTATCAAAAACCACTATTTGTTGTAGAAAATGGAATAGGTGCAAAAGACATTATTGAAGAAGATGGAACAATTCAAGATGATTATCGTATTGATTATCTAAGAAAACATATTCAAGCAATGAAAGAAGCAATTGAAGATGATGGGGTTGACATTCTTGGTTATACGACATGGGGTTGTATAGATTTAATTTCTAATGGAACAGGTGAAATGGAAAAAAGATATGGGTTTATATATGTGGATAGAGATAATTTAGGAAATGGTACATTTAAAAGAATCAAGAAAAAATCTTTTTATTGGTATAAAAAGGTTATAGAAACGAATGGTGAAGATCTGAGTTGATTTTACAAAATCTGGTTTAAAGATATTAATAAAAATGAACTTGGGTTTAAATTGACAAAGAGTTGCCTAATAAGTTAATAAGAATTATTTAGAACTTTTTTCGTATCTTGTTTCTCTTTTTTATGAGTGATATAATTTTATTAATGAAATATTGAAAGGAGGACAGAAAATGTCAAATCAAAAACCTATTCCCGGAACAAATGGAGATCATTATGTTCCTTACAAAGAAAGAAGTGGAAAAGAATCTATTGTTTATTTCACAAGAGATCTTTCAGCAGAAGGACTTGTGAAAATTTATGAACGTATTCAGGAACATGTCAAAGGAAAAGTAGCCATTAAATTACACACTGGTGAACAACATGGACCTAATATTATTCCACGTCCATGGGTCAAACAACTTGTTGATGAAAAATTACCAGAAGCAACAATTGTGGAAACAAACACATATTATGAAGGAGACCGCTATACAACAGACAAGCATCTTGAAACTTTAAAAGTCAATGGATGGACATTCTGTCCAGTAGATATTATGGATGCTGATGGAACTGTTGATTTACCAGTGAAAAATGGAAAATGGTTCGACCATATGACGATGGGAAAGAACATCATGAATTATGATTCTATGCTTGTTTTAACACATTTTAAAGGACATACACAAGGTGGATTTGGTGGATCTAATAAGAATATTGGTATTGGATGTGCTGATGGGCGTATTGGTAAAGCTATGATACATACAACGCCTGGTTCTGATGATATGTGGGATATTGCGAAAGAGGAATTTATGGAACGTATGACAGAATCAGCAAAGGCTGTTGTTGATCATTTTGGAGATCAGATTGTCTTTATCAATGTAATGCGTAATATGTCTGTGTCTTGTGACTGTGAAGGAACAGCCGCAGCACCAGTTGTGACACCAAATGTTGGTATTTTGTATTCATTAGATATCCTGCCAATTGATCAGGCTTCAGTGGATCTTGGTTATGCTATGAAAGAAGAAGATCATCATGATCTTGTAGAAAGAATGGAAACACGTCATGGATTACGTCAGTTAACTTATATGAAAGAATTATCTATGGGAAATGATAAATACAAACTTATCGATATTGACCATGATGATCAGGAAATCTCTTTAGAGGATGCTGTTAAAGATGTAAAACCTTTTAAAGACTAATCAAGGGGCAACCTTTGGTTTTTCTTTATATAAATATTTTAAAAAATCAGCCTATAAAAGCCATCATTTTATCTATATTATGCTATACTAAAAGTATAGAATATGCCATAAAGTGAGGAGGAGAGAATATGGCAGATTTCGCATTAGTAGGTAATAAAAAACATGGTTGCTTGATTGATAATCATAAACAGGTCATCATCTATTATGATCACTTAAGTTTATATGAAAAGTTAAAAAAGAAAGATTCTGAGATAATTATAAAATATTCTGACATAGAATCAATCAAGGTGTGTTATGGAATTTCTACGGGCGTTCGTTTTGATTCTGCGCAAATCACTCTTGAAGTTCATACCATCGATAATCATCAATATGATTTTCAGATATCTTATGAATTGACTGTGACAGATGATTTAAAATCATTTATCAATTTGTTATTGGAATCAGGATTAACAATTGAAGATCAATATAATCTATTGAATCTTGTTCTTACTACAGATCAGAATTTATTAGATTTAATTAAAGAGGTAAGTCACTATAAATAATATTTCAGGTTGTATCGAATAGACATCAAAATATGAGTCTATGTCGGTACAACTTTTTTATTTTTTAATAATTGATTTTCGATTTCCTGATTTAGGGAATCGATTGGATATTTATACAAAATGATTTATTGTATAAGGCGAAAGGAAGATGATTGATATGAAAAAAGCAGCTATTATAATAAGTAAAAAGTATCCAGTGAATACTTTTTACTCTTGGGCATTTCCCCGCTGCTTGCGGCGTAGTGCCCA
>CALUZM010000021.1 GCA_944325245.1 uncultured Massilimicrobiota sp. | reverse complement strand
GCCCCATACTTATGAACATTAATACCTTCTACTTCTTGAGTATAAATATTTCCACCAACATGACTTCTTTTATCAATAACGAGACATGTCTTTCCTTTTTTATGAGCTTCATAAGCAAAGATACTGCCAAACAATCCACTTCCTACTATTAAATAATCATATTTCATATTCATTCTCCTCTCACTATGCAGGTACACATTTTTTCAATATAGGTATTTTTTGCATTAATTTTACAATTATGGCACATATCAACATGATGAAAAATGGTCCTATAATACGATAAATCACAACACGTTGAGATATTCCTGATACAAGTAAAAAAACTTGAATAACAAACCAGTGAATCAAATAAATGCCAAAAGTTGTGGAATTCACACTAGATGTTATTTTCTCTAAAATCTGAACTTTATTGACAGACATATATTTAAACGCAACAAAAATAGCTGTAGCGTATAAAACCGATGGTGCATTAGTATATCCTTTAAATAAACGACTAACATCTCCAAGCTGGTATGATACATACCATGTGCCTAACCAATGAACTAAAAATCCAACAATTCCCAGTATATAAATCCATCGTCTTTGTGATTTTGTAAGAGGATAACGATCTATATAATAGCCTATCAATACAAATAAAACATGATTTGTAGCGACTGGTAATTGTAAACTTCCATTATAAGGAATTCCTATCAAATCAAAAAACAATGGTAATAAAGAAACTGTTAAAAATGAGAAGCATATGATATATTGAAATATCTTTTGTCGATTTTCAGATGGTATCGATGAGAGTACAGGAATACTTAAATAAATAGCTATCAATGGTATAAAATACCAATATACAGTAATCATATCAGCATTCATCAAAACATCGATAATCATTTTCAAACTGACATCATTCCAATTGATTTCTTTCATCATAATCATCCATAATATACCTATTATTGACCAAATAATATAAGGAATAACAACCTTATGAATTCGTTTTTGAAAATATTCTCTAGTAGAATACCTTTTTCGATAATCCATTAAAGTGACACCTGTTATCATAAAAAATATGGGAACCGCAAAATACATGAGACTTTCAATAAAATTTGCTAATACCCAATAATTTTCATATCCAAAATCCCAAAAACAATGATTCACATGTAAGACAATGACTGCGAAACAAGAAAAAACATTGAGTATTTGAATATAGGATTTATGTTTTAACACAAACTTCACCTCTTGACATTATATTTGTAAATATACTCTATTTATATCAATGAAAAAATCATCAAAAAATTAAGTTTTTGTTAACCATATGTTAAGAAGACGGGTCCTTATATCTACTCAAAATATTATCTCAATCATAGTATTATGAACATGAACACGATGAAAAATTAAGTTTTTGTAAAGTCATGTTAAAGTCTTGTAAAAGGGGTTTACAAAGTTTTGGAATCATTTAAACTAAAAAAATGAAAAGAGGTAGAATATGAAAGTAACAGTTGCTGGAATGGGATATGTCGGTTTAAGTTTAGCATGTCTTCTTGCTCAAAAATATGATGTTCATGCTATTGATATTATTCCCGAAAAAATAGAAATGATAAAAAATAAAAAGTCTCCTATTAAGGACACAGAAATCGAAGAATTTTTAGCTCATAAAGATCTTCATCTTTTGCCAACTTGTGATAGTCAAGTTGCATATCAGGATGCTGACTATGTCATTGTTGCAGCACCAACAAACTATGATGATGCATCTAATCACTTTGACACAAGTGCTGTAGAAAGTGTCATTCAAGAGGTATTCAAATACAATGATCATGCTACTATTGTTATTAAATCAACGATACCTGTTGGGTATACACAGTCAATCAATCATCAATTCAATACACAATGTATTATCTTTTCGCCAGAATTTTTAAGAGAGGGAAAAGCATTGTATGATAATCTCTATCCATCGCGTATCATTGTTGGAGAAGATAGTCAACGTGCACATATTTTTGCTGAAATGTTAAAAGAATGTGCTATTAAACAAGATGTTCCTATTCTTTATACTCAAGCCACAGAAGCAGAAGCTATTAAATTATTTGCTAATACATATCTTGCTTTACGTGTTGCTTATTTCAATGAATTAGATACATATTGTGAAATTAAAGGACTCAATACAAAACAAATTATTGAGGGCGTTGGTCTAGACCCACGTATTGGTCAACATTATAATAATCCATCTTTCGGATATGGTGGATACTGCTTACCTAAAGATACAAAGCAATTAAAAGCCAATTATGTTGGTGTTCCTAATGATATTATTAAAGCTATTGTAGATTCCAATTTAACAAGAAAAAAGCATATTGCACAAATGATTTTAAATAGACATCCTCAAACCGTTGGAGTCTATCGTTTAACAATGAAAGCCAATAGTGATAACTTTAGAGCGAGTGCTATCTTAGATGTCATGAATATGATTAAAGCACAAGGCACTAAGGTCATTATTTATGAACCTACTTTAAATCAGGATAGTTACGAAGGTATGAAACTTATAAATGATTTAGAGACATTCAAAAAACAAAGCGACATTATTTTAGCAAATCGTTTTAATCAGGAAATTGATGATGTTATTCAAAAAGTTTATACAAGAGACCTTTATTTTAGAGACTAAAAAGGACTCCGCTAAGAGTCCTTAAAAATCCATTCACATGTTTTTTGAGTGGAATGTCCATCACACGCACTCAAAAATCTTTGATAAAAAGCTTGACGTTGAGATTCGTTCATGTCTTTATTCTGTAAAGCTTGTATAAGCTCATCTGTATTTGTCGTGATTGCTCCATAGACATATTCATAAAAGTCAAAATAAAGGCCACGGCCTCCATAACCTGTATATTCATCTAAATCATAGGTAAAATAAATAATAGGTTTATGTGTAAAATAATAATCAAAAACAACAGATGAGTAATCTGTAATCAAAATATCAGAAATAATCAATAAATCATTAATATCACGATTATTAGAAAAATCTCTGTAAAAATGATTATATTGTGTTAAGTCAGGCATTTCAACAATTCCTCTTTGAATATTGTTATAGAGGGCAGGATGCCATTTAATAATAAAAATATAATCTTCATGAAATGTTTCATATATTTTTTGAAAATCAATCTTTGAAAAATCATAATTAGCTTTAGAAACAGGTGCCCCACGATATGTTGGCGCAAATAAAATAATTTTCTTCCCTTGATAACGAGGATGTCTTTGATAAAAACTATTTTTGACATCCTCTTTATATTGATCATCAAAAAACATATCCGTACGTGGAAATCCTGTAGCTTTTATTTTCGATACATCCATATGAAAAGCTTCAGCATAACAGCTTCTAATGTCTTCACTGCTAACAATAGCTTTTGTATAAGTACGATATCCCTTATGAATAGGTCCAACATCTTCACCAGTATTTGCACGGGACCAACCAAACTTCTTAAAAGCACCAGCACCATGCCATAACTGAACAACTTCCTGATTTTTTCTCACTTGTAAATAATTGCATTCTCTTGATAAATCATCCAATAAAATATATTGAGATGTACTCAAATGATATATTAATTTGAATTTACTAATGAGTCCTCGTCTTTCTCTATGATCGCTTTTCAAAGCGACTATTTTTTTATATTTTGAACAATCTAGATATTCATAGATACATTCCAGATTCCCACCCATAACACTTCTTACATCTGATAAAAAACAAACCTTATTTTTTTGAAGTGGAAACAGGAAAATGCATAATCTATTTAAAAAAATGGATATGACAACATTTATTCCATTGAATATCTTTTTTATTATTTTTTTCATATACTCCCTCTTTTCTACATATATGTAGATTTAAAGACCTTTTTCTTCAGATAATTAGCAAAACAATTGATATAATACGCAAGAATGATTGTCGCAACAAAACATAAGCTCAAATATAAATAAGGATCCCATTCATGAATATGATAATATTGAAATAAAATCATAGGAATTCTTTGAAGAATATATATCCAAAATAAGTGTCCACCCATCCATGATAATATTTGACTATGAAAAGACAATTTCATAGATAAGAAAACAAATATTAGGCAAAACAATATAGCAACAACATTAAACATCATTAATCTGGTATATCTATATTGAAAGAAATAGATATATAAAATAATTGTCAGAAAAGTCACAATATAGTATATGATATGATATTGCTGGAAAACAACATCTATTTTTTCTTTAAAGTAAGAATACCACATTCCTGCAACATAACATAAATA
Organism: uncultured Massilimicrobiota sp.; assembly: GCA_944325245.1. GTDB lineage: Bacteria > Bacillota_I > Bacilli_A > Erysipelotrichales > Coprobacillaceae > Allocoprobacillus. The sequence continues at coordinate 27,333 of CALUZM010000021.1, read as the reverse complement.
TGTACTACTCCAATAATTATCCCTAATCAGTGACATTATATATACATATCCTAAAGATAATAAAGTCATCAAACAAATAGAAATTATTTTTTTATGATCACATATTCGAAAGCTTAAATAGGTAAGAATATATAATGTAAATATAGCAAACATATACCATGCACTATTGCCAACACTTGTCCATCCTGTAAAAGAAAGCAAGATAGTTGGTAATGAATAGTGACGTCCGATAAAAAGATCTAAAATTAAAAATAGAATAATAGCTAAGGAAAAATCAAAAAATATTTTTCCAATACGATGAATGGGTAGTGAATCAATATATTTTTTCCCTTTATGTTTAATAGATTCATAAATACCATAACCTGAATAAAAAAGAAATAAAGCTACCATTAATTGGCCAAAATAATTCAAAACTTGAATAACAAATTGATCACCCATAGTTGTAAAATCAGCATATGTTCTCACATGACTCAAAAACACAATGATAACAAAAATGCCTTTTATAGATTGTGTATATTCTTTTGAATTGTAGTTTTGATCTAATCCTGCATAGTGAAATCTTAACGAATATATCATGACAAAACACAACAATACAAATAAGATAATCATCTTTTATGGTCCTCCTTTTAAATCCAGTGTTTTATCAAATGAATCTTTGAAAAAATATGCGCCATAAACATGGAAAATAATGTAATACCTATTGAAAGAATAGGAACAGAAAACCAAGCATTAAAGCTTAAAGAATTTATATGTAATAAATTATCTAGATGTTCAATAACAAAAGGATGAAACAAGTAAACAAATAAAGTATAATGTGAAACTTGAACAATCTTTGTTTGAAGTCTATACATAGATTGATGAATAGGAATTTTTAAGAAAATCATCAGTATTAAAATAGCTTCAACAGCTGGGAAAAAAGTCTGATTTTCATACAAAAAAGAAACTTGCTCGCCATTATATAAAGAGTATATTTGTGTCAAAATAATGCCTACAGCAGTCACAAAAATAAGAACACCTATGAAATAGATTGTTTTTATATGTTGCCATTTTTCTTTTATATTATCAATATAATATCCCATTAAAAAATACCCACAATATATTCCTAAATCAAAAGAAAAAGTACTTAATAACTCCCTTATAATATCTGGTAAAAAAGGCAATGCTAAAAAAGTCGCTCGTAAGATTCCCAAAACCCATACTGCTATACATGTATATTTGAGATATTTGCCCTGCTCATAGTGGACAATGCACCATAAAACAGGCAACATTAAATAGACCCCAATAAGTGCAGGTAAATACCATAAATGAAACTCAGACGCTAATGTTTCTTCAAATAAAGTCTCTATCGTTAAATGTGAAATTCCAATACGATCAACTGCATATAGAAAAGACCAAACAAAATAAATAATCAATAATTTACCAATATTCTTTTGAAACAATTGTTTTAAGGGCATCAATTGATTTCGTGACAAAAAGAGTTTTCCACTAATCATAAAAAATAGAGGAACACAACTTCTCACAGCACTATCATAGACATTAAATGCTAACCATTCCATACTATGGACATTTACACGACTCCAATTTTGTCCAGAAACATGTAAAAACACAACCATGAAGCAAGCAAAAATTCTTAAAAGGTCAATTCTTAAATCTCTTTTTTGCCCCATTATCAATCATCTCTTCCAGAAATATAATTCCAAGTTTTTTCAGTAGAATGACCATCACAAGCGTTCATAAACTGTGCAATAAATTTTTGGCGTTTATCTTCCATCATTTCAGGATATTGGATACAATCAATCAAGTCATCCTGATTTTTGGCAATTTTACCATAAACATAATCATCAAAATCAAAATATAATCCTCTTCCACCATACTGAGTATACTGTTCCAAATCATATGCAAAATAAATAATGGGTTTATTCAATAAAACATAATCAAAAACCATAGATGAATAATCAGTAATCAATAAATCACAGACAATTAACAAGTCATTGATATCACGATAATCAGAGAAGTCTAAGAAAAAATCCTGATATCCTGATAAATCTGGAGCTTTTTGTTTACCTAAAATAATATTATTATAATACATTGGATGCCATTTAATAATCATGACATATTCATCATGAAAATGCTGATACAGTTGCTGAAAATTCAACTGACTATAATCATATGCCGCATCATTGACTTTGGTTCCACGATATGTTGGCGCAAATAAGATGATTTTTTTATCTTTCAAATTTGGATATTTTTGATAAAATGATTGCTTTGTTTTTTCTAAATAATCATGATGAAAAAAATCATCTGTTCTTGGAAAACCAGTTGCTTTGATTTTTTCTTCGCTTATCGAAAATGCTTCAGCATAACACCATTTAATAGCATCACTACTCACAATTGCTTTTGTATACTTTTTATATCCAGTATGGATAGCTCCAATTTTCTCACCATTGGTCTTTCGAGAAAATCCAAATTTTTTAAATGCCCCTGGCCCATGCCAAAGTTGAACAAGTTCTTGATTTTTTCTCACACGTAAATACGTTGTTATGGCAACCATATCTTCCAAGAGGATATAATGTGATGTCACTAAAGTATATATAAGTTTCAATTTCTGAAAAAAACTTGTTTTGATTCTACGATCCATTTTAAACATAACAACACGTTGATAATCCTGGTTTTCCAGATAATCATATATAGCTCCTAAATTGCCACCCATAACTTCCCTAGAATCTGATAAAAAACAGATTTTTTTTGTTCGAAGTGGACAAACACGGGGCAAAAAGCGAAATAAAAAGATAGTTATCTTTTTATCAGCTTTTTGATACCATTTTTTTATTTTCTTTTTCATTTTCTTCATAAAATACTCCTGTATATTATCAAATTTTGTTTTTGATTAATTCCTGATAAATTTTTTCTGAAGGATCTTGATCGACAGAAAAGAATTCTTTCATTCTCGTTAGATAAGGTTCTTGCGGTTGAAAATCATTTTCTATAATTTGTTTTAATTCCAATAATAAATGATCACTTGTATGGCATAAACATCCAAATGCATCTTCATATTTCAAATCTAAAGAACGATATGAATGTAATCCAGCCATTACTTCTTTTTCATCAGGCAAAAAATACAAAATAGGTCTTTTTAACATCACATAGTCAAATTGATATGATGAAAAATCAGTGATAAAAATTCTATATTCACTCAAATCATGTTTTTCAAAGTTAAGGTTAACATTTTCAACATCTTCAAGTTGAAAATGCTTTTGATAAGGTTTAAAAATAGGATGTAATTGAAAATCTAAAGTTAACTGATATTGGTTCAGTAACTGATTTAATTGATCTGAGTGTAAGAATTGATAAATTTGTTTATAAAAATCTGAAGCTAAAAATTCCTGATCCTTCAGAGCACGTCGATTATTAACTAAATAGCCAATTAAATATTGACGCCATGAAGGAGCAAATAAAATTTTATTTTGTGCTTCTTTTTCTTTTTGAAAGGACATTCTTGGCATTCCAGACATTATCAAATCATCTTCCGAATAATCATAATTTTGAATTAGATTCTTTTTTTCAAATTCAGAAGAAATAACAAATTTATCTATTTCTGTAAATTCCTTTGCGTACATTCTTTGAAGTGATGCATGAAGAATTCCATGTTGAAGATATACCAATTCATAATCCAGTAAATCTTTATACCAGGACATCTTTTTAAATGGCGAATATATTGATATTGAACTAAACGAAATCAGAAGTTTTTCTGCTTGTAAAAATAATTCTTTATGTTTTTTACTTTTAAATTTTAAAAGATATTTCCTTTGCTCTTTTGTTAACTTTCCATTTAAAAAAGAAGTGTCTCCATCAACAACATAATATCTTTCAATACCATCATTTTTATCAAAATCATGAATAAACTGGTAATATGCATTATCAATAACTCCAGGCGAATCAGAATATAACCAAACTTTCTTAGAATGCAATCCTAGATATCGATAATAAAGAATACCTGGAAGCTGTTTTTTAGGATAAAACAATAAAGATTTAAGCTCATATAAATAATCAGTAACAACATGACGTTGAGAAACTTTAAAAACATGGTGAAAATGATGATAAGTTAAACGATAATTCTTTAATGGAATAGAATTTTTTTTGAGTTTTTTTACAAATCCACAAAATCTATTATTCAATGCTTTTGCTAAAATCAATACATCATTAACTTTAACATAAAATTGAAACGACTTAATTTCTTGGGGATCAAATATATATTCAAATGCATAAGAATCTGCCGTTGGCATCTTTGTGTTTTTAAATGGAACTTTTGACAAAGTCAATGTTTTATGTTCTTCAAAATTCTCACCATTTCTTTTTTTACCAGTAATGATAAGTTCCTGCAATGGATAAACCTGTAAAAGAGGCGAAACAAAAGATACGAATAATTGTATTTTCCCATTTCTCATACGACTTCGATATAAGTAACAGCGAATATTCTTCCCTTCAGAAAATTCTAGACCTGAAGCTAGGGATAGATAAAATTTTGGTGAATGAACAGACGCGTTGACTTTTGAACCTTTCCATCGCAGTAAATATAATTTTGTAAAAATATCAGAAGATAAATATTGGACAATAACTTCATCATCAATTTTTTGTAAAATATGAAATATCCTCTGTTTGGCCATTTCTAAATCTTTTCCTTTATAATGATAAGGTATTAATTGATCCTGTTTAATTCGCCATCCAAAGGTATTGATAACTAAAGTTTGAACATATTTAGGTATTTGTCCATTTTTTTGAAATTTCTCCAATAAAGCTTCATTATAACCCATAATATCTTCAAAGCAATAATATGGATTGTTACGTGTTTGTGAAACACTGGCACCATGTCTTCTATAGTAATATTTAGCTTTTTTTACAAAACCAAGCTTATTCTTTTTCATCAATAGGCATGTGTCAAAATTTTGATCTTCAGATAATTTCATTGAAATATCATATAACTGATTATTTTCAAACTCATTTTTAAATATAATATTGACTGTTGACTGATTTAAATATGGATATTGATCAAGATCATAAATCCCTGTCCCTTTATCATATTTTTTGGGACTATAACGACTATGTAATAAGATTTTTCCATTTCGATCCCAATATATCGGATAAGTGACAAGATCAACTTCATGATAATGCTTGTCAAAAAAATCAATCAAATTTTTTATCGTCTGATGATCAAGATAATCATCAGAATCTAATAACATAATGTATTTTCCTTGTGCTTTTTTTATACCAACATTTCTTGTATCTGAAACACCTGTGTTTTCTTTATGAATATAGCAAATATTGTGGTATTGTTGAGCTAGTTTTTTACAGATATCATGACTATGATCAGTTGATCCATCATTAATTAATAATATTTCAATTTGTGATACATCCATATTTTGATTCTCAATTGATTTTATACATTCTTCTATATAATCTTGATTGTTATATACTGGAATAACCACTGTTACAAGATATTTAAAATGATCCATTCCTATCCTCCTTAATCAAATTAAAATAAAGACAAGATACAAAATCTTGTCTTAAATGTCCCATTTCATAACTGTCTTGAAATCATTATTTAAATCATCTTCAAAAGCTTTATGCATATCTTTAATAGACTGAACAACAACTTCTTCTGAGATAATCGTTGATAAATATTCACAAACATCTGGATATGTTTCCATTAATTCGACAGATTTCTTAAAATCATCATAATTACTACGACTATTACCTAAAAGTGTTAATCCCTTCTCTAAAACCATACGTGTATTTATTCCTACAGGTGTTTCACTTACTCCCATTAATGTAATAGAACCCTGTGGTTGAATATAATCTATAATTTGATTAATGGCAGCTTCACTCCCTCTACCACCTACACATTCAAAAGCATGATCAACTCTTAAATCACTAGGAATATTATTAATAAGATATGTTTCATCGACAAATGAAAAATAAGCCATCTTGTGTTCTTCAACACCAAACACAATAATCTTTGTATCTGGATATGTTTTCTTTAAAACCAATGCGGAAATAAATCCCAAATTCCCATTTCCCCAAATACCAATCACATTTTTTCTAGCATTTGCAGATTTTTTGAAATTTTCTACAGCGTTCATGACAACACTTGTTAATTCTAACAAAACTGCAACCCTTGGTTCTATTTGAAATGGAATAATCAAATCTCTACGCATACTTACGACATTTTGCATAAAACCATCAAAACCACTTGCTCTAAACTTGCTAGAACGGAGATAGTTTTCTTTAATAATATCATCATGTTCCATTGGAGTGTTTGGAATCATGACAACATTCGTTCCTACTGGATATTCTCCTTTAGGATCATAAACAACTTCACCAACAGATTCATGAATTAAAGCCATAGGTAATTTTTGTTTCATAATCACACGCCCACGACTTCCTGTATAATATCTTTGATCAGCTGCACAAATAGATAAATATGTAGGTCTCACAATAAGATTTTCATCATCTATCTTCAAATCCACAAAATCTGCACGAATTTGTTTTGGAGCAATTAATCTATATGCCTGATTAATCATTATTTATCACCTTCCACTAATCCATTGGCAACTTTTAAATCATGTTGAGTTGTAATTTTCATATTATAAACTTCACCACGTACAAGGTGAACTGGTGTTCCTTTAATAACCAATGCTTTACAAGCATCTGTTAAAATATTTTTTTCATCATCAGTCAATGATAAAAACAAGCTTTTTAATAATTTAATATTAAAAGATTGAGGAGTTTGTCCTTGATACATTTCACTTCTCACCGGAATATCTGTAATCACTTTTCCATCTTGAGAATGAACAATTGTATCAAATGCTTCTACAACTGTATCAACAGCTCCATATTTTAAAGCTCCGTCAATATTATCATCAATAATTCTTTGTGTTAAGAACGGACGAACTGCATCATGTGTAATGATGATATCATCATCATTTAATCCAATTTGATTTTCAATATACTGAATTCCATTCATAATCGTATCATTACGTGTTGCACCACCAGCAACAACAACAACCTTATCAGTTACAATATGATATTTCTTTAATGTATCTTTTGTATAAGCCATCCATTGTTCTGGACAACAGATAATAATCTTTTCAACTCTTTTATTTAAAATAAACTGTTCTACAGTATGAATAAAAATAGGTTTATGACCTAACTTTAAAAATTGTTTAGGCATTTCTGTATTACCCATTCTTGTTCCTTTACCACCAGCTAATATTTCTGCATAAATCATAGTTTACCTCCATTCATAACTATACATCTCATATTGTAACCTTTAATAATTTTAAAGTCAATGAATATAAACATTATCTTAAAATCTTGTTAAAAACATGTAAATTGAGTTTTCTTTATCAAGTGATACATTCCATCATATATATTCATCCACAATTGATTCAGATAATGATAAATTTTTATAATAATAGGATTATAGGATAAGAAAAAGATAATTATACCACCGATAAAAACAATAGATTGTCCTTCCATGCTAACAGGCCATGATGGTATAAGCAAACGCATCACTCTAATCCAATAAGTATGGAAAATATAAATACCTCCTGTTTCTTGTCCAATATGAGATAAGACCATTGAATGAGTCGGTAAAATTTTTAATAGACAGCATGAAATCACAACTGTCAAAACACAATTCAATATTCTTATTATCATACCTGTAAGTAATGAGACATCATAATTCTGATATGGACTATCATTATAAAACAATGAAACTCTCATTAAATCGTTTTGTGTTAAATAAATCATCATAAAAAGAATAGCCAATATAATCATCCAAGAAAGTTTAAATGATAATTTGTCTTTAACCAATTGAAGATGGTGAGGTTGACAATGATATCCACCTAAAAAGAAAGGCAGATACACAAAAAATCTAATAATAACATCATTTTTTATAAATGGAAATACGCTAATAATCAATGCCATAATCACTGATATTATCATATGGAAAGGTATTTTGATGATATATTTTAAGAAAAATCTATAAAAAAACATCACTAATAAAAACCACATTGACCAAGATGGGTTAATCACTGAGAAATCAGTTGATCCAGTTAATATATTCTTGAATGTATATGCTAAAAAATTAAAAAAGAAGTATGGAAAAAAATAGTTTCTTATAGCAGTATGATGAGCTTTCTGATCATTTTTAGAAAAATAACCTGATACAAAAATAAAAGCTCCCATATGAAAAACATATATAAATGCATAAATTCCTTTTAAAATATAATTATCATCAATATAGCTTTCCAATACATGTCCAATAACCACACATATGATTAATAATGCTTTAAAATTATCTAGCCAAGCATTTCGTTTTATTTCACTCACTTCAATCACCTTTACATATTATTTATTTTATAGAAAAACAAGATGATTTTGACATCTATCTTGTTTCAATTTGACCTAAAATCAACTGGTCAATAATACGATCTGTTGATTTTCCATCAGTATATTTAAAATTCTTTTTCACAAAAGATTCTACTTTTTCTAGTTCAAAATCCTCTTTTTCCAATGCATCTACCAATTGTTCAAAAGTTCTCACAATTTTTCCAGGAACCATTTCTGAATATGGTTCATAAAAACCACGATCTGCTTCATACTTCATTCTATCAAAAGCATAAAATAACATTGGCTTATGGAACAACGAAAACTCATAAATAACAGATGAATAATCAGTTATCAAAATATCTGTAATAAAGAGCATATCATTAATTTCTCTAAATCCTGAAGCATCAATAATAACATCTTTATATTTTTCTGGAATTTGTAATGGCGTTTTAACAAATGGATGCATCTTGATTAACATAACACTTTTTGTTTTTAACAAATAGTCACCAATCAAATCAAAATCTATCATATCCATTGGAAAAGATGCTGTTTTCGCATTCACCCCTCTAAATGTTGGTGCATACATGATGACCTGAGAAGCCTGTCGACATTGCGGAAAATAATCTAATACCTGAGGAACGATTTTCTTTTTATATTCTTCATCGAAGAAAATATCCGTTCTTGCAATGCCAATAGGCACAATTTTTTTCTCATCCATACCAAAAGCCTCAGCATAATGTTGAGCCGATAATTCACTACTAACAGTCATATATGTATAACATTTATGAACATGTGTATCAAATAATGGTGCTCCAGGTTTTCCAATTCTTTCTAAACCAACTGTCTTAAAGGCACCACAAGCATGCCATAATTGTATAACCTTTACATGATCCAAAAATTTAACAAGATAAATTTCTGGTTGGTAATCATCAACAATCACTATATTAGCTCTTGCAAGTTTGTATGTAAAAGTAAATTTTTTCAATAAAGAGCGATATGATTTAATACTATCTTTATAAGAAAAAGAAATCTTAAATTGCTTATCTATTCCTCTTTCCACCATACGATCATAAACAAACTTCTCATTTCCGCTTAATTCTGAGCGTGATGATGAAGTCAATAAAATTCTGTTTCCATGAGGCGAATTAAAACATTTGAAAAAATCAAACATTTTCACAAAAGCCCATTGTCTTAAATTTTTCAGTTTTGTTTTCATGATTTTTTTTATTTTTTTTCTTAATGTCAATGGTTCAGGTGGTTTTTTATAAACAATCTTTAAATAATATGATAAATTATCCTGATCAATTTGGCTTTCTACATGATAATAATGTTGTGGTTCTCTATCAAAATAAGCATGGTATTGATTTGTCATATGATATGTATTTTCTTGAATTCTTTGAATAAGTTCTTGTGTTGGATGCACTTCATGATTCTTTTGTAAACTATCAACTCCTACTAAATACCAATCTCCACTATGAATAGGATATTGATGATCTAGAGACATTAAATTAAATGAAATAACAAATTGATTTTTATTCCATTCTATATGAGCTATTTCTAATCTATCATTTGTAATATAATCACGTATCAAAAATTTCTCGATTTTTAATTCAGGATTTGTATTCTCCCCTGATATTTGAACTATAATACGTTTAATTTTTATATCTGTAATTATTAAACTTTGTTTATTATCCATTTTAAAACTCCTTTTCATATTTTTAACAAATACTTAACAATAAAAATACCATTTTCTTTATATTTTTTCAACTTCATTTCAATTTTATTTCATATAACCAATCAATATCAACATTGTATTCATCAACTATATATAAAAGGTTGTTGACTATTTTATCAACAACCTCAGAATATATTCAATATGATTTTCTTTTTTAAATATGTCTTTTTATATACCTAATCCATGTACTTGGCTTTAAACGATTTAGCTTTCTTCTCAATTCTTTATTTTCCTGACGTAATTCTTTGATCATTAAACCACGTTCATATTTCTCATCAAAAGTTATTTGTAATCTTTGTTGTTTTAAAATCAGTTCACTCTTGATATTCCCAGGTGTTGCAACAAGAATTTTAAAATGATACATTTCATGTAAATCTAATGCTAAATAGGACATTTTTTCTGCTTTATCTAATCTTGCATATATATCTCTAGCATTTGTTAATAAACGTAAGATCATATCAAAAATAGGTTTTTGTTCTTCATTAGAATAATTTTCAAAAACTGATATCTGCTTAATCAAATCCGCATATGCTATATAATACCCATAAACATTTTGAAAACTTTCTTTTTTTGTCATAATTGAATTATGACGATATCTTCTTTTGAAATAGTCTTTATGAATATAACCAACTTTTTTTGATAAAATCATATTCATAATGGTGAATGCATTATCTTCATGCAACACCCCCTCATGAAAACGCAACTGATGTTTCAAGATATGCTCTCTTTTCATCAATTGCAAGCATGCAGAAGCCTTAAACTCATCATGCTCACACATTCTTTGGAACAATTCAATACCAGTACAAACATTTGGATAAACACCTATCCTGTGATACTGATTAACCAAATTCTCATCAAGACTATCTATATCATCACTAAAACATGATGCATCAAAGAAAACAGAATCAAGATGGTTGCTTGAAGCAAATTCATAAGTTTCTTTAAGTGCATGACTATCTAAAATATCATCCCCATCCATAAAATAAACATATTCCCCTATAGCTTCCTTAACACCATGATTTCTCGTTGCTGATAAGCCCATATTTTCCTGATTAATGATAGTGATTCTTTGATCTTGTTTAGCAAATGTTTTCACAATATCAATTGAATGGTCTAGCGAACCATCAATAATACAAATAATTTGAATGTTTTTTAATGTTTGAGAAACAATACTTTCTAAACAATCTTTTAAATACTTTTCAACATTATATATGGGGATAATCACTGATACTGCACAAGAATCAGTAAAGCTTGCTTTTTTGATAATTTGATAACAATCTTTTATTTTCTTGTTTTTTTCTAAAAGTTGTGATTGTTTGAGGATAAATTTTTGTCCTTTTACAAAATAATAATCATTGATATTGATATAAAATGATTCTGGATATTCTAACAAATGCATGGATGTATATTTTTCTTCTCCTAATGCTTGAATAATTTGTTTTTTAGCTTCCTCATGATGTGTCGTCTTTAAACAATAAACAGTACTTGATAAAGCAACTCTAACAAAACATCTTTCAACCTCTGTATAAATACCTCTTGTCTTTAATTCATCATAAATAGCTTTATAGGCATCAATAAAACAACAAGGATGTTTTTCTTTACGACTTTGTGTATTATTCTTTAAACCCACACGGTAATTCACAAAATCAGCATCAATCCATGTTATTCTTTCTGCTATAGCCATGGCTGTTATTGTAAAGAAAGCATCATTTGTGTTGGGTATAGATTGAAAACGTAAATGTTCATTGATTACAAAATCTTTTGAAAAAGCTTTTGTCCAGGGAGCAGGTGATGTCAGACATAAAATATCATCTGGGAAATCATGGCGATTAAAAACATCCTTTCCTTCTAGCTTCTCTCTTCTCAAATAAGTCGAAACCTCAATATATTCTCTTGTTTGTTGATGATATTGTCTTGCTCCAAAAAGAACAATTTGTGCTTTCGTTTCTTGACCACGTAAATATATTTTTTCAAGCATATCTTTTTCAAAAAAATCATCTGCATCTAAAAAAAGAAGATATTCCCCTCGAGCTATATCTATAGCTTTATTGCGAGCAACTCCAGCGAACTGATTTTGCTGATGCAAAACAATCATTCTGGAATCCTTTTCTTTGTATTCATGCAAAATATCTAAAGACATATCTGTAGAACCATCATCAACACAAATCACTTCAAATTCTTGTAAAGTTTGAGAAAGTAAACTATTTAAACAATCTTTTAAATAATCCTCTACATTATATACTGGTATAATCACTGACACTTTCACACACATAAACTGACTCTCCTCAATTTTAGAATTAACAACTTCATGTTAAAATATGCGTATGAATTGAAAATGAAACTTATGTTAAGTTTATGTATAGAAAAACAAGATGAACTATTTTTCACCTTGTTTACACATTTTGATATTTACGTTTTTTAAAAACAATAGCAAAAGTTGCCCAGCCAACAGTTGATAAAATAAGACCCACTTTTAATCCTGGAGTCACATATCTGAGTTCGATTTGATGCTCTCCAGCCTCTAATGGAATTCCCATATACATTGTATTGACACGATATAAATCAACTTTTTGACCATCCACATATGCTTCCCATCCTTTATTGTAAGGGATGGTTAAACATAATAATTTATCTTTTTCTAAAGAGATAGTCCCTGTCACCTTATTTGTTCCTATCTCAATATTTTCTAAGGTATTTTCTTTGAGCTTTTCAACATACTGCTGATAATACTCCATTGATTGATAAATAATCTGCATACCTTGAGCTTGATATGTTCCTGTAGATGGAAAAGTAATGGTAATTTCTGTTGGCTCTTCTTCAACATATCCCATATTTAAAAGATACTCAGTTGTTCCTTCATAATAAGAATTATAAGGCGTTCTGACAACAAGAGTTCTTTGCGTGTGATTGCGATTATTTGATACCTTAACGTTTACCTTATCACGTCTTGCTGTGGGCGTTAAATATTGAAGATTCGCAAAATAAGTATAAAATTCTCCAGCTGCCTGCTGTGGAATCTTAATCTTTAATTTTGCATTTTTTTCTTTAACAATCCATTGATCTCCTTGTACTTCCATCCCTTGCCAATCTGTTATTTCATAAGATATCTTTTGACTGGATAATTGAGGAGAAGCAGTGAATGATGAAGAACTATCATCATTGATGACAGCCATTTGAAGAAGTGCTTCCTGCTTTTCTATAGCAGATAAAGATTCATAAGTTTGTAAATCCATCGTCTGATCATAGGTATACCCTAACGGCAAAGCATATTGATTTTCATAAAGCTTCAATTGATCCTTTTGCTGAATCAATGTATAACCATAAGGCACATAACCTTCCTTTTCATCAGGCGCAATAAAATATTTTGCTGAAGCCAAAGTATTTAAAAATGTACGATAATCCACCCCAGTATACGCTGAAGATAAAGCATTAACATTCAACATTTCTTTAAAAAATTCACTGACATAACCATTACCTAAACTATAAAAGAAAGTTAGTGAACTATGATGAGACTGTAAGCCTGCATTACGCATCCATTTTTCACCGAAAGAAACTTCATCAATACGATAAAACTCTGAATTATCAAGTAGCTCTTCAAAACTATCATAGCGCGTATGTGTCAAAGTCTGATAACCTTTAGAAAAAGGATGGAACTCATTAACATAATGCATATAAGGTGAATCGTATTTCAGTCTGGCAGTCACACAAACATTGATAATCACTAAAAACAAAAGAGAACAATATACAAACGATTTAATCGGTAAATGAAATTGCTTATGACAGATCATAGCAATCAATAAGATAATCATCATAAGAACTAAAAAAGCAATAGAAATGAGATGTGTTTCCAAAAATTTTTGAGGAACATATAAAATAATTCCAATATAGACAAACATAATAACAAATAAAGTCACGAACTGATAAACCTTTAATGTATAAAGCTTTGGAAAGACACATACAATAATATAAGCAAGTAACATGGAATAAGCAAAAATCCAACGATTTGTAATGTATGAGAAACCATTCATGACAGATCCAAAAAAAGGCATACACAGACCAATTGTCAAAACAATAAATGCAATCTTCAAAGAACGATGTTGTTTATCTAAAAACAACATAATTGTTGTAATAAAAATAAGTGATGTATACATTGTCTGACTCCAATATTGTGCAGAATGAACGGACATATTAGAAAAGAAAATTTGAAAATAATAACGCAAATGATAAAACAACGGAATATAAACATCACTTTGACTTCTAGAAGTTCCAAAAAATAAAATCAATACTGGTATCAGTATAACAGCTGACATCAGAACTCCCATAACTCCATATAATAAAAACTGTCCTAATCTCTTTCCAATATTTTTTATATAGTGATCATGATGATAGTCAAAAAATCTTATGATACAGTAAATGACGACAACCATACATAAAATATAGAAAAAATAAAAATTACTTATAACTGATAAAAAAACACTAAAAACAAATAATATAGGCGAAGACTTTCGATATATTTTCTCAACACCTATCAATAATAACGGAAGATATATCATTGGATTGATAAAATAAGGATGTCGAACACTCGCAACGAGTGCATATCCACAGAAAACATAAACAATAGCCCCTAAAATACTATAAGCATAGGCATGTTTCATGTAACGACAATACCAAATAAATGTGAATCCCGCTAAATATAGACGTAATATTATTAAAAATTCATATAAATATTCACAATAACGGGAAGGGACAAAAATAGATAATAAATTCAATGGATCACCAATACAATAATAATGCAATGTAGAAATAATATCGGCTCCATATCCCATTGCAAAATCCCACATTGGAAATTCAAAATGAGTGACTATGTATCTTAAATATCTTCCAAAATACACTAATGCATTATAGTGTTGAACAAGTCCGTCTTTAGTCTCACCAACCCATATAAATGATTTTTTTGCTAAAATAAATGAGATAAACACTCCTAGACATGTCAAAAGGAAAAGACCTGTATAACATAAATAAGGATGCTTAGAAATCCATTGTTTAATGTGCTTCATGGTGTTTCCCCTTTGATTGATAAATTTGTTTAATCAGATAAACAGGTCTGTTTTTAGATTCTAAATAGTTTTTAGATAGATATTGTCCTAAAACACCAATACATAACAATTGGATTCCCGCTGTTAAAAGTATTAATGATGCTAAGGTTGGAAAACCAGCAACAGGATCTCCCCAAATCAATGTTTTAATAACAATCGTTGCTAGAAAAACAATAGATATTAAAAAGAAAAGAATTCCTAAAACAGAAGAAATCACAAGTGGCACTGTAGAAAAGGCAACAATCCCATCAACGGCATAAATAAATAGTTTCCAAAAAGACCATTTAGATGTTCCAAAAGCACGTTCCTCTACCTGATAGGGCATATAATAAGTCTGAAATCCGACCCATGAGAAAATACCTTTAGAAAAACGGCATTTTTCAGGTAGTGAAACAATAGCATCTACAACCTTTCTTTTCAAAAGTCTAAAATCACTGGCAGATTGAACAAATTCTACTTCTGTCATTTTATTAATTAAACGATAAAAACAATCTTTGAAGAATGTCAATATTTTTCCTTCATGACGCACTTCCTGATATGCAGCAACTTCATCAATATTAGGATTATTCTTCAAAATATCTAACATTTTTAAAATATACTCTGGTCTCTGTTGAAGATCCGCATCAATAATTGCAACGTAATCTCCTTGTGAAGACTCTAACCCTGCTAATAAAGCTGCTTCTTTCCCAAAATTTCTTGAAAAATCGATAACTTTTATTTGATAGTGACTTTCATCTGAAATCTTTTGTAACTTCTTTAAAGTCTGATCTTGACTTCCATCGTTAATGAAAATCAATTCTGTTTCCGGCATAATTCCCTCTAAAACACGTGTACATTCCTGATAAAATAAAGGGACATTTTGTTCTTCATTATAACATGGTATAACAATAGATAATAACATTTTCTTACCCCTTCCTTTGAAAAACGAAAAACTTACTGATAATATAATTTCCAATTAAAACAATAACTTGTGTTTCTAATTTGGCAATAACTTCTTCCTGTCCAATTATCTCATATAAAACGAAGACTCCTCCGACTTCTATAATCATTGTCAATAATCTGGCTCCAATAAACGAAACCATTTCTTTCATCAGTTCTGCCGTTGAGTGACAATGTGATTGAAATACAAATATTTTATTTGTTACATAAGCAAATAAAATAGCACAGATAACTGAAATGATATTGCTTATATTCACTTCAACATGCATGATTTTACATAACACTGTAAATACAATTAAATTCACTGCTGTTGTACATCCCCCAACAACAATATATCTTAAAATTTCCTGATGATATAAATTCTGTATTTTCTTCATCAATCCATTCACAAAAACTCTTCCTTTCCCCTTTAATTAATTGGCTTTAGTCCAATATTCGTATGGAAGCATCTGCAACCATTTTTTCTGAATGCTCTTCAATTGGGAAGTATATAAATTCAACGCATCATTTTTCTTTGTTTGCTGTAAATCTGATATATTTTCAACAAGATCCGTAGGAATTTCTCCTGGCTTATAAAACGTCCCAAAATAGTAAAGTTCAGAAGCTCTTTCTTTTCGTTTATATATCTCTGTAACAAAACGATTAGTCATTTTATGATGAATATGACCATATTCACCCTCTGGATTATGTGTCACAATCATATCCCATGCCTGATAGTTCATCACTTTTGTAATATCTTTCATCATTTCTTTTTTGATTGTTTTCCAATCATCTCTTTGACCATTTCTTAAATCATAATACGACAAAATAATTCCTTTGGCTCCCAAACATTTTAATGCATTCTTATATTCTTGTTTTCTTGTTTTATTATCGCCATTTGTCAGACATACAACAAACCATTGACCTTCGGCCAAATGACCACCACCCCATAATGTTTCATCATCTGGATGCGCAACAATCATTAATTTTTTTGTTGAAGAAATGCCAGCTTTTTTTAACATTTCATCTGTAATATATGGACCTTTCGCTGATAGATTGACCTTCTTCACTGTAACTTGAACCGTATAATGAAGACTATCAATCGTAACTGTCACTTTCGTATTTCCCGCTTGTTTTGCAGTAATGATTCCATCTTCAGATACACTGGCTATACTTTCATCCGAACTCATATAAAAAATTTTTCCAGTTTTATTATTTAGAAAAGAAATCTTATCTTTCAAATGATATTCTTCTTTTAATTCCAGTTTGATACTTTTAGGGACTTTCCATTGAATATCATCTTTTGTGAGAGGAGATTTTTCAACTTCCAGATTTATTGAATCCATGATTTTTCCATTCTTTACAATACTGATAGAGACTTGACCATGTTTCTTTGCGAGAACTTTTCCTTGATCAACAGTTGCTATTGTATTATCAGATGAAGCCCATTCAAGCTGTGCTGGCTCATTGGTAATTTCATCTATAGCAGATAATTGTATCTGTTCATTTTCTTTTATCTTCTTCTGATATTTTTTTTGAATACAATAAGTATGTGGTTTCACTTCAACTTCTATATTCTTTTTCTTATTTGAATCTTTTATCTTAACTTCAATATTTGTTTTCCCTTCATGTAAACCATATACTTCTCCATTTTTTGATACT
Organism: uncultured Massilimicrobiota sp.; assembly: GCA_944325245.1. Lineage (GTDB taxonomy): Bacteria > Bacillota_I > Bacilli_A > Erysipelotrichales > Coprobacillaceae > Allocoprobacillus. Next base: position 9,531 of record CALUZM010000021.1, on the reverse strand, counting down.
GAAATAATCTGATGATCATAGTTATTAAATTCTATATTTTTCTCATATTTTTGATCTTGCGCTGTCGCATGAATATCTTTTTTTTGATCAGTATATATAGAAATTTGTTTCTCATTTGATGGTATGTTCACTTCAGCATTTTTTAGAGAATAAAAATCATAAATGAAGTATAAACCTATAGCCATAAAAAAAATTGTCAAAATAACAATGAATTGTTTATTTAATAATTTCTTCATTTATATCCTTCCTTCCACCAATGAGTATAGAGCAAAGATTTGTATAAGTTGTGTACATTATGAAATTTATGTCAATTTCTTGTAAAGAAAATGTAAATACAAAAATCATGAAAATATTTTTATAATTTATATAATATCAAAAAATAAAAAACAGAGATGTGGACTATCATCAGATAGCTACTTCTCTGTTTATTTGATTTAAAAAAGAATGAAATTTTATTTTATAAATGAAATATTCTATCAAAAAGACTAACTTTGTGATTAACTAATAATCTCTTTTCAAATTTATCATCACGTTCTTTTTTCTTATCGGCATTAGATAAACCATTATAGTAATCAACATATTCTGCATAGTGATCACAGACTTCATCGACTTCACCATACTCTTTTAACATACCGCCTTCAATCCACATAGCCGTATCACAGAATTCTCTAACTTGTGCTAAAGTATGAGAGATAAACACAATCGTTTTTCCATTATCTTTCAATTCAGTCATTTTATTTAAACATTTTTGAGCAAAACCTTTATCTCCAACAGATAAAGCTTCGTCAACAATAAGAATATCAGGATCCAGACAAAGATTTATAGAGAATCCAAGTCTTGATTTCATACCACTCGAATATTTCTTAACAGGCTGATATAAGAAGTCTCCAATTTCTGCAAAATCAATAACACCTTGCTTAATTTCTTCTATACGTTTTTTTGATAACCCAAGCAAAGCACCTTTCAATTCAATGTTTTCCATACCAGTTAACTGCATATTCAAGCCTGTATTAATAGCAATCAAAGCTTGTTCACCATTGACAATCATTTCACCTTCATCAACTTCACTAATTCCAGCCAAAATGACAGACATTGTTGATTTTCCAGAACCATTTGTTCCTAAAACACCAACAACTTCTCCTTGAGGAATCTTAAAATTAATATCCTTAAGCGCATAAAATCTTTTATCATTTGTGTGTTTTTTATCTTTTGATTTTAAACTATATATCTTAGACACATGTTTAAATTCTATTGCATATTCTTGATTCATCTTTACACCTCTAAATTAAATCAATAAATTTATGTTTAAATTTATACATCATATAACTACCACATATCAAAAGCACAAATGTAATCACCCAGAAAATAATGATTTGAGTTCCAAAAGATGCAATACCTTGATGATAAAAGAAACAATCTCTATATCCCTGAACAATATAGTCTATCGGATTAAATTGCATCAAAACACTCAATAACCTATGCTTTGATAGTTTTGAAGGTGCCCAGACAATTGGTGTTAAATACATCAATAATCGCATACAAGCTAATATAAGCTTTCTCGTATCACGTGCTAGCATATTCAAAACTGATGTAATCATAGATAATGATATTGCAAACATAGATGCACAAAATAAATAATAAATTAATCCTAACCAATGAATATTAGGATAAAAACCAAAGAATAAAAACAAAATAACCAATACAACCATCAAACACAGATGATTAAATAATTCTTTCAAAATAACTGTTGCAGGCAAAATACTCACAGGAAACTTCATTTTTGTAATCACATTGACTTTTGAGTAGATGGCATTACATCCATTTGTGATACAAGGAGATACATAGAACCAGACAACAATTCCACCAAGTAGCCAACATATGTACGGTATTCCATCTTGCTCTGATCTTCCTGTCATAATGATTCCAAAAACTAACCAATATGTCAAAACTTGAATTGTTGGGTTTGCAAAGTTCCAAAATAATCCTAGTTTAGAATCACGCATATCCGCCAATAACTCATATTTTGCAATCGAATATATTCTAAATAAATTCGTAAAATTTTCCTTGAGAACATATCTTAAACTTTTAAACATGCATAATGAGCCTCCTTCTTCATGTGATAAGCTTATATACTTATACAACAATTCCCTAAAAAATGCAATTATTTTTGCATCCAAGACTCATCGTGAGGATCTTTTTTCCATGCTTTTAGTTTTTCTAAGTCAGCAGCTTCAATATAATCATGATCAACAGCGACCTGAATTAAAGTATCATAGTTTGTCAATGTGTGGAAACTACATTCTTTAGCCTCAAAATTCTTTGCAGAATCGGCTAAACCATATGTAAAGATGGCAACCATTCCTAAAACTTCACATCCTGCTTCTCTTAAAGCATCAACACATTCTAATGATGATCCACCAGTTGAAATTAAATCTTCTACGACAACAACTTTCATTCCTGGTTTCACAATACCTTCAATACGATTATTTCTACCATGAGATTTCGCTCCACCACGAACATATCCCATTGGTAAATCTAAAATATCTGCCACTAAAGCTGCATGAGCAATCCCTGCAGTTGCAGTTCCCATTAAACATTCACATGATGGATAATGTTCTTTCACTAAATGTGCTAAACCTTGTTCAATATCATTTCTCACCTGTGGATAAGATAATGTCAAACGATTATCACAATAAATAGGTGATTTAATACCTGATGCATAAGTAAAAGGCTCATTTGGTCTTAAAAAAACTGCTTGAATATCTAATAAATCTTTTGCTATTTTCTTTTCCATAATTCTCTACTCTCCTTGAAATTGTCTATAAACTTCTTTATATGTTGCAACTGGATCATCAGCATTTGTAATTGTTCTTCCTACAACAATATAACTTGATGTTAATTCTTTAGCCATTGCAGGTGTTGTCACACGCTTTTGATCATTGACACTATCACTGGCAAGTCTAATTCCAGGTGTCACTGTTAGAAAATCCATACCTAAATTTTCATGAATAATTTTTGATTCTAATGGCGAACAAACAACACCATCTAATCCAGCTTCTTTTGCATTCTCTGCCCATTTTAAAACAACGTTCTCTAATGGTTCATGGATCAATAATTCATCATCCAGTACTTTTTGATCTAATGATGTTAAGCATGTCACAGCAATACATAAAGGACGTTTCTTTCCAGCACTTCCTTCATTTAAACCTTCAATGGCTGCTTTCATCATCGCAATACTTCCTGATGCATGAACGTTAACCATGTCGACATCCAATTTTGCTAGCTGTCTCATTGCACTTTTAACAGTATTAGGAATATCATGTAATTTTAAATCAAGGAAAATCTTATGCCCTTTTTCCTTAATCATCTTAATCATTTCTATTCCTTCACCATAGAAAAGTTCCATCCCAATTTTCACATATAGCTTTTCATCTTCAAACTTATCTAAGAAATTTTTCACTTCTTCTTTTGTCTGAAAATCTAAAGCAATACAAATTCTACTTTCGCTCATAATTCTCCTCCAAGACATATTTTTATATATTATACCACAATATCAATATTAAAAAATAGCTTTTTTTCATTTCCTATTAACGTCTTCACTTTTTTCATATTTTTAATCATACAATTGACCATATGAGCATCTGACTCATTATAAATTTAAATACGTTCTCATGACAGATTCATATTATACAATTCATGTGGAAAAATTGTGAAGTCGCTTTTTTATATGTATTGATTTAAGTTTTTTTGCAATTATTGGAATTAATGATATAATAAACAAGAAATCATTGGAAAGTGGGGTTTACGAATGTCGCGTTCGATTGTAAAACAGGCTTCAATTCTTGCGGTAGCAGGAATCCTGGTTAGAATTATTGGGGCTTTATATAAGAGTCCATTAACTGCTTTGATTAGTGCTGAAGGTATTGGATATTATTCAATGGCTTATAATATTTATGCCTTGATATTGCTTTTATCATCTTATAGTATACCAACAGCTATTTCAAAACTGATTGCTGAAAAACTGGCTTTACATCAGTATAATAATGTTCAGAAAATTTTAAAATGTTCATTTATTTATATTTGTATCATTGGTGGGAGTGCTTCTATCATTGCCTTTTTCCTGGCACCATTTCTGGTCACAGGACATTCTGTCTTACCATTAAGAATTTTATGTCCGACTATTTTCTTTTCTGGGTTATTAGGGGTTTTTAGAGGCTATTTCCAGGCCCATCAGACAACATTTTATACATCTGTATCACAAATTATTGAACAGATTTTTAATGCAGGGGTTGCTATTGGATGTGCCTATTTATTTATCCAACCATATATGCAAACAGGTGGTAGTGAATTAGCTGCAGCCGGAGCTGCTGGTGGTGCTGTAGGTCCAGGTGTCGGTGTTCTTGTTGGATTAATCTTTATGATGATCATGTATTTAAAAAACCACAATCATTTAATCATTAAAGAAACACCTGATGATTATGAAGATTCTTATCAAGATATTTTTAAAATGATCATTCATATTGTGACACCTATCATTTTTGCAACATGTGTCTATAATCTAATTACAGTCATTGATCAATATATTTATTCTTTTGCAATTGGTACCGACCCTCAATCTGCCACAATGTGGGGTGTGTATTCAGGACAATATATCGTATTACAAAACGTACCTGTTGCTTTAGCTTCTGCTATGTCAACTGCCTCTATACCAGCTATATCATCTTCATGGTCATTAAAAAATTATCGCGAGACAAGAGAGCATATTCGTTCAGGTATTCGCATCACAATGATGATTTTAATCCCTGCTGCAGTTGGTATGAGTGTTTTAGCCTATCCTATCATTGGTTTGCTTTTCCCACAGGAAGAGACATGTGTTGTTTCAACTATCATGCTCACAATTGGAAGTCCAGGCATTGTTTTCTTTGGTTTATCCACATTAACCAACGGAATCTTGCAAGCTCTTGGTGAAGTCAATACCCCATTAAAAAATGCAGCTATTGCTTTAATTTATCATGTTGTTATTACAATTGTCCTTTTGATTTTTACACCTTTAGGTTTATATTCATTAGTCATTGCCAATTGTTTATATGGTTTACAGGTTTGTTATTTGAATCAGAAAATGCTTCGTAAAAAAACTCGTTATAAACAAGAGATGAAAAAGACTTATATCTTACCTATTATTTCATCTATTCTTATGGGAATCGTTGTTGCTATTGTATACTATGGATTATTTGCCTTAACAAGAAAAGTGCTTATCCCACTTATTTTCGCAATCGTAATTGGTGTTATTGTTTATTTTATCATTATATTCTATTTCTATTCAGATCACCCAGAAGAGCTTTCTTCAATACCTTATGCTAATAGAATCATATACAAATTAAAAAAACATAAATAGTCAAAAAAGCTATTGTTATATGTCTATCATATAACCAATAGCTTTTATTATTTACAGCTATACACTTCTATGAATATAATAACCGAATAATACCTCATATTTAAAATAAATATAATACTTTGTATACAAAAACAGAAAGACAAAATATCTTTCTGTTTTTTCATTGATCTATTGAATTATTCACCAACAGCACACATAATTTCTCCAGTGACTGCAATTTCATCTTCAACCTTTGCTTCAATAGCCGCAAAGTAAATACCACCTTTTTCTTTTGTTAAAGTGACAGTCATTGTTAAAACATCACCGGGAATGACTTGTTTTCTAAAACGTGCTTTATTAATTCCAGCAAAGAAAGCAATCTTGCCTTTGTTTTCTTCTTTAGAAAGCAATAACACACAACCTGTTTGCGCTAATGCTTCAATAATTAAAACACCTGGCATCACATGTTTTTCAGGGAAATGCCCTAAAAATTGCATTTCATTAGCTGTTACACATTTTCTTCCTACAATTGTTTTCCCATCTTCACTGATACTTTCAATACAATCAACAAGTAAGAATGGATAACGATGAGGAATAATTTTTTGAATATCATTAGAATTATATAACATATTTAGTCCTCCCATTTTTTGAAAATCAATGATGCATTATGTCCACCGAATCCAAGAGAATTGTTCATTGCATAATGAATATCTTGTTTTCTACCTTCATTTGCAACAATATCCAAATCACAATCTTCATCTTTGTTTTGATAATGAATTGTAGCTGGGATATAACCATCCTGTAAAGCTTTCACACAAATGACTGATTCTAAAGCACCACTGGCTCCTAATAAATGTCCTGTATAAGATTTTGTTGATGACATGGCTAAATGATAAGCATCATCACCAAAAGCATATTTTACAGCCAATGTTTCTGTTTTATCATTTAAAGGTGTAGATGTTCCATGAGCATTAATATAATCAATATCAGATGGTTGTAAAGAAGCATCTGCTAAAGCCTGTTTCATAGCTTCTCCACCACCACTTCCATCAGATAATGGTGCTGTAATATGATAAGCGTCACAAGTTGCTCCATAACCAACGATTTCACCATAGATAGTTGCATTTCGATCCAAGGCATGTTGTAACTCTTCTAAGACTAAAATAGCTGCGCCTTCTCCCATAACAAAGCCACTACGATCTTTATCAAAAGGAATAGAAGCACGATTTTTATCATCACCTGTATGCAAAGCTTTCATAGAAGCAAATCCTGCTACAGATAAAGGTGTAATAGAGGCTTCACTTCCTCCAGCCAACATAATTTCTTCATATCCATCTCTAATTTTATGGAAGGCTTCTCCTATCGCATTTGTTCCTGCTGCACATGCAGTGACAATAGAAGAAACATGACCTTTTGCTCCTAAATCAATCGCAACGCTTCCTGCAGCTAAATTGATTAAAGTCATAGGAATAAAATATGGGGAAACCTTTGATGGTCCTCTATTCAATAAGCTTTGTTCAGCTTTTTCAATAGATTCTACACCACCAATACCACTACCAATAATAACTCCAAAATGGCTCTTATCCATTGTTTCTAAATCTAATTTTGCATCTTCTACAGCTTGTTTAGCAACAACTCTTGCAAATTGAGTAAAACGGTCATTAAATTTTAAATCTCTTTTTGTAAAATATTGTTCAAAATCAAGACCTTTCACTTCTCCTGCCAATTTCACTTTATAATCACTTGTATCAAAATGTGTAATTTCATCAATTCCACATGTCTGATTTAAAATACCATTCCATGTTTCTTCAACAGTATTTCCAATTGGAGACACAGCTCCCATTCCTGTAACAACGACTCTTCTTTTCATGTTTTTCCTCCCTACATGACCATTCCGCCATCAACATTGATCACTTGGCCTGTAATATATTTCGCACTATCACTTGCTAAAAAGTATGCGACATTCGCAACATCTTCTGGTTCTCCCATTTGTTGCAATGGAATATTTTTCAAAATATTTTCTTTTGTATCATCACTTAAAACATCAGTCATCTTTGTGGCAATAAATCCTGGTGCAATGGCATTAGCGCGGATATGACGTGGTGCTAATTCTTTTGCAACTGATTTTGTTAATGCAATAACCCCTGCTTTACTAGCTGCATAATTAGCCTGTCCAACATTACCAATGATTCCAATAACACTGGCCATATTAATAATAACACCAGATCTTTGTTTCATCATAATACGAGAAACAGCTTTAATGGTATTGAATGTTCCTTTTAAGTTCACATCAATCACATCCATAAATGATTGTGTATTCATCTTTAATAATAACTGATCTTTTGTAATTCCTGAATTATTCACTAAAACATCAATAGATCCAAACTTTTCTAAAACAGCTTTCATCATTTGATCCATAGCATCATAATCAGTAACATCACCTTCATAAATCATAGCTTCAATACCATGAGCACAACATTCTTTTTGTACTTCTAAAGCTTCATCTTGATTTCCAATATAATTAATGGCAATATTGTAACCTTCACTTGCAAATTTTAAAGCAATGGCTCTACCAATTCCACGACTGGCACCAGTAATTAACGCTACTTTACTCATCTTTTAACGCTCCTAACATTTGATTTAAACCTTCAATACTATCTACACTATAAACTGGAATACTTCTATCTGTTTTCTTAACAAAGGCACTTAATGCTTTTCCTGGTCCAATTTCCACAAAAGCTTCCACACCTTGAGCAATCATATATTGAATAGATTGATAGAAGTAAACACTTGATTTGATTTGTCGAGTTAAAATATCAATAAGATCTCCATCTTCTTCTTTTCCTGACACATTATAAACAACAGGAATTTTTGTTTCATGAATATCATATTTTTCTAGCTCTTCTTTAAGTTTATAAGATGCTTCTTCTAATAATGGAGAATGGAAAGCTCCTGAAACTTTTAATGGAATGACACGTTTTGCGCCAGCTTCTTTTAATTTTTCTGAAGCAATCTCAACAGCTTCTTTTGTTCCCGTAATGACAATTTGTCCAGGACAATTGTAATTGGCAATTGTGACACCATCAATAGGTTCAATCACTTCTTGAATCTTCTCAGCATCCATTGCTAAAACAGCTGCCATAGATGTTGTTCCAGCTGGCAAAGCTTCACTCATAATCTGACCACGATGTCTGACAATAGAAATTGCATCCTGTATGTCAAAAGCACCTGCATAAGCTAAAGCAGAATATTCTCCTAATGATAAACCTGCAACATAATCAGGATGAATACCTTGAGCTTCAATCACCTTGGCAATGGCTAATGATGTTGTTAAAATACAAGGTTGTGCATAAGATGTTTCATTTAAAACATCTTCAGGTCCTTCAAAACATACCTTTTTCACATCAATATCAATATGGACCTGATCAAAAACATCTCTAGCTTCTTGAAACTCATCATAAAACGCTTTTCCCATGCCTACATATTGGCTACCTTGACCGGCAAAAATCATTCCTATTTTCATAGATTCTCCTCCATTTCTTCTATATACTCCTGAATCACTTCATCAACATGTTTCATCTCATGAATCCTTGCAGCTTGACTGCCTACAAAAACAAGACCATTATCCACATTTCCTTTAACACTTTGAATCAATGCTTCACTGATACAATAAGGTGTATTTTCAGGATTACAAGGAATCATACAATGCAAACAATTCTTCATACAAATGTTTCCTGTTTCTCTTGTTTTCTTTACAAAATCATTCACAATGGCACGCCCTGGCATTCCTGCTGGACTAGAAACAAGCTCGATATCTTCTGCTTGACATTGAATAACCATATCTTTAAATTCCTGAGCTGCATCACATTCATAAGTGGCAATAAATGGTGTGGCAATCTGTACACCAGTTGCCCCCTGTTTGATCAATTCAGCAATTTTCTTTCCTGAATCAATACCTCCAGCAACAAAGATGGGAATGGTCTTTTTATATTTTTCTTCCCAAGACTTTAATTCTTTTTTTTCATCTTTCCCCTTTAATTTATAAATCTTTGAAATATTATGCACTTCCACCTCTTATTCTTTATTTTTATTTTTCATTTTATACCACCTAAATCATATCTATCATTTTACGTTTAATTCTATACATTAAACATGAA
>CALUZM010000020.1 GCA_944325245.1 uncultured Massilimicrobiota sp. | reverse complement strand
TTTATGTTATAATAAAAAAAGATTATGGGGTGAAAGTATGATTTTTAAGAAAAAAAGAGATTTTGATTATGATTTAGATATGGATAACATTCCACAACATATTGCTTTTATTATGGATGGTAATGGACGTTGGGCAAAAAAAAGAAAAATGCCACGTACTTATGGTCATCATGAAGGGACAAAAACAATTCGTACTCTAGCATTAGAAGCTAATCGTTTAGGTGTGAAAGCAATGACAGTATATGCTTTTTCAACAGAAAACTTTAAAAGAGATGCGAGTGAAGTTGATTATATTTTTAAACTTCCTAAAGAGTTTTTTAATCTTTATTTAAAAGAACTTATGGATAATAATGTCCAGATTCGTTATATTGGTCATTTAGAAATGGCACCTTTAGAAACGAGAAACATTATTGAAGAAGCTGTTCATCAAACTTCTCATAATAATGGGTTAATATTGACTTTTGCTTTTATTTATGGTGGTAGAGATGAAATTGTTGAAGCAACAAAGATGATTTGTGAACAGTATAAAAATGGTGACATAACACTTGATGATATCACTGAAGATTATTTTGAAAGTCATCTTATGACTAAGGATTTACCTCCAGTTGATTTGATGGTGAGAAGTAGTGGTGAATATCGCTTATCCAATTTCTTGCTTTGGCAATTGGCTTATGCTGAGTTTGTTTTTGATGATACACTCTGGCCTGATTTTGATGAAGAAAGACTTCATCATGCTATTGCAATTTATCAGGGTAGAGAAAGAAGGTTTGGGGGTGTTCATCAATGAAAACGCGAATTATAACAGCCTTAATTCTTTTGATTGTTATTTTGCCATGTGTTATTTTTGGAGGATTATCGTTTAAATTATTATTAGGTATTGTTGCAGGTATTGCTGTTTTTGAAATGCTTTCGATATGTAATCGTCCAAAAGCTCATATATATCTTTATCCAATCACTGCAATTTTTGTTTTTTATTCATTGTTTTTTGAAAATGCTTTACTGATTTCTAGTGAAGCAATCATTCTATATATGATTATTTTAATGATTTGTAGTGTTTTTGATGACGGCATGAATTTTTTAAGATTATGTTATTATTTTACTGCTGGGGTTTTGATTGCGATGGGTTTACATATGCTTTATCAGTTAAGAATAATATATGGATTTGATTATATTTTAATTCTTGCATTGGCAACTTTTGGGACGGATACAGGAGCTTATTTTGCAGGGATGCTTTTTGGCAAACATAAATTAAATCCTCGTTTATCACCTAAGAAAACGATTGAGGGTTCAATCGGGGGAATAATTTTAGGGACTGTTCTTTCTGTTGCCTATGGAGCATATATTCAAATAGACATGCCAATGATTTGGTTTGCTGTAATGTGTATTTCGCTGACAATGACAAGTCAGATTGGGGATTTGACATTTAGTAGTATGAAACGTACTTTTGAAGTCAAAGATTTTTCGCAGATTTTACCAGGACATGGTGGCATTTTAGATCGCTTTGATTCGATTTTATTTAATGCTATGGTTTTTGGAATTTTTATTCATTTTATAACAATGGTGGTGGCTTAATATGAAGAAAATTTGTGTTTTAGGAGTAACAGGATCAATTGGACAACAAACTGTTGATGTTGTCAAACATCATCGTGACAGTTTTGAAATTGTAGCGATGAGTGCCGGAAAGAATATAGATTTATTAGAAAAAATCATGACAACAATACATGCCAAACATATTTGTGTGCAAAATGAGGAGGATATGATTTATCTTCAAAGAAAATATAAAGATATTCATTTTTATTGTGGTGAAGATGGTTTGATTTCTATCGCAACTTTATCTGATGTTGATATTGTCCTGAATGCGATTGTAGGATTTGCTGGATTGGTTCCTACAATGAAAGCTATTGAAGCTCATAAAGATATTGCACTTGCCAATAAGGAAACACTTGTTGTGGCTGGGCATTTAATTATTCCATTGGTTAAACAAAATCATGTTCAGTTATTACCTGTTGATAGTGAACATTCTGCTATTTTCCAATCACTTAATGGTGAGCGTCATTGTGACATCAACAAAATTATTTTAACAGCCAGTGGTGGAAGTTTTCGTGATAAATCCAGATTAGAACTTCAACATGTTACAGTTGAAGAAGCTTTAAAACATCCCAATTGGTCAATGGGTGCTAAAATTACTATTGACAGTGCAACATTGTTCAATAAAGGATTAGAAGTTATGGAAGCCAAATGGCTTTTTGATGTTGATTATGATGATATTGAAGTCCTTATTCATCCTGAAAGTATTATTCATTCTATGGTTGAATTTAAAGATACTTCCGTAATTGCACAACTAGGAACACCTGATATGCGTTTACCTATTCAATATGCTTTAACTTATCCAGAACGTCAGCCATTGATAGGTGGAAAGAGATTGTCACTTGGAGAAATAGGAAGTTTACACTTTGAAAAACCTGATTTTCATCGCTTCCGTGCTTTAGCGTTATCTTATGAGGCTGGGCGTAAAGGTGGGTCTATGCCATGTGTTTTAAATGGTGCAAATGAACAAGCCAATGCATTGTTCCTCAATGGACATATTTCTTTTTTAGATATTGAAAAACTTGTCGAAGAAGCAATGCGTGCTCATCATTGGATTGATAATCCTTGTTTAGACCAATTGATTGAAATTGATCAATGGGCTAGAGATTATGTACTAGAGAGAGTAGGAGAAAGATAGATGCAGACAATTATAACGATTATTGTTTTTTTACTGATTTTAGGTTCCATTATTATCATTCATGAATTTGGTCATTTTATGGCTGCAAAAATATTTGGAGTCTATTGTTCTCATTTTTCCATTGGTTTTGGTCCTAAATTATGGTCAAAGAAAGGAAAAGAAACGGAGTATGAAATACGTGCTCTTCCTTTTGGCGGATTTGTTTCTATGGCGGGAGAAGAACAAAGTGAAGATGACGAATTCAAAGATGTTCCTATTGAAAGAACATTAAAAGGTATCAAGACATATCAAAAAGTTATTATCTTTTTGGCAGGTGTCTTTATGAATTTTATTTTGGCTATTGTTGTCACTTTTGGTGTTAATCTATTCAGTGGGCAGTTACCTGTCAATAATGCACAAGTGGGACAGGTAATTGAGAACTCAGCAGCCCAGGAAGCTGGCTTACAGACGGGGGATATCATTCAAGAAATGACTATTAATGAAACAGGTCAGGTCATTTTGGTTTCTAATTTTGATGATATACAATTAACACAAGAAGGGCTCAATACAACAGCCTCTTCAATTCATGTTCAAATCAAAGTTCAAAGAGGGAATCAAACGGAAATGCTTAATGCAACTTTAAAGTATGATTCAACTTCTCAAGCATATAAATTAGGTATCTATCAAGCAACTCGTTCAATGAATCTTGCAGAATCTATTCAATATACATTTATTTCGATTGGAGAGATGAGTGTTGCTATTTTTGCAGCATTAAGTCAGTTGATTACGCGTTTTAGTGATACAGTTACACAACTGTCAGGTCCAGTTGGCATTTTTCAGGTCACTTCTCAGGTTACCCAGACAGGACAGGTCACTTATATTTTGAATTTGTTATCGTTGCTTTCTGTCAATGTAGGTATTTTCAATCTTTTACCTATTCCTGGTTTGGATGGATGTCAGGTACTATTCGCATTGATTGAAAAGGTTATAGGTAGAGAACTTCCTGAAAAAGTTAAAATTGGTTTACAGTTATGTGGTTTAGGTCTTGTGATGCTTTTAATGGTTTTTGTCACATATCAAGATATTTTAAGAATATTTCAATAAAAGGGATTATATCATCCCTTTTTGATATAAGGAGGTAAATTTCATGGATAAAATGCTTATTCTCTTGCAACAGTTACACCTTGAAAATGATGTTTCTGCATTGAAGAGTGCATATATAGAACGTGTTATTGTTCATAAAGATAATTCGTATACGTTTTATATTGGGGCTTCTCATATTGTTCCATTAAAGGAAATACGATTGTTATTTGCTGCTAAAAATGAATTTCCTTATCCTTGTGAATTTCTTTTTGATTGGGCATCATCTTATTCACCACAAGATGTTAAAGAATATGCTTTATTTATTTTTGATGGCTTAAAGCATCGTTTCCCACAGATAGATTTTATAAATGAACAATTATTAAGCTTTCAAGATAATACACTACAAATAGAGGTTATTAATGAAATTCAGCTGAATCAGTTAGAAAAACTTTATCAGATTTTTGATAAATATTTTAATAAATTTGGTATGCAAATTGGTTTTAAAGCTTATATTGATCAAAATAACAGTACATATCAATCTATCCAAGAGGAAATGAATGCCTTAAATGAAGTTAAGGTTGATAGCAAAACATTTGATCAGAATGTTCCTATAAAAAAAGAAACGAAGACTAAATATCAGGGATATAAAAAAGATTATTTTTCTTTAACGATTGATGAAATTGATGATACAGTTAAAGATGTCATGATTCAAGGATATGTTTTTAAAGAAGATTCAAAGAAAGTCAGATCTGGAAAAACAATTCAATCATTGTATGTGACTGATTATACGAATAGTATTGTTGTCAAAAGATTTGAAAATAAAGGATCCAACAGTTTAGAAGAAATGAACAAAGTCAAAAAAGGGGATGTCTGGGTTCGTGTTAAAGGTAATGTGGAGTATGATAATTATTTAAAAGATACTGTTCTTAATGCAAGAGAAGTAGAAATTATACCATCTCCTAAAGTCCGTCAAGATCAGGCCGAAAAGAAACGTGTTGAATTACATGTACACTCTAAAATGTCTTCCATGGATGGAATTGGCAGTATTACTGAATATGTGCAAAGAGCTGCATATTGGGGACATCAGGCTATTGCTGTGACAGATCATGGCAATGTACAATCTTTCCCAGAAGCGCAGACTGCCAGCCAAAAATATAAGATAAAAATGATTTATGGTGTTGAAATGTATATGATTGACCCTGAATTTACTGTTGTTTATAACGAAAGAGATGAAACATTAAAAGATTTAACTTTTGTATCTTTCGACTTAGAAACAACGGGTCTTTCTGTAATGGATGATGATATTACTGAATTTGGAGCTGTTAAAATAAAAAACGGACAGGAAATAGATCGTATTCAGAGTTTAATTAAACCAAAGAAACGTATATCACAAAAGATTACAAATTTAACACATATTACAAATGAAGATGTGAAAAATGCACCTACGATTGAAGAATTTTTACCAAAGATTTTGGAATTTTTTGGTGATGATGTGATTGTTGCTCATAATGCGACATTTGACGTTGGTTTCTTAAATGAAATTCTACAAAGATACGGATATCCAAAATTAAAGAATCCTGCTATTGATTCTTTAACATTAGCATGGAAAATTTTGCCTGAGCTGAAAGGATATCGTTTAGGAAATGTAGCACGTCATTATCGTATTCCATACGATGGCGATGATGCTCATAGAGCTGATTATGACGCAGAGGTTTTAGCAGGTGTTTTCAATATGATGCTTCATGATATGATGCAGAATGGATATTATCATCTGTTAGATATGAATCAAATGGAGTGTCCACATGCCTATAAAATTGTTCGTCCTAAACATATGTGTGTCTTAGCTAAAAATAAAACAGGTCTTAAAAATATGTTTAAGCTTGTTTCTGAAGCCAATACAACGTATTTTGAAAAAACATCACGTATTCCTCGTCAAAGACTTGAACATTATCGAGAAGGTCTCCTTTTTGGAAGTGGATGTTACAACTCTGAAATCTTTGATTTGGCGATGACACGAAGTTTAGATGAATTAAAACAGGCCATGTCTTTTTATGATTATATTGAAATTATGCCACTGGATATTTGTCAATATTTTGTAGAGCGTGGAAGAATTGATACCATGGATGATTTGATTCGTATTTTACGTCGTATTGTTGATACTGCCAAAAGTATGGGGAAGTTGATTGTGGCGACAGGTGATGTTCATTACCTTGATCAAAAAGATAAAATATTTAGAGATGTTTTTACCTGCAATCCTAAAATAGGATTGGGTGGAGCACTTCATCCGTTGACTGATCGTAACAATCCTCAAGCATGGACACCGGACGAATACTTAAGAACAACAAATGAAATGATGGATAGTCTTCCTTATTTAAGTGATGATGAAAAATATGAGTATGTTGTTGAAAATACGAATAAGATTGCGGATATGATTGATGGTGATTTTCATGTTGTTCATGATAAACTTTTTACACCTCATATTGATAATGCTGATGAAAATTTAAGAAAACTCTGTTTTGAAAATGCCCATAAACAATATGGAGAAGTTTTACCTGAGATTGTTGAAAAACGTTTAACTAAAGAATTGGATAACATTATTAAACATGGGTTTGGGGTGATTTATTATATCGCTCATAAGTTAGTTAAAAAGTCTAATGAAGCTGGATATCTGGTAGGAAGCCGTGGGTCTGTAGGATCTTCATTTGTTGCGACGATGGCCAATATTTCTGAAGTGAATCCTTTGCCACCTCATTATTTCTGCCCACATTGTCAATACAGTGAATTTTTGCCAGAAGGTTATATCGCAAATGGATATGATCTTCCTGATAAAAAGTGCCCTCACTGTGGTCATCCATTAAAGGGTGATGGACATAATATTCCTTTTGAAACATTCCTTGGATTTAATGCTGATAAAGTTCCTGATATTGATTTGAACTTTTCTGGTGATTATCAACCTACAGCACATGCTTATACAAAAGAGATTTTTGGTGAAAGTCACGTCTATCGTGCCGGAACAATCTCAACTGTTGCCGAAAAAACAGCTTATGGATATGCGAAAGGATATGCGGAACTCATGGGCAAAGAAAACACAATACGTGGGGCTGAACTAGAGCGTATTGCGAAAGGATGTACAGGAGTTAAACGTACAACAGGACAGCATCCAGGTGGGATTATTGTCATACCTGAGAATATGGATGTCTTTGATTTTACACCCTATCAATATCCTGCCGACGATTTGACTGCTGAATGGAAGACAACGCATTTTGACTTCCATGCCATTCATGATAACGTTCTTAAATTTGATATTTTAGGACATGTTGATCCAACAGTTATTAGAATGCTACAGGACTTGACAGGAGTCAATCCAAAAGATATACCAACCAATGATCCAAAAGTCATGAGTTTATTTAATTCAACAGATGCTCTTGGTATTGATTTGAGTTTCCTTAATTGTAAAACAGGAGCATTAGGATTACCTGAGTTTGGAACAAAATTCGTTCGTGGTATGCTTGAGCAGACACACCCAACTTCATTTAGTGATCTAGTCATTCTTTCAGGGTTGTCACATGGAACCGATGTTTATTTAGGAAATGCGGAAACATTGATTAGTTCAGGAACTTGTACTTTAAAAGAAGTCATTGGATGTCGTGATGATATCATGGTTTATTTGATTGAAAAAGGTTTACCAAATAAAGATGCTTTTGACATCATGGAATGTGTTCGTAAAGGGAAATCTCCAGTTGTTTTCCCTGAGAAAAAATATGAAGAATTAATGCGTCAACATGATGTACCGACATGGTATATTGAATCATGTAAAAAAATCAAATACATGTTCCCTAAAGCTCATGCGGCCGCATACGTTTTGAGTGCTGTACGTGTAGCGTGGTGGAAATTATATTATCCTAGAGAATACTATGCTGTTTATTTTTCAACACGTTGCGATGCCTATGATATTGAAACAATGATTCAAGGCAAAGATGCTGTTTATGCAAAATATCAGCAGATTTTAAATGATAAACAAAACGGTGTTAAAATTTCTAATAAAGAAGAAGCTTTGATATCTGTTTTTGAAATTGCTTTAGAGATGTTTGAAAGAGGAATACACTTTAATAATATTTCTCTTGAAAAATCAGATTCTCAGAATTTTATTATTGATCCTGATGATGATTCAGCACTTCTGCCACCATTTACATCTATTGATGGACTGGGAACTTCAGTAGGAGACAGTGTTATTGAGGCACGTTTGGAAAATAATTTTTTATCCAAAGAAGATGTTATGAAAAGAACAAAATTAACAAATAATCAGATTGATTTTTTAACGAAACTAGGCGTTTTTGAAAATATGTCTGAAGAAAATCAATTATCTTTGTTTGATTTATAATAAAAAAGAGTGATGAAAGCATTGTTTTTTGTGATTGATTATGTTATATTATTAAAGTAATCAGTGATTTACGAGAGGGGCAACCCTCTCGTTTATATTTGTAAGCGGAGGATTATATGTTAGAAAAGATTAAACAACTTATTCAACCCATACTAGATGAAAATGATGTTTACCTTGATGATATTGAGTATGTGAAAGAAAAAAATGAATGGTACTTAAGAATCTTTATTGAAAAAAATCAAGGTCATCTTGATATGGATACATGTGTTGTTGTCAGTGAAGCCATTAGTGATTTGTTGGATCGTGAAGATCTTATTCAGGATGAATATTATCTGGAAGTTTCTTCACCTGGTGCTGAAAAGCCATTAAAAACACTAGAGAAAGTTCAACAATCTGTTGGTGAATATGTTTATATTAAATTTAAGAATCCAACACAAGGAATGGATGAAGTCTATGCAACAATATTAAATGTTGAAGATACAAACATTGAATTGCAATATATGGCAAAAAATATCAAGAAAAAATGTTTCATTGACTATAATGATATTGCTTTTATAAGGTTAGCTGTTAAATTTTAAGGAGGATCATGAAAAATGGCTAGTAAGAAGTTTATTCAGGCATTAGATTTACTTGAAAGTGAAAAAGGAATTAAGAAAGAAATTGTTCTTGATGCTTTAAAAGAAGCTTTAGAGAAATCTTATAAAAAGAATTATGGAGGACCTGAATCAATTATTCGTGTTGAAATTAATGAAGTAAATGGTAAGATTCGTTTGTATGAAATTAAACATGTTGTTGATGATGTTAATGATGAGGATTATGAATTATCTTTAGAAGAAGCACAAATGATAAATCCTAAATACCAGATTGGTGATGATGTTGTGACAGAAGTGGATCCAGAAGTTTTTGGACGTTTAGCTGCCATTCAAACGAAACAATTATTAAAACAAAAAATTCGTGAAGCTGAAAAAGAAACTTTATATAATGAATACATTGATAAAAAAGATGATATTATCAATGGAACTGTTGATCGTGTTGAAGAACGTTTTGCGATTATCAATATTGGGAGAACAGGCGCATTATTGCCATTGAATCAACAAATTCCAGGGGAAAAGATTTATGAAGGACAACGTATTAAAGTTTATGTCAGCGATGTTGAGCGTAATACAAAAGGAACACATATTGGTGTGTCTAGAACAGAACCTGGTTTAGTTAAAAGATTATTTGAAATGGAAGTTCCAGAAATTTATGATGGAACAGTTGAAATTAAATCTGTTTCTCGTGAAGCAGGAGATCGTAGTAAAATTGCTGTTTATACAGCTCATGAAAATATTGATCCAATTGGTGCCTGTGTTGGACCAAAAGGAAGCCGTGTGCGTAATGTTGTCAATGAATTAAATGGTGAAATGATTGATATCATTGAATGGAGCGAAGATCCTGTTGTTTACATTTCTCATGCCCTGTCACCATCTGATGTTGTTTATGTTGATGTAGATGAGGAAAAACATAGTGCATTAGTTATTGTGCCTGATAATCAGTTATCACTTGCTATTGGGAAAAAGGGGCAGAATGCGCGTTTAGCTGTTCGTTTGACTGGATGGAAAATTGATATTAAATCAGTGAGTGAAGCCGCAAGTGAAGGTATTGTTTATGGAGAAGATGCTGAATTTGAAAAATCATTTGAATCAGCAATGAATATGGAAGAAGATATGCCAGTTCAAGAAGAAACTTTTGATGAAATCTCTGAAGAAGTGCAAGAAAATGTTACTGTTGATAATGAAAATGGTATAATAGAAGAAGAGGAAGTCTCATACGATGATCAAGAGTCTGAGGATCAGGAACAATCTGATGATTATGAAGAGTCAGATGAATATGACGATTATGACGATTACGATTATGATCCAAAATATGATGAAGACATTGATTACGATGAATTTGATAAATACTATGATGAAAAATAGGGGTGATTTTGATGCGTAAAATACCTTTAAGAAAATGTGTAGCAACACATGAACAACTTCCAAAAAAAGAATTGATTCGTGTTGTGAGAAATAAAGAAGGAGAAGTCTTTGTAGATCCAACAGGAAAAATGAATGGGCGTGGCGCATATTTGAAAAAAAGTCTTGAAGCTATTGAAATTGCTCAAAAGAAAGGCGTTTTAAAAAAGTCACTAGAAGTTGATATTCCTGATTCTATTTTTGAGGAACTTAAAAAATATGTTGGATAAAAATGTACTCTCTTTATTAGGACTTGCTATGCGAGCAAAAAAAATTGTTACTGGCGATGTTTTAATGAAAAACATACGCCAGAAGAAAGTTTATTTTGTTTTAATTGCTGAGGATGCAAGTGAGAATACAAAGAAAAAGTATGTAGATAAGTGTTCATATTATCACATTGATTATCAGATTAATGGATTTATTGATGAGATATCTCGTGCAATTGGGAAAGATAATCGTGTTGCTTTAGGTATAGTAGATAGAGGTTTTGCAGATAAAATCAAATCAAAATGAGGAGGTTGATATTATGGCAAAAAAGAATACATCAGCAAAAAAGAAGGGTAACCATCATAAAAAGAAATTGATTTCTAATATTCCTGCCAAAAAGGAAGAAAAGACTTTAGAAGATGGGATTGTTGAGTATGAGGAAGGAATCACTGTTGGTGAATTGGCTGAGATGATTGGGCAGACACCTGCTAATGTTATCAAAGTCTTATTCATGCTTGGCATTATGGTGACAATTAATTCATCTTTAACTGACGAACAAGTAGAACTTATTTGTCTTGAATATGGTTATGAAGCTAAGAAAAAAGTTGTTGTTAGTGAAATTAATTTTGAAGATATTGAAATTGTAGATGATGAGGCTGATTTAGTCAGCCGTCCACCTGTTGTTACAATTATGGGACATGTCGATCATGGGAAAACAACTTTACTTGATTATATTAGAAAATCAAGAGTTGCTGAAGGAGAGTTTGGTGGAATTACACAACATATTGGTGCCTATCAGGTAGATGTTAACGGTAAAAAGATTACCTTTTTAGACACACCTGGACATGAGGCCTTCACAGCTATGCGTGCCCGTGGAGCTCAGTTAACGGATATTGTTATTATTGTTGTTGCTGCGGATGATGGTGTTATGCCTCAAACAAAAGAAGCAGTTGACCATGCTTTGGCTGCTGGAGTTCCTATTGTTGTGGCTATCAACAAAATTGATAAAGAAGGTGCTGATCCTGAACGTATTAAAGGTGAAATGAGTGAGTTGGGTCTGATGCCTGAAGAATGGGGTGGAGATACAGTTTATTGTAATATTTCTGCAAAAAAAGGAATTGGAATTGAAGAACTTTTAGAAACTTTAACAGTTGTTGCCGAATTAGCGGATTTAAAAGCTAATCCAAATCGATATGCATATGGTAGTGTTGTTGAAGGACGTTTAGATAAAGGTCGTGGACCAGTTGCTACATTATTAGTTCAAAATGGGACATTAAGAGCTGGTGATCCTATTGTTGTAGGTACTGCTTTTGGTCGTGTTCGTCAGATGCTTAATGATAGTGGAAAAGAATTAAAAGAAGCTGGACCATCAATGCCTGTAGAAATTACTGGTTTAAATGATGTACCTGTTGCTGGAGATAAATTCATGG
Source organism: uncultured Massilimicrobiota sp. (assembly GCA_944325245.1). GTDB lineage: Bacteria > Bacillota_I > Bacilli_A > Erysipelotrichales > Coprobacillaceae > Allocoprobacillus. The sequence continues at coordinate 20,067 of CALUZM010000020.1, read as the reverse complement.
CTTTTGAAACTGAAAAGATGGCACGTCATGTTGGAGAAGAAAGACAAAAAGCAAAACAGGAACAAGATCGTGGTGTAAGTTCTGCGATGAGTCTGGATGATTTATTTAATCAGATTAAAGAAGGACAAGTTGCTCATTTAAATATTATTGTTAAAGCTGATGTGAATGGAACAGCAGAAGCTGTTAAAGGATCATTAGAAAAAATTGATATTGATGGTGTCCGTGTGAATGTTATTCGTTCTACTGTTGGGGCAATTAGTGAATCTGATGTTTTATTAGCAAGTGCTTCTAAAGCAATCATTTACGGCTTTAATGTGAGACCTGATGCTAATGTTAGACGTAAAGCTGAAGAAGAAGGTGTTGAAATCAGACTTCATAATATTATTTATAAAATGGTTGAAGAAATCGAAGCTGCAATGCGTGGAATGTTAGCACCTGAATTAGAAGAAGTCATTACTGGACAGGCTGAAATCAGACAGGTTATTAAAGTTTCAAAGATTGGGAATATTGCAGGTTCATATGTCACTGATGGATACATTAGAAGAGATTGTGGTATTCGTTTAATCCGTGATGGTGTTGTGATTTATGAAGGAAAATTAGCGTCATTGAAACGTTTTAAAGATGATGCCAAAGAAGTTTCAGCTGGTTATGAATGTGGTATGACAATTGAGAATTATAATGATATTAAAGAAGGAGATATCATTGAAGGATTCATCATGGAAGAAGTAGAAAGAAAATAGGAGATGTTCTTTTATGGTATTAAAAAAAGAAAAAATGAATAATATTATTCAAAGAGAATTATCTGAAATTTTACAGATGGAAGTCAAAGATCCAGCAATTGGATTTTGTACTATCACTGGTGTAGAGGTCACAAATGATTTATCTATTGCCAAAGTTTATGTTTCTTTTTTGAATAAAAATCCTCAAAAAAGAATGGCTGCATTAGAACATTCTAAAGGATTTATTCGTACTTTGTTATCAAAACGATTAACGATTCGTAAATGCCCAGAACTTCAATTTATTATAGATTCTTCATTGGAATATGGGAATAAAATTGAAAGCATTATTGAAGAATTGCATACTGATAAAAAGATTTCTAAGTAATTGGAAATCTTTTTTATATATTATTTGAAGATTAGAAATAATAGGCATATAATAAAGAAAGGAGGACGTAAAATATGAAGAAATGTATTATAAACGGGAAAGTCATTCTACATGATGAAATTGTAGAAAAGAATGTATTTATCGAAGATGATAAAATTACTGAAATCAGTGAACGTATGCCTGATGGAGAGGAAATTATTGATGCAAAAGGTGATTATGTAAGCCCTGGATTTATCGATGTTCATACACATGGACGTGGTGGCAGTGATACAATGTATGCAACTTTTGATGATTTAAATACGATTTCTAAAGCAACATTAAAAACAGGAGTTACAACTTTTTTACCAACAACAATGACAATGCCTGTAGATGATATTGCGAAAGCTGTTGAAAATGTAGCTCTTCACAAAGATGAGGTTGAAGGTGCGCAAGTTTTAGGTGTACATTTGGAGGGACCTTTTTTTAATAAAAAATATAAGGGAGCTCAGCCAGAAGAATGTATGATTTTGCCAACGGTAGACAATTATCTTTCTTTTGTAAAAGATCATCAGGATATTATTCGAAAAATATCAATTGCTCCTGAATTAGAGCATTCTATTGAGTTTATTCAATATCTTAAAGATAAAAATACTGTTGTTTCTATAGGACATACAAATGCAACTTATGAAGAAGCGCAAGCTGCTATTGATGCTGGTGCGACTTCAGGAACACATACTTATAATGCAATGACACCTTTGACACATCGTGCTCCAGGTGTTGTTGGTGCGATTATGATCAATGATAGTGTTTATGCTGAATTGATTTTAGATGGTGTCCATGTCAATTTTGCTGCTGCTAAAGCTTTATTACGTACAAAAGGAAAAGATAAATTAATTTTAATTACAGATTCATTAGAAGCAGCAGGTTTGGAAAATGGAAAATATCTTTTAGGAAATCAGGATGTGTATGTTAAAGATGGAGAAGCAAGATTAATTGATGGAACATTAGCAGGAAGTATTGTTTCTATGAATGTCGCAGTTAAAAATGCTTATGAACATCTTGGATTAACTTTAAATGAAGCTGTTAATTTAGCAAGCTACAATCCAGCTCAAAGTTTAAATGAACCATTATTAGGTGAAATTAAAGTTGGAAATTATGCTGATATTATTTTCTTTGATGAAAATATTCAGGTTTCTCAAACAATGATTAAAGGTCAAATGAAATAGGTGGGTATAAAATATGATGACTTTAAAAAATAAGGAATTAGAAGTAGAACTTAATGCAAAAGGTGCTGAAATCATTAAAATAATTGGTCAACACGATCAAATTAATTATATGTGGCGTAGAGATCCATCATTATGGGCAAGCAGTGCACCTATTTTGTTTCCAATTGTAGGTGCTTTGCATAATGATGAATGTACTATTGATGGACAAACATATCATATGACACAACATGGTTTTTCACGTCATAATGAGTATAAAACGCATCAAATATCTGATACATGTGTCGAATTTGAATTAACACCAAATGAGGCTATTTTACAGCAATATCCTTATTTGTTTCAATTAAAAGTTATTTATACATTAAAAGATAATACACTTGAATGTCAATGTATTGTCAAAAATACAGATCAACGCACTATTTATTTCCAAATTGGTGGACATCCTGCTTTTGCTTGTCCTTTTATGGAAAATGAATCAAGCAACGATTATTATATTGAGTTTGAAAAAGAAGAAACAATGTCTCAGAAGGTGATTGATGTTCCACATCGTGCTATGTCGCATGTCACAAAACCTTTCTTTGATCATGAAAAACGCTTTTTTATCAGACAGGCATTATTTGATAATGATGCTATTGTTTTTAAAGATTTTCAATCAAGTTATGTGACTTTAAAATCATTAAATCATCAAAAGTATATCCGTTTCCATATGCAAAATTTCCCTCATTTAGGAATTTGGACAAGTAAACATGTGGGTGGATTGGTTGCATTAGAACCATGGAACGGACATGCTGATTATGTGGATTTTCAAGGTGAATTCAAAGATAAAGAAGGTATTATTTCATTAGAACCCGAACAAGAATTTACTTGTCAATTTGCTATTGAAATACAACAATAAATAACAATCTTTTTATCACAAACATGTTATACTTTGATCATGAAGATCAAAATTATTGAAAAAACACATGAATTGGATTTAGAAGATGCGTTAAATGAATTTCTTCAAAAAGAACAGCCTCATATTCAAGATTTACAGTATCAAGTTGCTTTAACATCATGTCATGGCGTTTTAGAATACAGTTTTAGTTGTCTCATTGTATATTCATGATGAAATAAAGCCATAATAATCTTATGGAGGTGAGACTATGGCTAAAGATGTGAAATGTAGTGTAGATAGTTGTAAATATTATTGTAATGGGAGTTGTGAAGCGAATTGTATACATGTAGGTAATTGTCATTGTGTTGAAGCAAAAAAGACTGCTGAAACTGCATGTGATACATTTGAATGCCGTGGAAAATAAGTCTAATGATTCTATTTTCATCATTCATGAATGAATGTAAGGATGTCATTATATGAATTATAATGATATCCTTTTTTATATGAACGTCATAATTAGATATGGCTATCTTATAACAAATTTGTTATAATAAATAAGGTGATGATATGAAAAAAATAGGTATAATGATCATCATTTTGTTCTTATGTGTTGCATGTCATTCATCGTCTTCTCAAGAACAATTTAAAGAATATTATCAAATCAAAGAACAATTGATGTCTTGTGAGAATTTCGATGAAAGTTATCCTTTTCAAGTTCGACTTGTTTTTAATCAGATAGATGATAAATATCGTTATGATGTCATTATAGATCAACCTGAAATAGATATGTATTATATCGAAGCCATGGCTTATGCGCATGAAAACGATGATGAAATGTGTCCTGTATTAGGCATTGTTGATGACTCTGTTAGTCATTTAAAAGTGGGATATGTTGATAAGACTGAACATTTTTATAAAGGTGTACAGCTTTCCGGACAATGTTTAGAAAAACAGGATGTGAGATTGTATATATCTTATTATTTAGATGAAGCACAAAAGCAAAAAGTTGAAAAATATATTGAGGTAAAAATATGAGATTAGATAAATTATTGGCTCATTGTGGTTTTGGGACACGAAAAGAAGTCAAAACTCTTATAAAAAATGGATATGTAAAAGTGAATGGTGAAGTGATTAAAAAAGATAAATACCATGTTGATCCGGTCGGAGATAAAGTCTATGTAGATGATGAACAAATTCATTATCAGGAATTTGTTTACTATATGCTTAATAAACCAGCCGGATATGTCAGTGCAACTGAAGATAATATCTATCCTACAGTTATTGATTTGATTGAAGAAAATTATCGTCAGGATCTTTTTCCTGTTGGACGTTTGGACATTGATACTGAAGGATTACTTTTAATAACGAATGATGGTGTTTTAGCACATCAGTTATTATCACCTAAAAAACATTGTCCTAAAGTTTATTATGCGAAAATAAAGGGCGTTGTTACAAATGATGATGTACAGACTTTCTTATCTGGTGTTACAATTGATGATGATTATCAATGTCAAAGTGCACATTTAAAGATTTTAACAACAAGTGATACAGAAAGTGAAATTGAAGTTGAAATCTATGAAGGGAAGTTCCATCAAGTCAAAAAAATGTTTAAAGCTGTAGGTAAAGAAGTTGTTTATTTAAAGAGAATTCGTATGAAAAATCTCACTTTGGATGAATCTTTACAGCTTGGTGAATATCGACAGCTTACGGATGAAGAATTAGATAGATTAAAAAATGAAACTGTGTTACAATAGAAAAAAATACAGGAGGAAAATATGCGTTTAAGAAATAATCCTAAAGCTAACGATATTTTAGCACAACATGAAGATATCGTTGTGTTGGATGGAAAAAAACATAAAGCAAAATGGAATGAGTTATTTGGAACAGAAAATCCAATTTATATTGAAATTGGTATGGGAAAAGGTGATTTTATTATTGAAAATGCCTTACGTTACCCAGATATAAATTTTATAGGTATTGAAAAATTTCCTAGTGTTATGGTAGGTGCCTTGAAAAAAATAGATCAACAAAATCTATCTTTACCTAACTTAAAATTATTAAAAGAAGATGCTATCTTTTTGACTGATATTTTTGATAAATATGAAGTCAGCCGTATCTATTTAAACTTTAGCGATCCATGGCCAAAAAAACGTCATACGAAAAGACGTTTGACTTCGCCAGCTTTTTTAGATGTTTATCAAAATATTTTAGTACCTAATGGTGAATTAATTTTAAAAACTGATAACCGATCACTTTTTGAATATTCTTTAGTATCTTTTCAAAATTATGGGTTATATTTTAATGATGTCTGTTTAGATTTACATCATAGTGAGGGCTATGAAGATAATATTCAGACAGAATATGAAAGAAAGTTTTCTCCGTTAGGACCTATTTATCAAGTAAAAACAACTTTTAGAAGGAGTGAAAATAATGGATAATTTAATAAAAATTAGTGATTTAGAAAGTTATGAAAAAGCAATTCAAGGACAATCAATGCTTGTCTTTTCTACAACATGGTGCCCTGATTGTCATTTTTTGAAAACATTTATTGATGATTTGGTGAAACAAAATCCACAGTGGACTTTCTATTATGTTGATAGAGATGAAATGGTTGATTTATGTGTTGATTTAGAAATTATGGTAATTCCATCATTTATTGCATATAAAAATGGAAAAGAAGTTTCTCGTTATGTAGACAAATTAAGAAAAACACAACAACAGATTCAGGAATTTATTGATCAAATTCAATAACCAAGATTACAGGGACTGAATTTTAGGAGGCGTACAATATGTTTAAAAAGTTTTTTAAAAAAGAAGAGGAAGAAGAATTGTATGAAAAAGTGGATCCTGTTTTAGAACAAAGACGTAAAGAGAAATTTAGTGCACCATTGATTTATAATGATGAAATAAATGAAGAAAAGGATACCAAAAAAGAAGAAGTAAAAAAGAAAGAACCGAAAAAAAATACAAACATTGAATCAACTTATAGGATGAGTGAAATTATTTCTCCTATGACAGGTCTTAAAGAAACAAAAAAACCTGAAGTTAAAAAGACTGTAAAACCTAAAGTCAAAAAAATAAAAAAGGAATCTGATGAACTTATTCCTATTATTAGTCCTTTCTATGGACCATTTGAAAACATTGATGAGGAAAAGAAGACATCTCCAACAAAAAAACAGGAAGAGCCAAGTGTTGAGGAAAATTTAAGAAATATAGCCAATATTGTCGAAGAAGAACAAGATCAATTAAAAATTATTGAAGAGAGAACTGGAGAATTTAAATTAGATTTTAAAAATAAGGACGAAGATTCTTTTATAGATGAAATTGATGACTCTATGAGTTTAGATGAATTAATGAGTCTATATGAAAAGAAATTTAAAGATTAATGAAGGGAATAGGTGTTGACATTATTGATCTTGAGCGTTTAGATGTTGAGAATTTAAATTTTGTTAAACATATTTTAACAGAAAAAGAATACTTGATATTTGTAAATATGAAATCTCAAAAAAGACAAAGAGAATTTTTAGGTGGACGATTTGCGGGAAAAGAGGCCTATATGAAAGCAAATCATATAGGAATTGGAGACATTTCTTTTCATGATATCGAAATTCTTAATGATAAAAGTGGTGCTCCTTATCTTCATGATTCTCATGCTCATATATCTATTTCTCACGAAAATAAATATGCTATTGCCTTTGTTGTAGTTGAAAAGTAAAGATTTTCTTTACTTTTTTTATATCTTTTGTTTATCCAATTTTTTCAAATTGGATAAGTTATTCAATGATTTTGAGCATTTCTATACGTTTTTGTTGATTTTTTTCTTCCAAAATAGAGTAAAAATGTATAGAAAAGTGCAAAAAATGCTAATTTTGGTCATTTGTAGACTTTCTTGTATACTAAAAACAGGGAGGTAAATATAAAATGTTCAATGAAGTGATTTTAATTGGAAAATTAGCTGAAAGTCCAAAATTCAGAGAAACACCTACAGGTGTAAAACTTGCAACAATTATTTTAGATGTGGAAAGACCTTATCGTAATAATCTTGGAATACGAGATCATGATTTTATCAGTTGCGTTTTATGGAAGGGCATTGCTCAGGAAGTTATGGATTGTTGTGAGGCAGGCAGCTTTTTAGGAATTAAGGGGAGATTGCAATCTAAGACGTTTGAATCATCCGATCATCTTTCTACAACGATTATGGAAGTTAAAGTAGAGCACGTAGAATTTTTGGACAAATATTTTATGAAAAAATAGTCGTTTTTGACTATTTTTTTGTTTCTTTTTTATGCATAATTGTGTAAAATAGATAAGAATAATAGAAAGGGGAGATCTCAATGAATATTGATCAGTCACATATTAGAAATTTTTCTATTATTGCACATATTGATCATGGAAAATCGACTCTTGCAGATAGAATTTTACAACTGACTGGCGCAGTTGCTGATCGTGATATGAAAGAACAACTTTTAGATAGCATGGATTTAGAAAGAGAAAGAGGTATTACAATCAAATTAAATGCTGTACAGTTAACTTATACAGCCAAAAATGGTGAAACCTATCTTCTTCATTTGATTGATACACCTGGGCATGTAGATTTTACTTATGAAGTTTCACGCTCTTTAGCAGCTTGCGAAGGTGCTGTTTTGGTTGTTGATGCTGCTCAGGGAGTTGAAGCACAAACATTAGCTAATGTTTTTCTGGCATTAGATAATGATTTGGAAATTTTACCAGTTATTAATAAAATTGACTTGCCTAGTGCAGATCCGCAGAGAGTTATTCATGAAATAGAGGATATTATCGGATTACCAGCCGATGAAGCACCACTTATTTCAGCAAAAACAGGCCTTCATGTTGAAGATGTTTTAGAAGATATCGTTCATCATGTTCCTGCTCCTCGTGGAGATCAATCACATCCTACACAAGCTTTGATTTTTGATTCTTATTATGATAGTTATCGTGGTGTTATTGTTTTTGTATGTGTGAAAGAAGGAAAAATCAAAGTTGGTGACCATATTCGTTTTATGGCCACTGATGCGGTCTATGAAGTTATTGAATTAGGTGTAAGAACACCAAAAGAAGTTAAAAAGGATGAATTAGTGACTGGAGAGGTAGGATGGATTGCGGCTTCTATCAAGTCCATTGCAGATGTCCATGTTGGAGATACCATCACAACATTAGAACAGCCTTCCAAAGAACAGTTACCGGGATATAGAAAATTAAATCCAATGGTGTATTGTGGTCTTTATCCTGTTGACAACGCTAAATATAAAGATTTGCGAGAAGCTTTAGAAAAAATGAAACTGAGTGATTCATCACTGGTTTTTGAACCAGAAACATCACAAGCTCTTGGCTTTGGTTTTAGATGTGGTTTCTTAGGTTTATTGCATATGGATGTCATTGAAGAAAGATTGGAAAGAGAATTTGATTTAGAGTTAATTGCAACTGCTCCATCTGTTATTTATCATTGCTATCTTACAGATGGCTCAATGATTGAAATTGATAACCCAGCTGCTTTACCTGGGCCACAAAAAATTGATCATATTGAAGAGCCTTATGTGAGAGCTTCTATTATGACGCCAAATGAATATGTAGGTCCAATTATGGAGCTTTGTCAATCTAAGCGTGGAGAATATCAGGATATTGAATATATAGATGATATGAGAAGAAATGTAGTTTATCTCATTCCATTAAGTGAAATTGTTTATGACTTCTTCGATAAATTGAAATCATGTACAAAAGGGTATGCATCTTTTGATTACGAACTTGAAGGATACAAGGAAAGTCGTTTGACAAGAATGGATATTTTATTAAATGGAGAAGTTGTCGACGCTTTATCTACCATTGTTCATAAAGATTTCGCTTATAATCGTGGACGCATTATTTGTGAAAAATTGAAGGAGATTATACCTAAACAAATGTTTGAAGTGCCAATACAGGCTGCTATTCAAGGAAAAGTCATTGCCCGTACTAATATTAAAGCGATGCGAAAAAATGTCTTAGCAAAATGTTATGGTGGAGATATTTCACGTAAAAAGAAATTATTAGAGAAACAAAAAGAAGGAAAGAAAAGAATGAAAGCTGTTGGAAGTGTTGAAATTCCACAAGAAGCTTTTATGGCTATTCTTTCTGTTGATGATGATTAAGAGAATTTGTGAAATTCTCTTTTTCTCATGGATTGATTTACATTCCTTAACATATATAATATAATAGGCCAAGGAGGTGCATTAAGTGTGAAGTTTTTTCATAAAAATCCTATTAAATTTAAAGGACAAAAAGAAGTTGAAACACAAATTAAAAATCAGACTGATAATGTCATCTCAAGAAGATTTAAAATATTAATAGGGGTTGTTGGAATTATTGGGATTATTTTGTTAATAAGATTGTTTTTAACACAAGTAACCCAAGAAGAGTATTATGAAACAAAACTTGTACAATACAATACAAGTGTTTTTACTGCTGATACATTCCGTGGAAATATCTATGATAGAAACTATAAACGTCTCGCCTATAATAAGAACATTAATTGTGCAACTTATTATGCGGTTCAAAATATTACAGAAGATGATATGAAGATTATTGCTAATTTTTTGGTGAAGAATGTTAATGTTGATATAAAAGATGTCACTGAAAGAGATAAAAAAGATTATTTGATTTTAAAAGATAAAAATTTAGTCAATCAACTTATCACTGATGAAGAAAAAGCACAATATTCAGATGACGAAATTTATCAATTACAGCTGAGCCGTATTACAAGTGAAATATTGAAAGAAAACCTATCAGATGATGATGTCAAATATTATATGCTTTATTCTAAAATTCAAAACTGTACAAGTGGTTCTGTTGTCTTATTAGAAGGATTGACAATTAAAGAAGCCAGTTTGATTGGTGAAAATTCTAATATTTTAAGAGGTGTGAAAGTCACAAATGACTGGTCTCGTGAAACAACATATGGTTCTGAATTTAAATCTGTCTTAGGAAGAGTCACAACAAAAAAAGCAGGATTACCTGCAAGTATGAAAGATATTCTTCTAGCGCAAGATTATAATAATGATGCAAGAGTAGGAATCAGTGGTCTAGAAATGCAGTATGAAGATATTTTAGCTGGAACTCCTGCAACATATTCACTTTCATATGATAGTGATGGTAATCCAATTATTGAAACAGTTTCTAATGGTTCTAAAGGTGATAATATTCGCTTAACTATTGATTGGGATTTACAATCTTCTATTACTGATCGTATGGAAAGCATAATGAAATCTCAAACAGGTTCAATGTATAAATATGCCAATAACATTTATCTTGTTTTGATTGATCCAAATACTGGTGCTATCTATGCCATGGTTGGAATGCAAAAAGATAGTAAAGGTGAAGTCTATGAATTAGCTGGTGGAGCTGTACAAAACGCATTTGCAATTGGTTCGGCTTTTAAAGGTGGAACGATTTATGCGGGAATTAAACATGGTGTTATTGATCAATATACAGAATTTGATGATACAAGTCGTGGTTTTAAAATTGCAGGTACACCAACAAAATTTTCTTGGAATAAAGGTGGTTTAGGTCGTTTAAATGCAGCTGAGGCTTTATCTCAATCTTCCAATATTTATATGTTCTATGTAGCGACACTATTAGGTGGAGGAACTTATGAATATGATCAGCCTTTGTCTATTAAAGATTCTGCTTTTGACCAGATGAGATTAGATGTTGGAGAATTAGGATTAGGTGTAAAAACTGGTATTGATTTACCAAGTGAAGCATTAGGTTATCGTGGACCAGTGACTTCACGTCAAGCAGGTAATTTACTTGACTTTGCGATTGGACAATATGATACATATACACCTATTCAAATGGCGCAATATATTTCAACAATTGCTAATGGTGGAAAGAGAATTCAACCACATTTATTTATGGAATCATTTACAGAAGATAATGAAGGAATGAAAATTTCTTTATTGCAACATCAAGTCAAAGTACTAGACGATGTCTCTAGCTATAAGATGGCCTTTGAAACAATCCAAAATGGTTTTAGAATGGGATGCGTTTCTGGTTTGGCTACAAGAGTAAATGGTGATTATGAAGCAGCTGGAAAGACAGGGACAGCTCAGGTGACGTATGAAGGAACAAACGATGTTTGGGCCAACCGTGCATTCATTGGGTATGCACCATATGATAATCCAGAAGTTGCTATCGCATGTATTGCTGAAGCTCAACCTGATAGTGGAAGTTCAACTTGTCAGACGTTGTCAAAATACGCTTTTGAGCAATATTTTGAAAAATATAGATAAAAAGTAAAAAATTTATGGTAATTTAAGATTGTTTATGCTATTATATTATGGCAAAGTCGTGATGGAGGTGTAAAAATGAGAGAAAACATCATTTTAAAATGTACTGAATGTGGTGAAGAAAACTACATTAATACAAAAAATAAAAGAAATCATCCTGAAAGAATGGAAGTCAAAAAGTACTGTCCAAGATGTAATAAAAAAACAGCTCATAGAGAAAAAAAATAAGCCTTTTTGGCTTTTTTTCTTTATATATGGAGGAAATGATAAGATGATAAAAAAATTAATTTTAGGAACTATGCAAACCAATTGTTATGTTGTTTATAATGATTTACATGAATGCTTTATTGTTGATCCAGGAGCACAAGGGCAAAAAATAAAACGTTTTTTAACAGAAAATGAATTGAATTTAAAAGCTATTTTGTTAACACATGGACACTTTGATCATATTGGTGCTGTTGACTATCTTTATGAACAATATCATTGTCCAATATATACAAAAAAAGAATCCTTTGAAATTATTGCGAATCCTCAATATAATCTATCAGCAATGATGGGTGAAGCTTTTACTTTAAAATCACCTATTATTGAGGCTGAAGATACAATTCAGATTGCTCATATGACAGTTCAATGGCTGTTGTTAGAGGGACATTGTTATGGAAGTAGCATGATCTATATTCCTGAGGAAAATGCCTTATTAAGTGGAGATGTTTTATTCGCTGGATCTATTGGTCGTTATGATTTTCCTACATCTTCTCATCTCACAACAAAAGAAAGTCTGAAAAAAATCAAATCACTTCAATTTGATGCAAGATTATTACCAGGGCATGGAGAAGAAAGTACTTTAAAATATGAACAACAACATAATCCTTTTTTAAGATCATAAAATTTATGATCTTTTTTTTGTCCCAAAAAAAGAAAATTGTAAAAAAAATGCGTATATATAAAGTAGGAGGGATGTTATGAACGAAATATTTGAAAAAATGATTTATCGAGCTTTGAATCAGAATGCAACGGATATTCATATGTTATTAAAAGAAACTCTTCAAGTACAGTTTCGTATTTTTGGAGAATTAAAGAAGTATCAGGAAATAGATAATGAAAATGGATATAAACTTATGAATTTCATTAAGTATAAGTCATTAATTCATACGAATTATCGCTTATTACCTCAAACAGGTAATATAACGATAGAGATGAATAAGAAAAGATATTTTTTAAGAGTTTCATATCTTCCATCTTTAGAATTTGAAAGCATCGTTATTCGTATTTTAAATAATCATGATTTACGTTCTATTGAGGAATTAACATATCAAAAAGAAATTCAAGATTTTCTGTATTGGTTATCTCAGCAAAACAATGGTCTGTTCTTAATTAGTGGGGCTACAGGTTCAGGTAAATCAACAACTCTTTATACACTATTAAAACAGATTATTCATGACTCACGTAAAAATATTATTACGATTGAAGATCCTATTGAAATTCATTTGGATCAATGTTTACAAATAGAGCTCAATGAAAAAATAGGTATTACTTATCATGATACATTGAGACAAATATTAAGACATGATCCTGATGTCATTATGATAGGAGAAATTAGAGACGAAAAGACTGCTAAAATCGCTTTAACTTGTGCTTTGACTGGACATCTTGTTTTAACAACAATTCATGCTAGTAATGCTCCTCTTTCATTGAAAAGATTTATGAATTTAGGAATACATGAAGTAGACATTCTAGATGTTGTTGTTGGTGTTATTTCTCAAAGAATGAAATATGACAAAAAGAATAAACGTGCATTTGTTATTTCAGAACTTATGAATAAAAGAAATATTGAAAATTATCTTTTGCATCAAGATAGTCAATATCTTTCTTTCCAACAAGCTGCAAAACAATTTATAGCGATGGGCTTTTCTGAAGATCTCTTTGATAAGGAACTTGTTTATGAATAAAGATTATCTTTTGTTAAAGAATATATATAGTTTAATGGAAGCTGGTTATAGTATTGAAGAAACATTAAGATTATGTCAAGAAATGTTACATCATCCTAAAATCAATGATATGTTAAAGAAATTAAATGATGGTGAATCTATAGAAAATATTTTATTAAATTCATCTCTACCAAAACTTTTTTGTGAATATTTTTGTTTCTTTCAAAATAAGAATTGTTTGTCTGAAGCAATTAAGAAAAGTCTAGACATATGTATTGTGAAAGCAGATTATCAAAATAAGATCAAATCAAAATTAACTTATCCTGCTATTCTGATGACATTTTTATTTTTCTTTTCTCTATTTGTTATTTTTATGTTACTTCCTAATGTAAATCAGTTATTCAATTCTTTTCAGATTGAAAAATCATTATTTATACATATTTTATTTGCATTCTTCTATCTGTTTCCTTGTTTCATTATTGGAATCGTTTGTATAAGTATTTATTTGTGTTTAAAGCTCATCTATGCCTTACATCACAAATCCTATAGAGTTATTGAGAAATATTTAAATTGGCCTATATTTAGATCAATTATTCAAAAATATTTTTCTTTGAAATTTGCTATTTATTTTCATGAGCTTTTGAGTGAAGAATTAGATACCACAAGTATTATCTCAATATTGAATGAACAGATGAACGACAGTGATTTAAAAATTGTTTTATATGAAATGAATAATCGCTTATATGGTGGAGAAGAATTGGAAGAGATTCTCAAAGATTTTGAATATTTTGATCAGTTATTTTTATCATTTTTCCAAATGTTTATGAAGAACCCTCAACAAAATCAATCATTATCATATTATATTCAAATAACTTTTGAATATATGGATTATTGGATTAATCGTTTTTTGAAATTTCTTGTCCCAACAGTTTATTGTTTTGTAGCTATTTTTGTGATTACAATTTATATAGCCATTATTATCCCAATGATGAATTCAGTATCAAATATATAGAAAGGAAAGAAAAATATGATGAATAAAAAAGGCTTTACTTTAATAGAAATGATCTTCTGTATTAGTGTTATTTTAATTATCCTCCTTCTTGTTATTCCTAATGTCACATCCAAAAATACTGTGGTTAAAAATAAAGGCTGCGAAGCACAAATAGAAGTCGTCAACTCACAGATTCTATTATATGAAATAGAGAATGGAGAATTACCAACATCTATTTCTGATTTAACAAGCGGCTCACATCCTTATTTAACCGAAAAACAAGGTATATGTCCAAATGGAAAACGTATTTCGATTGATGATGGTCAAGCATATGTTCAATAAATCAGGTTTTACTTTGATTGAAACATTATTTGTTTTCATGATTATGTGCATGTTGTTTGTTTTGTCTTTTCGCATTCATATACCACAAAAAAGCGATACAGTCAAGATTGAAGAAATTACACGATTTTTGAATCAAGCAAAAATGACAGCCATGAATCAAAAAAATCAGGTGAAAGTTATTTTTGGAGCCGATGAAATATTATATGAGTGTCAGGATATAAGTGAGAAATATGTTCTAGATACGCAAGATTCATTCGTACCATATGAACTAACATTTAATGAAAATGGAAATATTCATGGAGCTAAGACATTAACTTATTACTGTGGTCAACATCAGTATCATTTGGTCTTTCAAATTGGGAGTGGAAGCTTCTATGTGGAATAATAAGGGTTCAACACTCATTGAAAGTTTATTTGCTTTTGAAATTTTTATTTCAATTTTGATTCTTTTTGTCAGTTTATTTTCAGTGTTGTATGAAAAAGAAATAATAGTAAATGAGAAGTATCAATATCTTTTAGAAAAAGAAGGTGATTTCACATATACAGCAGATTACACAGAAATAATCGAAAAGGTTTTACATTGATAGAAATGTTATTATCGCTAGGCATAACTTCTATAATACTATTATCTCTCACAAGTTTCTTTCAACTTGTTCGTTATGCATATACTGCTCATACAGAAAACCAGGAAGATATTTATATTGCATCAAAACAATGCACTCAGTATACAATAGGAAGCTCTTATCTGGAAGTAGGTGATGTATATCGCTTTATGAATTTAGAAGGTGAGGAAACGACTATTCTATACGATCAGGGAAGACTCGTAAAGAAACCTGGATATGAAATTCTATTATTTAATGTTGATGATGTTGATTTTTATATTGAAGACGATTTGATATATATGAATATTGAAAGGAATCGTAAAAACTATGTCTTTTTATTAACATATGCTTATTTAGAAAACGAGGATGAAAATGAAGAAGATATTAGTGAAGAACTTGAAGAATTGTGATGGGTCAATCCTTCAAATCATTCTTATTGTTTTTATGATTTTGACCTTAGGACTTTCAATAACATCATTTTATATTCTTCAGTCTGTTAAGAATTATTCTGCAATTGAACAGTTGATGAAACAAAAGAATTTAGAAATATTATTAGTGAAATATTATAGTGACACAGTCCAAAATGATATTCTCCTTAGTGAAGATTATATGACGGATTTATGGGAAATAGAAACAGTTGTTGATGATCTGGGAAATTATTATGAAGTGAATACTTCAGTTCATACGAATCAAATGAACTATTCTTTTTTAACCTGGATTGAAGTAGAAACAGGAAAAATCTTAAAATTTGAATATCTATAAATGGGGGTGCTTATGATGATTTATTATATCGTTTTTGGGTTGCTCATATTCTGCTTTTTATTAACATGTTATAAGGATAAAGGTGTTGTTGAAGAAAAGCAGAAAAAGAAGATGAGAATATGGATTTATTTTTTATTAGGAATAGATTTGCTGATTATTCTTCTTTTTTAAAGATAGGTAAAATGAATGTTTTATTTTACAAGGTTATATAAATTTGCTATAATTCTAAAGGAAATCAAACAAAGGAGAGAATAATTATGGCAGTCAATATTAAAGAATTAAAACCAGGTAATGCATATACAGAAAATAATGATTTGTTCTTATGTATTTCTAATGAACAAAACAAACAAGGTAGATTATCAGGAAAATATATGGTTAAAAGAAAAAATATGAGAACAAATGCTATTACTGAGGTTTCTTATAATCCAACAGCTAAAGTTGATTTAGCATTGATTGAAAAAAGAAAAATGCAATATCTTTATGATTCAGGGGATATGTTAGTATTTATGGATAATGAAACATATGAACAAATAGAAATTCCTGGTGAACGTTTAGAATGGGAAAAGAATTTCTTAAAACCATCAGATGAAGTAGAAATCACAAGTTATCAAAGTGAGGTTTTAGGTGTTCAGTTACCAATTAATGTTTCTATGAAAATCACAGAAACAGAACCAGCAGTGAAAGGTGATACAGCTACTGGTGCTACAAAATATGCAACAATTGAGACAGGTTTTCAAATTAAAGTTCCTTTATTTATTAATGAAGGAGAAGAAGTTATTGTCAATACTGTTGATGGTAAATATCAAGGAAGAGCGTAAGCTCTTTTTTTCATATTTCAGCTTCTTGAGACATATATTATATAGGAAGAAAAGGAGAATGAATATGAATAAACAGGCGTTTACTTTTTTAACTTTATTTAGTCTTATCCTTGTTTTATCTATCTATTATATTATGTTGCCTCCAGCATCTCAAAGTGAGGTTGTACAAAATGAACAATCAACTATAGAACAGTT
Organism: uncultured Massilimicrobiota sp.; assembly: GCA_944325245.1. Lineage (GTDB taxonomy): Bacteria > Bacillota_I > Bacilli_A > Erysipelotrichales > Coprobacillaceae > Allocoprobacillus. The sequence continues at coordinate 2,970 of CALUZM010000020.1, read as the reverse complement.
ACAAAATCAATTAGATAAAAAAAGGGAAGAAATTATCAGTAAAAACAATGAAATTATTGCTAAAGAGTCAAGTACTTCAGAATCTATTAATGAAGCGCTTGAAACCATTAGTGAAACAAAGAATATCACAGAAAAAGAAAAAAGTATTGTTTCTAAATTGACAGAATTAGGTTATCAGGAAAGTTATGTAGAAATTGATAATCAAACTGTAAAAATAACGATATTGAAAAAAGATGCTTCGCAAAGTGATGCATCCAATGTTATTAAAGAAGTTTTAAATCTTGTTGGTGATTCATATCAGGTTGAAGTCAAATTTATTGATGAATAAAACTTGTATTTTTATTGTTTTTTATATACAATAAGAATATAGAAAAGAGGTAATATTATGGCACACAATGATTATTATACTTATACCCAAGGGCGTGTTAATGGGAAAATAATGATGAATGTTCAAGTGTTTGATGAAATCGCTAAAAGAACTGTCAGTGAAATGAAAAATATTTCTTTAGATACATCAAAAGGAATTCAAATTCCTGGAACAAAAAAAGTCGTGAATTGTTCTATCAAAGATAATGAAGTTTATATTTGCATCCATGTTCGTATTAAATATGGCGTAAATATCTCAGCAATTACAAAAGAAATTCAAGAAAAGATTGTTGTTGCAGTTAAACAAATGACAGATGTTGATGTTAAACATGTTAATATTGAAGTAGATAATATTGAATTCGATTAAAAAAGTAAGGAAGTCATTTTCTTACTTTTCTTTTGTTTATTTTTATGTATAATTGTGGTAAAATGTAATAAATTTGAAAACTGTGGAGGCATTTTAATTATATGGAAAAAACACATAGAAAAATAGCAAGAGAGATAGCAACTATTGGTATTTATCAAAATTTATTAGTTGATGCACCTCTTGATGATATTTTTAGTTATATATCTGAAAATGAAAAACTAGCTGAAAGTGAAGATTCAATGAATTTTGCAAAATGGTTGATTGAAACAACACTTTCAAATAAAGAGTCTTACCAAGAATTATTAGAAAAGCATTTAAAAAAAGGATGGTCTTTTGAACGTTTGAGTGTTATGGAAAGAGCCATCTTACTTATTGCAACATGTGAGTTACTGGAATCTGATCTTCCAAAAACAATTGTCATAAATGAAGCTGTTGTCAATGCAAAGAAATTCTGTGATGATGATTCATATAAGTTTATTAATGGAATATTAGGTCATGTTGCTTGATGAATGAAAAAAGATATATTAGTGTACATACTCTAAATAAATATATAAGATCAAAATTTGATCAGGATATATCTTTGCATAATGTCTATATAAAGGGAGAAATTTCAAATTATAGACCACATCCTAGTGGTCATCTTTATTTCACACTAAAAGATGATCATTCAAGGGTGTCAGCTGTTATGTTTGCTTCGCTTGCCCAAAAATTAGCGTTTAAATTAGAAAATGGCATGCAGGTTTTTATTCGTGCACGTGTTTCTGTTTACGAAATAACAGGGGAATATCAGTTATATGTTCAAAGCATAGAACAAGATGGATTGGGAAAACTATATCTTGAATTTGAAAATTTAAAAAAGAGATTAGCTAATGAAGGTTTGTTTGATGCCAAATATAAAAAACCCATTCCGCATTTCCCTAGATCTATTGCATTATTATCAGCTAAAAGTGGTGATGCTGTTCATGATTTCATTCAAATTGCCCATTCTCGTTTTCCTCATGTGAGAATTATTTTATTTCCTATACCAGTTCAAGGAAAAAATGCATATTTGAAAATTATAGAAACACTTCAGGCAGTTGATCGCATTGGTTTTGATCTTATTGTTATAACACGTGGTGGAGGTTCTATAGAAAATTTATGGAACTTTAATGAAGAAGCTTTAGCAAGAACAATTTTTCAATGTCAAACACCAATTATTAGTGCGGTTGGACATGAAATGGATTTTACTATTTGTGATTTTGTGAGTGACTTGCGTTGTCCAACACCTACTGCAGCAGCTGTAAGTGCAACACCTGATCAACAAAAATTAAAAGATCACCTTCATGAATTGGAAGAGCAACTTGTATATCGTATGAAACAATATTTACAGATAAAAAAACAGGTTTTATACAGGTTAGAAAATTCTTATTTCTTAACAACACCAGAAGCTCTATATTCGCAGGAAATATTAAGATTAACGCATATTAAAGACCAGTTATCATATCAATTTAAAGTTTTTAATATCAAGACATATCAACAATTGTCTCAACATCAGAAACGTTTAAAAGAACAACTGGATCAAAACATTCAAAAACAGAACTATAAAATAAAACAACTGATTATTCAGTTAGATGCACTAAGTCCTTTAAAAGTCATGCAAAGAGGTTATACATTAGTTCAAAAAGATCAACAGCTTATTAAGTCGTATCAAGATTTGAAGACTGGTGATTTGATTGATATACAGTTTTACGATGGAATAAAGAAAGCAGAAATAAAGTAGGTGAAGATATGGAAAATATGACATACGAAAAAGCAATTGAACGCTTAGAAGAAATTGTATCATTACTTGAAAACAATGAAATTCCATTAGAAGATAGCATTTCATTGTTCCAAGAAGGTATAACACTTTCTAAATATTGTGATGATAAGTTAAAGAATATTCAAGAAAAAGTTGCACAAATATATGAAAATGGTCAATTGAGCGAATTCAAAAGTGAGGAATAACGCATGGAAAAAATGAAAAATGAAATCAACCAAAGATTAGCAGAGTTATGTGAACCCTTAAAAGATGGAAAGGTCAAAGAAGCTGTTCAATACTCATTATTAGCACCAGGAAAACGTTTAAGACCTCTATTATTTCTGACTGTATTAAGATCTTATCAGATTGATTATCATCCATATATGGATATTGCTTGTGCTATAGAAATGATTCATACATATTAGCTTATTCACGATGAATGCTCAGGAACGGATAATGA
>CALUZM010000019.1 GCA_944325245.1 uncultured Massilimicrobiota sp. | reverse complement strand
CTTTTTATTGGATTGAATAATGTGTTAGTTTCCATAATTGACTTATATCAAAAACGACAATGAGTATCATTAACGATATTCACTGTCGTTTTATATGAGACATTAGAAATATTTATTTTTAATCGTCCTGAAATTCATTATCATAGAGTGGTGTGACATATTTTCTGTTGAAACATGCCATACATAAATCACAGGTATGTTCTTTTTTAAAATGAATAGATTTTTGAAGTCCTTCTTCACTGATGAAAGCTAAGGAATCCGCACCAATATAAGTGCAAAGTTCCTGTGTTGTCATCTTGTGAGAAATCAATTCATCAAGAGTAGATGTGTCTACACCATAGAAACAAGGATATTTGATTGCAGGAGAAGCAATTCTGACATGAACTTCTGTAGCTCCTGCTTCTTTTAATAGGGACACAATACGTTTGGATGTTGTTCCTCGCACAATAGAGTCGTCAATCATGATGACTCTTTTTTGATTAACAATGGAAGAAACAGCAGAAAGTTTCATACGTACTCCCTGATTTCTTAATTCTTGTGTTGGCTGGATAAATGTTCTTCCAACATATTTGTTTTTAATCAGTCCCATTTCATAAGGAATATGAGAAGCTTCTGAATATCCAATAGCCGCAGATATAGATGAATCTGGAACACCAATGACGATATCAGCATCAACAGGACTTTCCAAAAAGAGCTGCTTTCCAGCATTTTTACGCGTCGTATGAACATTAATGCCATCAAGAATGCTATCAGGGCGAGAAAAATAAACATATTCCATAGCACAGATCTTATCATGTATAGGCTGTTTTGTATAAAGACGAGATAGCAATTGGTTATCTTTGACTCTGACAATTTCACCTGGTTCGACATCTCTTAGAAATTTAGCACCAACAATGTCTAATGCACATGTTTCTGAGGCAAAGACATACGCTCCATTAGGAAGCTGTCCAATCGCTAAGGGTCTTAATCCATAACGATCTCTCACTGCATAGAGACGATCTTCTAAAAGAATCAAAAAAGCAAAAGCTCCATCTAATTTTTCTAAAGAAGCACAGATACGATCTATCATATGTCCTTTTTGACGTTTGATTAAATGTCCTAAGATTTCAGTATCAGATGAAGATGAAAAAATACTGCCATGTTCTTCAAGTTCAGCTTTTAATACATTAGCATTCACAATATTTCCATTATGACAAATTCCCATGTCACCTGCCATGGTTCTAAAAAGCAATGGCTGTACATTCATAATACCACCACCACCAGCAGTTGAATAGCGCACATGACCAATAGCGTGAATACCATTCATCTGATTCAATTTTTTATTATTAAAAACTTCTGTGACCAATCCTTCTCCTTTATGAATAGAAAGTTTATGATCATTCGCAACTAAAATACCAGCGCCTTCTTGTCCACGATGCTGAAGGGCATGTAAACCATAATAACAGAGATTAGCAGCATTCTGATGCTGAAAGACACCAAAAACACCACACTCTTCATGAATTTCTTTTAAATCATCAGTCATTTTTATTCTCCTTAAATTATAAAAAAGAATAGGAGATGGATATCATATATTGAAATCTGTATAAGATGTTAAACAAATATTGATATTTTTAGGATTCAATATCTCCTATTCGCGTTTATTATATCGAAAAGATGAATATTTTTCAATAGGTGTAATAATAATTTATTGAAATGATAAAAAATCATTGACAAAGATAACGCTTTGTAGCATAATGCAAAATAAGTAAACGAAAAATAAGCGTTTATGTGATAAGGAGTGATAGATATGGAAAAGAAAATAACTGATATTTTTGGAACTTTGGTATTTGATGAAGAAGTCATGGAAGAAAGACTTGCGAAAGATACTTTCAGAGAGCTTCAAAAAACAATCAAGGAGGGGAAATCTTTAAATATCAAGATTGCAAATGCTGTTGCCAATGCGATGAAAGATTGGGCAGTGGAACATGGGGCTACACATTACACACACTGGTTTCAGCCAATGACAGGTGTAACAGCTGAAAAACATGATGGTTTTATTGGAACAAACAAAAATGGAAAAGTCATTTTGGAATTTTCTGGTAAAGAATTGATTAAAGGTGAACCAGATGCATCATCTTTCCCAAATGGGGGATTGCGTGCAACATTTGAAGCCAGAGGATATACAGCTTGGGATCCAACTTCTTATGCTTTTATTAAAAATGGCGTTTTATGTATTCCTACAGCATTCTGTTCATATTCAGGACATGCCTTAGATAAAAAGACACCATTATTAAGAAGTATGCAGGCTATCAACAAACAGGCATTACGTATCTTAAAATTATTTGGTAATGAAGATGTCAAGAATGTCAAAACAACAGTTGGACCTGAACAAGAATATTTCTTAGTTGATAAAAAATATTATGAACAAAGAAAAGACTTGATTTATACAGGACGTACTTTATTTGGTGCACCATCTCCAAAAGGACAGGAAATGGAAGATCATTACTTTGGAACAATCAAGAGTAGAGTTCAGGAATTTATGAATGATTTGAATGAAGAATTATGGAAATTGGGTGTCTTAGTGAAAACAGAGCATAATGAAGTAGCACCAGCTCAACATGAATTAGCACCTATTTTCTCTACCACAAATATTGCGACTGATCATAACCAATTAACAATGGAATTGATTCAAAGAATTGCGAAAAAACATGGTTTAGTGGCTTTATTACATGAAAAACCATTTGATGGTATTAATGGAAGTGGTAAACATAATAACTGGTCATTATCAACAGATACAGGAGTGAACTTATTAGAACCAGGTGAAACACCACATGAAAATGCTCAATTCTTATTATTCTTATGTGCTGTTATTAAAGCAGCTGATGAACATCAGGATTTATTGAGATTATCTGTTGCGACTGCAGGTAATGATCACCGTTTAGGAGCTAACGAAGCACCACCAGCTATTATCTCTGTTTTCTTAGGTGATGAATTAGCTGAAATCTTAAAAGCTATTGAAGAAGATTGTCCATATGATTCTAAGGAAAAAGAAGTCATGAAGATTGGGGCTCATGTCTTACCTAAATTCCCTAAGGATACAACAGATCGTAACCGTACTTCTCCATTTGCTTTTACAGGAAATAAATTTGAATTCCGTATGCCAGGTTCAAGTTCATCTATTGCCGGATGTAATATTGTCTTAAATACAGTGATTGCAGATGAATTAAAAGGTTTTGCTGATATTCTAGAAAAAGCATCTGATTTCTCATCAGCATTACATGCTTTAATCCAAGATACAATCAAAGAACATAAACGTATTATTTTCAATGGAAATGGTTATGATGATTCATGGGTAGAAGAAGCTAAGAAACGTGGATTATTGAACTTACGTACAACACCAGATGCTTTACCATATTTTATTAAAGATGAAAATATTGATTTATTTAAGAGACATAAAGTCTTTGATGAAGAGGAAGTTCGTTCTCGTTATGAAATTATGATGGAAGAATATGTTAAGATTTTGCATATTGAAGCTTTAACAATGGTGAATATGGCTCAAAAAGAAATCTTACCAGCTGTTAGTCAATATTCATATGATTTAGCACAAACATGTGCTATGAAAGCAGAAGTTGCACAGTTAGATAATGTTTATGAAAAAGAAACTTTAAAAGATGTTTCTACATTATTAGATAAAGCTTTCAAAGCAACAAAACATTTAGATAAAGTCTTAAAAGAAGCTGAAGCGATTGAAGACTTTGAAAAGGCAGCTTTCTATTATCGAGATGAAGTGATTCCAGCTATGAGTGCTTTACGTGCACCATGCGATGAATTAGAAACATTAACTGCCGAAAGTGTATGGCCATTCCCAACATATGGCAAACTATTATTTGGTATTTTATAAAATCATAAAAGAGAGGGGTTATGACGATGTGTTCGATTATGGGATATTGTGCACAACATGTATCAGAAGAAGTTTTCTTAAAGGGGTTTGAAAGAACACATACCAGGGGACCTGATGCTATGCGTATTGTAGATACAGGCGAAGGATTATTAGGATTTCAACGTTTATCCATCATGGGATTAAATGAATATGGTATGCAACCATTTCAAAGAGGGAATCATTATGTTGTATGCAACGGTGAAATCTATGGTTTTAGACCAATAAAAGAAGAATTAATGAAGCAGGGCTTTGACTTTCAAGGGGAGAGTGATTGTGAAATCCTGCTTCCTCTTTATCAAAAAATGGGTGTAGACATGTTTAAAGAATTAGATGGAGAATTTGCATTGATTCTTTTTGATGGTGATACAAAAGAATTTATTGCGGCCAGAGATCCTATCGGGATTCGCCCATTATTTTATGGCTATGATCAAAATCAGCACATTGTCTTTGCCTCAGAAGCAAAAAATTTAGTTGGAATCTGTGATGAGATTATACCTTTTCCACCAGGACATTATTATCAAAATGGGGAGTTTGTTTGTTATCGAGATATGAGCCTGGTGGAAAACTATCATCATGATGATCTTGATACGATTTATACAAAGATACATGATTTATTAGTCAAAGGCATTGAAAAAAGACTTGATGCTGATGCACCACTTGGTTTCTTATTAAGTGGAGGATTAGATTCTTCACTTGTTTGTGCAGTGTCATCCCGTCTATTAAAAAAACCAATTCGTACATTTGCGATTGGGATGGAAGAAGATGCCATTGACTTAAAATATGCTAAAGAAGTTGCAGATTTTATTGGTAGTGAACATACAGAAGTCATCATTACCAAAGATGATGTTCTTAATGCTTTAGAACCTGTGATTGCAGCTTTAGGAACTTATGATATTACAACGATTCGTGCATCTATTGGTATGTATCTTGTCTGTCAGTATATTCATCAACATACAGATATTAGAGTTTTATTAACAGGTGAAATCTCAGATGAATTATTTGGTTATAAATATACCGATTTTGCACCAAATGCCAAGGAGTTTCAAAAGGAAGCTGAAAAACGTATTCGAGAAATTTATATGTATGATGTCTTACGTGCCGATCGTTGTATCAGTGTTCATTCCTTAGAAGCACGTGTGCCTTTTGGGGATTTGGCTTTTGTGGACTATGTTATGCATATTGATCCAACATTAAAAATGAATAATTATGGAAAAGGAAAGTATTTATTACGTAAAGCGTTTGATAGAGGATATTTACCTCAAGATATCTTAATGCGTGAAAAAGCTGCTTTTTCTGATGCAGTGGGACATTCATTAAGTGATGAAATTAAAGCTTATGCAAATCAGTATTATAGTGATCAGGAATTTGAAGAAAAAAGACAGAAATATGATTTTGCGCAACCATTTACAAAAGAGTCATTATTATATCGCGAAATCTTTGAAAAATATTATCCTCATCAGGCCCATATGGTCAAAGGATTCTGGATGCCAAATCCAAATTGGGAAGGTTGTCAGGTGAACGATCCTTCTGCTAGATTTTTAGAAAACTATGGAGACAGTGGAAAATAGAAAGGATGATTTAATGAAAGAGTATAATCAGGGGCTACATAATGTCAGAGAGCATGATGCCTGTGGTATTGGAGCTGTTGTTCATATTGATGGACGACAGGATTATCAGGTTGTGGATCAGGCATTAACCATTGTAGAAAAACTGGAACATCGTGCTGGAAAAGATGCCAGTGGAGAAGTTGGTGATGGAGTCGGTATCTTATTACAGATTTCACATCGTTTTTTCAATAAAATTGCCCATGATCTCCATATGGCTTTACCTCAACCATATGATTATGCAGTAGGTATGTTTTTTTTACCTCAAGATACACTGACAAGACAAAAAGCTATGAAAACTTTAGAGCGTATTGTCTTAAAGCATCAGGCAACATTTTTAGGATGGCGAGAAGTACCTTGCCATGAAGAGATTTTAGGTCAAAAAGCGAAAGATTGTATGCCTTATATTATGCAATGCTTTATTGAAAAGCCTAAAACTTGTCAACAAAGAATGGACTTTGAAAGAGTTTTATATGTGATTCGACGCGAATTTGAAAAATCTTCACCACAGACATATGTGGTTTCCTTATCTTCATCAACAATTGTTTATAAAGGCATGTTTCTTGTTCATCAGTTAAGACAATTTTATGATGATTTACAGGATCATGATTATCATAGTGCGATTGCTTTAGTGCATTCACGCTTTTCTACCAATACGAATCCAAGCTGGCAAAGAGCACATCCTAATCGTATGATTGCTCATAATGGAGAAATCAATACAATTAGAGGAAATGCCAATCGTATGCTGGCGAGAGAAGAAACATTAGATTCAAAGTATTTTTCATCAGATATGACAAAGGTTTTCCCAATTGTCGATGTGCATGGTTCAGATTCAGCTATGCTAGATAATACGTTAGAATTCTTATATATGAATGGGATGCCATTAGCTAAAGCTATGATGTTATTGATTCCAGAACCATGGAAAAATACAGCTATGTCACAAGAGAAAAAAGACTTTTATCACTATTATGCAACAATGATGGAACCATGGGATGGACCAGCTGCTATTTTATTTTCTGATGGTATTTCCATGGGAGCCACTTTAGATAGAAATGGATTAAGACCATCACGTTATTATATTTTGGATGATCAGACTTTGATTTTATCATCAGAAGTTGGTGTTTTAGACATTGATGAAAGTCATATTGTCAAAAAATCACGTCTTCAGCCAGGAAAAATGTTATTAGTTGATACACAAAAACAACAGCTGATTGAAGATGAAGTCTGCAAAATGAGCTATGCTAAAGAACATCCTTATGGAGAATGGCTGGATTATTATTTATTACACTTAAAAGATTTACCAGCACCAGATAAAAAATCTCATATTCATAGTCAAAGTGATCGTGATATCTTATACAAGATTTTTAGTTATACTTATGAAGACGTCAAAGATATGATTTTACCAATGGCAAAAAATGGTATTGAACCAACAGCATCCATGGGAACAGATATTCCACTTGCTATGTTGAGTCAAAAACATCCAACATTATTCCACTATTTTAAACAACAGTTTGCCCAAGTCACAAATCCACCTATTGATTCTTTACGAGAAGAAGTTGTTGTGGATACAACAGTATACTTAGGTTCAAATGGAAACTTATTACAGGATCAGTCTGATAACTGTCAGGTATTAGAAATTAATAATCCAATTTTAGACAGTCGTGATATGGATAAATTGAAACAGTTAAATCGTGATGGTTTCCATAGTCAAGTTATTTCTTTATTATATTATAAAGGTATTTCCTTAACAGAAGCTTTAGATCAATTATTCCTTGATTGTGATAAAGCTTATCGTCAAGGTGTAAATATTTTAATTCTTTCTGATAAAGGTGTCGATGATAACCATTTGGTTATCCCTTCGTTGTTAGCTGTTTCAGCTGTGGAAAGTCATTTGGTTAAAACCAAAAGAAAAACAGCAATGTCCATTGTTTTAGAGAGTGGGGAACCACGTGATGTTCATCAATTTGCCTGTCTGTTAGGTTTTGGTGTAACAGCGATTTATCCATATTTAGCCCATGAATGTATTATGGAAATGATTCAGCTTAATATGTTAGATAAGGAAGAAAATAAAGCGATTGAAGATTATAATCATGCTGTTTTAAAAGGTATTGTCAAGATTGCTGCGAAGATGGGAATTTCTACATTACAATCTTATCAGTCTGCACAAATCTTTGAAGTTGTTGGTTTAAAGGAAGATATTATGGAAAACTATTTCCCAAATACAGTTTATCGTGTTGGGGAAAAAGGATTAGCTGATATTGAAGCTGATATTCATTACTATCATGATCATGCCTTTGACCCATTAGGATTAAAGACAGATACATCATTAAAAAGTTTAGGTTTCCATAAGTTTAGACGTGGACCACAAAGTGAAGTGCATATGTATAGTCCTGAAACAATCGTTTTACTCCAAAGAGCAACTCAAAGTGGTGATTATGCATTATTTAAAGAATACTCTCATCAATTAGAAAGTCAGCCATTTGCTTTACGTCATTTATTAGAATTTGATACAACACAAAGACATTCTATTCCTCTTAATGAAGTAGAAAGTGTTGAAGAGATTGTCAAACGTTTTAAAACAGGAGCAATGTCTTATGGCTCTATTTCTAAGGAAGCTCATGAATGTTTAGCTGTGGCGATGAATCGTTTAGGAGGAAAATCAAATTCTGGAGAAGGTGGAGAAAATCCAGAAAGATTATATACAGAAGCCAATAGTGCCATTAAACAGGTGGCCAGTGGTCGTTTTGGAGTCACAAGTGAATATCTGGTCAGTGCCAAAGAAATTCAAATTAAAATGGCACAAGGTGCAAAACCAGGTGAAGGAGGCCATTTACCAGGACAGAAAGTTTATCCTTGGATTGCCAAAACACGTTATTCAACACCTGGAGTCACTTTGATTTCACCACCACCACATCATGATATTTATTCTATTGAAGATTTGGCACAATTGATTTATGACTTAAAAAATGCCAATCGTGATGCGCGTATTTCTGTCAAACTTGTTTCAGAATCAGGAGTTGGAACGATTGCATCAGGTGTTGCGAAAGCAGGAGCTCAGGTTATTTTGATTTCTGGTTATGATGGAGGAACAGGGGCTGCCCCACAAAGTTCGATTCATTATGCGGGATTGCCTTGGGAATTAGGACTAGCTGAAGCTCATCAGAGTCTTATCGAAAATGATTTAAGAACACGTGTTGTTTTAGAAACAGATGGAAAATTAATGACAGGAAGAGATGTAGCTGTGGCAGCATTATTAGGTGCAGAAGAATTTGGTTTTGCGACAGCACCATTAGTGACAATGGGTTGTGTGATGATGCGTGTTTGCAACCTTGATACTTGTCCTGTTGGGATTGCGACACAAAATGCTGAACTTAGAAAACGTTTTAAAGGGAAACCAGAATATGTTATGAACTTTATGATTTTTATTGCTCAGGAATTACGTGAAATCATGGCACAGCTGGGATTCCATAGCATAGATGAAATGGTAGGACATATGGAAGTTCTGAAAGTCAAACCAGAATATCAGGAATTAGAATCATTCTTTACAAAAAAGGATCTCAATGTGCATTTCCAAAAAGAAAATGTTTTTGATTTCCACTTAGAAGATAGTCAGGATTTAAAAGTCTTGTTACCAAGATTCCTTTCTTATCTGGAAACAAAACAGCCACATCAGGAAACCATACATATTTCTAGCCTTGATCGTAGTTTAGGAACATTGCTGGGAAGTGAAATCACAAAACGTTTCCAAAACAATCTGCAAGATGATACTTATCAGATTGAATGTATTGGTGGAGCCGGACAATCATTTGGAGCCTTTATACCAAAAGGTCTCACAATGCAAGTTGAAGGAGATGCCAATGATTATTTTGGAAAAGGATTATCTGGTGGAAAACTGATTATTCATCCTTCTTCAAATGCTCAATTTGTGGCTCAAGATAATGTCATTGTTGGAAACGTTGCCTTATATGGAGCAACATCAGGAGAAGCCTATATCAGTGGTCGTGCTGGTGAACGTTTTGCGGTCCGTAATTCTGGTGCGATTGCTGTGGTAGAAGGCTGTGGTGATCATGGACTTGAATATATGACTGGTGGAAAAGTGGTTGTTTTAGGAAAAACAGGAAAGAACTTTGCGGCAGGAATGAGCGGGGGTATCGCTTATGTCTTAGATAAAGATCATGATTTATATTTACGTTTAAATAAAGAATTAGTCACAATGCAGGAAGTCAAACAGCATAAGGATATAGAAGATTTAAAATTGTTATTACAAAAACATGTGCAATATACAGGGTCATTACTGGCTAAAGATATCTTAGAAAGTTTTGAAGCTTGGATACCACATTTTAAAAAGATTGTGCCAGTTAATTATGCACATATGTTAGAAAATATAGAAAGCTTTGAAAAACAAGGCTATTCACATGATGAGGCTGCATTAATGGCCTTTAAAGAAGTTCATCAATAGGAGGGTAATGTATGGGAAAAGCTACAGGATTTTTAGAGTTTGATAGAGAAGATAATTTCACTGAATCACCAGAAACAAGAATCGCTGATTTTCAGGAATTCCACATCCCTCTTTCTGATGAAAAACGTCGTCAGCAGGGAGCACGCTGTATGAATTGTGGTGTTCCATTTTGCCAATCAGCTATTGAAATCAATCATATGGTTACTGGTTGTCCTTTACATAACCTCATTCCTGAGTGGAATGATGAAATCTTTCATCATAATGATGAACGTGCACTCTCACGTCTGTTAAAAACAAATCCCTTCCCAGAGTTTACAGGACGTGTGTGCCCCGCATTGTGTGAAAAGGCATGTGTATGTGGATTGCATGGAGATGCCGTGACCATTAAAGATAATGAATTATTTATTATTGAAAAAGCTTATCAGAATCAATTGATGAAAGCTGAACAGTCACCGATATGTTCATTTAAAAAAGTAGCTGTTATTGGCAGTGGTCCTGCAGGATTAACGGTAGCCTATAAATTAAATCAACGTGGACATCAGGTCAGTGTTTTTGAAAAAGATGATCGTTTAGGAGGATTATTGATGTATGGTATTCCTCAAATGAAACTTGAAAAACAAATTATTGAACGTCGTATTCAATTAATGGAAGAAGAAGGTGTTCAGTTTTATACCAATGTTCATGTTGGACAAGATATAACGAAAGAAGAATTATTAAAAGATTATGATGCGATTGTGTTATGTTGCGGAGCCAAAAAAGCACGTGATTTGAATATGCCTGGAAGACAGGCTAAAGGAATTTACTTTGCAGTGGATTTTTTGAAAAGCGTGACACAGGATTTATTAAATCAGAGTCCTTTACGTATTGATGCCAAAGGAAAACATGTGGTTGTTGTAGGTGGTGGAGATACCGGTAATGACTGTGTAGGAACATGTATTCGTCAGGGATGTGCATCAGTTACACAACTAGAAATGATGCCATGTCCACCTCATCAAAACACACGTCCTTGGCCAATGTGGCCAGATGAATTGAAAACAGACTATGGACAAGAAGAAAGTCTGGCTGTTTTTAAGAAAGATCCACGTGTTTATGAAACAACGATCAAAGAATGTATTGAAGAAGATGGACAACTCAAAGCTGTGAAAACTGTTCAGGGGAGAATGGTTGATGGTCAATGGGTTGAAAAAGAAGATAGTGAAAAAATAGTAAAGGCAGATTTATTGTTGATTGCGGCAGGATTTGTAGGTATTGAAGACGATATCAAAGAACAGTTTGATTTATCGGTAAATCAACGTCAAGTTGTGACGACAATGCCAAAGAGTTATGCGACAAAGGAAGAGAAGATTTTCGTTGCAGGGGATATGCATCGTGGTCAATCTCTTGTTGTTTGGGCTATCGCTGAAGGTAATGAATGTGCCAAAGAAGTTGATCAATACTTAATGGGATATAGCTATATGAATGAATAATAAATAAAGTTAGGGGGTCTATGATATGAATTCAGGGGATATTGGTTTTATGTTAATATGTAGTGCCCTGGTGTTATTAATGACACCGGGACTTGCATTCTTTTATGGTGGACTTGTTCGCCGTAAAAATGTTGTCAATACAATGATGACTTCTATATTTGTCATTGGGATTGCAGCAGTGATGTGGGCATTATTTGGATACTCACTGGCTTTTGGAAATGATCACTTTGGAATCATTGGAGATTTCAGCTGGTTAGGTCTACAGGGCATCGAAGGAAGTACAACAGATTATGTATCCACAATTCCTCATTTAGAGTTTGCCATTTTTCAAATGATGTTTGCCATTATTACACCAGCTTTAATTACTGGAGCAGTTGCTGGACGTATGAAATTTAAAGCTTTGTTTTTGTTTATTATTCTTTGGTCAGTGATTGTTTATTATCCAATGGCTCATATGGTTTGGGGCCTTGGTGGTTTTTTAGCGAAGATTGGTTCAATAGACTTTGCTGGTGGAAATGTTGTCCATATCAGTTCTGGTGTCAGTGCGCTGGTTTTATGTATTGTTTTAGGAAAACGTAAAGATTACTTACGTGTACAATATCATGTACATAATATTCCATTTGTTGTCTTAGGTGCTAGCTTACTTTTATTTGGATGGTTTGGCTTTAATGCTGGAAGTGCCTTACAGGCTAATGAATTAGCTGTTCATGCTTTTATGACAACAGGTCTATCAGCAGCTGCTGGAATGATATCATGGATGCTGATGGATGTATTCATGAGTGGAAAACCAACGTTGGTAGGAAGTGTGACAGGTATGGTTGTCGGTCTTGTCGCTATTACACCAGGAGCAGGATATGTGCCTATCTGGGCATCTATCATTATTGGATTGGTTGGTAGTCCTATCTGTTATCTGATGATTTCTAAAGTGAAACAGAAATTAGGTTATGATGATGCTTTGGACGCTTTTGGATGCCATGGTATTGGTGGTATCTGGGGTGGAATTACGACAGGGTTATTTACTCAGACTTCTATTAATGATGTTGCTAGATGGAATGGTTTATTCTTTGGTGATACTCAATTGTTTTTAGCTCAATTAGCAAGTATTCTTATTACGATTGCAGTGGCAGTGGTAGGCACATTGATTTGTATTGCTATTGTCAGATGTTTCACAACCCTTCGTGTCTCTAAACAAGAAGAACAAAAAGGATTGGATATTTCTGAACATCAGGAAAATGCTTATCCGTCTTTTAATGGATTAGATTAGGAGGAAAGTGAATATGATTAAAGTTGAAGCAATTGTAAGAGAAGAAAAGTATGAAGAAGTCAAAGAAGCACTTGCTCGTATCCAAGTCAATGGTATGACAGTATCTCAAGTGATGGGATGTGGATTGCAACATGGCTATACAGAATATGTTCGTGGTCAGGAAGTTGAAGTGAACATGTTACCAAAAATTAAATTTGAAATTGTTGTCAGCAGTGAAGAATGGGCTGAAAAAACGATTGAAGCGATTTGTCAGGCGGCTTATACTGGAGAAGTAGGAGATGGTAAGATTTTTACTTATAAGCTTGATAATGCTATCAAAATTCGTACGCGTGAAACAGGAGAAAAAGCAATTAATGAATAATTATTAATAATTTAAAATTATGGTAATAAAAATTTTTAAAAATATCTTGATAATTCGTAGAATTTTGACTATACTATACGAGAACTAAGGAAAGGAATGAGAAATATGATGAAGACACTAACGCTGAAAACAATTCTATGTGATGCTTCTCTTTTCTCATTTTTTTATATTTCTTAAAAACATATCATTATTGATATGTTTTTTTATGACACAAGGAGGTAACGATGAAAGCATATTTGATATTAGAAGATGGACATGTTTTTGAAGGTGAACACTTTGGTGGAAATAAAGAAGTCATCAGTGAGTTTGTTTTTAATACTTCTATGACTGGATATTTAGAAGTTTTAACTGATCCTTCTTATGCTGGACAAAGTGTTGTCATGACATATCCTATGATAGGAAATTATGGTGTTTGCTTGGAAGATCAGGAATCTAATCAACCTTATGTAGAAGGTTTTGTTGTGAATGAATTGGCAAGATTTGGAAGTCATTTTAGAAAAAATATTGAATTAGAAGATTATTTAAAACAACATGATATTATAGGTATTCAAGGTGTTGATACACGTTTTATCACAAAATTAATTAGAAATGAAGGTTGTATGAATGGTTTAATTACAACACATCATTATGAAGACCTTGAAGAAGTCTTAAAACGTATTCGTGAATATAAAGTTAGCGGTGTTGTTGATCAGACAACATGCTCAAAACCTTATGTTTTGGGTCAAGGAAAATATAAAGTTGCCTTATATGATTTTGGTGCCAAGAAAAATATTGCGAGAGAATTGGTGAAAAGAGATTGTGAAGTGACAGTTTTCCCTGCACATACACCTGCTCAAACGATTCTTGATGGAGCATTTGATGGTATCATGCTTTCTAATGGGCCTGGTGATCCATCTGAATGTTTAGATATTATTGACAATATGAAAATATTAAGTCAAAGTGGAATGCCTATTTTTGCGATTTGTTTAGGACATCAGCTCATGGCTTTGGCACATGGATTTGAAACTCAAAAAATGGTTTATGGACATCATGGAGCTAACCATCCAGTTAAGGATTTAAAGACAAATCGTGTTTATATTTCAACACAAAATCATAATTATGTCGTCAAAGATGAATCTTTGGATCCAACAGTCGCAAAAATGTGGTTCCAGAACGTCAATGATGGAACGCTTGAAGGTATTGAATATGTAAAAGAACCTATTAAAACAGTTCAATTCCATCCAGAAGCATGTGCTGGACCAACAGATACAGCCTATTTATTTGATGAATTTATAAAAATGATGGGAGGAAATCAAAATGCCTAGAGATCATACAATTCAAAAAGTCTTAGTAATTGGTTCCGGTCCAATTATCATTGGACAGGCAGCTGAATTTGATTATGCTGGAACACAGGCATGTCGTGCTTTAAAAGAGGAAGGTATTGAAGTTGTTTTGATCAATTCCAATCCAGCGACAATCATGACAGATAAAGATATTGCTGATAAAGTTTATATTGAACCTTTAACAGTTCCTGTTGTCAAACACTTAATTGAAGTTGAAAAACCAGATAGCATCTTACCAACACTTGGTGGACAAAATGCCTTAAATATTGCGATGGCATTGGCTGATGAAGGATTTTTAGATCAACATCATGTACGCACAATTGGAACTTCAACAGATACAATTAAACTTGCAGAAGACCGTTTAGAATTTAAAAACTTAATGGAAAGAATTGGAGAACCATGTGCAGCGTCTATTGTTGTCAATCATGTTGATGAAGCGATTGATTTTGCTAATAAAATTGGTTATCCAGTCGTTGTCAGACCAGCTTATACATTAGGAGGAACAGGTGGCGGAATCGCTCATGATGAAGAAGAATTACATCATATCTGTTCTAATGGTTTACGTTTATCACGTGTCAGTCAATGTTTAATTGAAAGAAGTATTGCAGGATGGAAAGAAATTGAATATGAAGTGATGCGTGATGGACATGGAAACTGTATTACAGTATGTAATATGGAGAACCTTGATCCTGTTGGAGTTCATACAGGAGATAGTATTGTTGTTGCGCCAAGTCAAACTTTGTCTGATAAAGAATATCAGATGTTAAGAAGCTCAGCTTTAAATATTATTACAGCTTTAAATATACAAGGTGGATGTAACGTACAGTTTGCTTTAAATCCAGATAGTTTTGAATATTGTGTGATTGAAGTTAATCCTCGTGTATCTCGTTCTTCAGCACTAGCTTCTAAAGCAACAGGTTATCCAATTGCCAAATTAGCTGCAAAGATTGCTTTAGGATATACATTGGATGAAATTAAAAATGCTGTTACTGGTAAAACATATGCTTCTTATGAACCAACATTGGATTATATTGTCTGCAAGATTCCAAAATGGCCATTTGATAAATTCGTTGGAGCATCAAGAAAATTAGGAACACAAATGAAAGCAACTGGAGAAGTTATGAGTATTTGTCATAATTTTGAAGGAGCCTTTATGAAAGCTTTACGTTCTCTAGAACAAAATGTTTATGATTTACATATTCCTGAAGTCGATGGACTTTCATTAGAAGAATTAAGAGTGAAATTAAAAGATGTTGATGATCATCGTATCTTTGTTGTAGCAGAAGCTTTAAGACAAGGAATGAGTGAAGAAGAGATTCATGATATTACACGTATTGATTGCTGGTTTATTGATAAAATCAAACATCTTGTGGAAGTAGAAAATCAATTAAAAACACAACCATTAACTGTTGATTTATTGAAACTTGCCAAAAGATTAGAATTCCCTGATCATATTATTGGAAAGTATACAAATCATACATCTCAAGAAATTCATCAAATGAGACTTGATAACCATATTGAAGCAGTCTATAAAACAGTAGATACTTGTGCTGCTGAATTTGATGCGTCAACACCATATTACTATTCTGTTTATGGTGGATATAATGAAGTTGATCCAAGAGATGATAAAAAGAAAATCATGGTTTTAGGATCTGGACCAATTCGTATTGGTCAAGGTATTGAATTTGATTATTGTTCAGTTCATTGTGTTTGGGCATTAAAAGAAGCTGGATATGATACAATTATTGTCAATAATAACCCAGAAACAGTATCAACTGACTTTGATATTGCTGATCGTTTATATTTTGAACCATTGACACCAGAAGATGTAGAAAGCATTGTTCGTTTAGAAAAACCTGATGGAGCTATTGTTCAATTTGGTGGACAGACTGCGATTAAATTGACAAAAGCTTTAATGGAAATGGGAGTACCTATTTTAGGAACATCTGCTGATAACGTAGATGCAGCTGAAGACCGTGAAAGATTCGATGAAATCTTACAACGTTGTGAAATAGATCGTCCAAGAGGGTCAACAGTTTTCACAACAGAAGAAGCTTTAGAAGTTGCTAATCGTTTAGGATATCCTGTTCTTGTTAGACCATCATATGTTTTAGGTGGAGCAGGTATGGAAATTGCTTTAAATGATGGAGATATCAAGAAATTTATGGAAATCATTAATCGTCAATATCAGGAACATCCTATTTTGATTGATAAATATTTATCTGGTAAAGAAGTCGAAGTCGATGCTATCTGTGATGAACATGGTGTTTTAATACCAGGAATCATGGAACATGTTGAACGTGCAGGTGTTCATAGTGGAGATAGTATTTCTGTTTATCCACCACAAAAAATCAAACAGGAAATTAAAGATGTGATTGTGGATTATACACAGAGATTAGCAAAAGCTTTACATGTCATTGGACTCATTAATATTCAGTTTATTGTCTATGAAGATCAGGTTTATGTCATTGAAGTTAATCCACGTTCTTCACGTACAATTCCATATATTTCTAAGGTGACTGATATTCCTGTTGTGGATGTCGCAACACATGTTATTATGGGTAAAACAATTAAGGAACAAGGTTATGAATATGGATTAGCCAAAGAAAAGGATACAGTAGCGATTAAAATGCCAGTCTTCTCGTTTGAAAAGATTACTGGAGCAGAAATCAGCTTAGGCCCTGAAATGAAATCTACAGGAGAAGTTTTAGGTGTATCTAAAGACTTTGATGAAGCTATTTATAAAGCATTTATTGCGACAGGAATTGATTTACCAAAGAAAAAGAATATTATCTGTACGATTAAAGATAGTGCTAAAGAAGAATTCTTACCAATTGCTAAACAATATCATAAATTTGGTTATGATATTTATGCAACGATTGGAACATTTACATATTTAATTGAACATGGAGTACCAGCTCATCTTGTCAATTATATTGCGGATAAGAAAAATACAATCTTTGATTTGATGTTAACAGATACAGTAGATTTGGTTATTGATATTCCAACAAGAAACAATAACTTAAAAGATGGATTTATGATTCGCCGTTTTGCGGTAGAGGCAGGTATTCCAATTTATACATCTTTGGATACTGCACAGGCATTAATTAACTGCCTTGAAAAAAGACATCATGGAGATACATCATTAATTGATATTACAAAGATATAGAAAAAAGAGGAACTTTATCATCAAGTTCCTCTTTTTGCATATCTATATTTTTTCAGCTTTCATAAAGAAGATAAATCCAATCAAAAACATAATAGCTAAAGAACCAACACCAATGTTCATCATACCTGTTAATTGTGAAATCAATGAAACAAGTGTTGTTCCCATAAATGAAGCA
The DNA here is from genome assembly GCA_944325245.1 of uncultured Massilimicrobiota sp. Taxonomy (GTDB): domain Bacteria; phylum Bacillota_I; class Bacilli_A; order Erysipelotrichales; family Coprobacillaceae; genus Allocoprobacillus. Next base: position 15,182 of record CALUZM010000019.1, on the reverse strand, counting down.
CCTTTACCACAGATATCATATAAACCAAAATATTCACCAGAACGATTAGCTGGAATGATTTTTGCATAATATGAACGTGATAATGATTGAATAGCTCCTTGGAATATGCCTACCCCAACAGCTAAAATCCAGAATTGATATTGTTGTTGGAGGGTGATACCATATAAGGCAATCACAAAATAGGCAAAAATACATATTTTCATTAATTTTGTATTTTCAATTTTAGAGCTTAATTTACCAAAAATTAAAGCAGCTGGAAAGGCGACAACTTGTGTTAATAATAGTGCCAATAACAATCCTGTTGTATCTAATCCTAAAGCCGTTCCATAGGCAGTAGCCATATCGATAATTGTATAAACTCCATCAATATAAAAGAAGAAGGCCAGTAAAAAGAATAAAACTTTTGGATTGTTTTTTAAATCTACAAAGATATTTTTTAAACGTACAAAACTTGCTTTTATAAAATGTTTTTCTTTTTCTAAGTAATAAGTTTGATGATACCCCTGAATAAGAGGCATTGATAATAATAACCACCATAAAGCAATCAAAAGAAAGCAAATGCTCATAGCCGTTTCCATTGTGAGTAAAAGCTGTTCATAAAATAACACAAGTGCTAAACTGGCAATAAATGGTAGACAGCTACCTATGTATCCCCAGGCATATCCTTTTGCAGACACATTGTCCATGCGCTCAGGTGTTGTAATATCCGTTAGCATTGAGTCGTAGAAAACAAGACTTAATGAATAAGCAGATTTCGCAATCACAAATAGACAAAGGAACCATAACCAGGATGAAGTAAACCCAAGTAAGATACATCCTAATGCACCTACTAATAAAGCAACCATGAAAAGCTTCTTTTTCCAACCTTTAAAATCAGAAGCCGTTCCTAAAATAGGTCCAAGAATAGCTGTAATAATTGTGGCTAATGAAGTGGCATAACCCCAAAAAGCTAAATAGTTTGTTTCAGAGATATGAGCACTATCAGCCAAAAAGTTAAAATAAATAGGCATAATTGTAGAAACCAGTAATGTAAAAGCTGAGTTTCCAATATCATACATAATCCATTTCTTTTCTAAAGATGTTGTTTTAGATGACATAATCTTTCTCCTTTTCATAAGACAATACTGGTATATTTTCCCATCCGTCTTGAGCGCTATAATGAGCTAAAAACTGTGAGCTTAGTTCTTCGTCTTTTGTTAAGTAGTTATAATAGTTTTGACTTAATTCTAAGCAAAACGGAATTGCTTTTTTCATAAGCTTTGTTAGGCGCAGATTACTATCTTTACATGAGACGTGTTCCTTCTTATCCATAAGTAAGCCACGATATCCTGAATACTTACCAGAAATGAATAAGAATATTTTAACTAATGTTCGAATGAATGGATTATGACTAGCTAGAAAATGATTGTATGTTTTCATTGATTTTAATGTAGATAGTATTTGTTGATCTGTAAACTGTGTAAAAAATGTTTGAATGACTTTCGCATTTTCAATTGTTGGATGTAAATGCAAAGTCAAATCAGTATAAAGTGGTTTTTGATGATTTTGAATCAATAAATATTTATCCATTTCACATTCAATTAGAGAATGAGTCACATGAGATGCCACAATCTTCTTTTCAATATAACTATGACATTGATAGTCTAATGCAAAATGAGCTATAAACCCTAACATATAAGCTATCTGAGCTTCATCATTAATGATATCTTTTGATTTATGAAATAAATCATAAGCGTTTTGTTTATGCATCGTACTTCCCCAACGATTCATGTCATTATGATGATATATATGATAGTAAAAAAAGATATCTGGACCATGTAATCCAATTTCATAAAGATCTATGTGTTCTTGAATAATCTTTTGAATATGAGATGGATAGACTTTTTTCATCTCTTCACCAAAACAATAATGTGTATATATAGCTGGCATATATTTTCCTCCCCTCATGGTCATCATTTATCTTAACATAAAAATGATAAAATAATGTAAAAAATGTATTAAATATTTGTAATAAGAAAAAAACATAAGACATTTCTTATGTTTTAAAGAGCTTGGATTTGATGAATTAAATTTTCAATATCTTGCTGATTTGGATGCTCTAAGGCCAAATCAAAATTTTGAATCATTGGTAAAAATCTTTCAGGATTGTCCTCAGCCATCTTTTCATAACGTTGTCTCACACTCATTGGCATTTTACCCTGACACATGAATTGTCCCATTATCTGATTGCTTTGTGGAATATAATTTTTGACACGTGTTAAAATACCTTCAAAATATTCTTGACTTCCACCATAACCAGCAGTACCAAATAAGAATATCTTCTGATTCTGTAATTTTTCTAAATATTGTTGGATGGGTTCATCACATTGACCTTTATCTGTCCAAAAACCGACAAAAAGATAATCGGCTTCTAAAGGTGCATCCTGTGCTTCTCCAAAATAACAGCAATCACCTGACATATTTTGTTTAATAGCTTCAGCTAATATTTTTGTGTTTCCTGTAGGGCTTGAAAAGACAATAGCATATTTCATAAAACCGCCTCCTTATTAAGTCATAATTATAGCAGTTTGCTGTTGATTGTCAAATATCATAAATTAATAAAAAATTAAAGAATTTTTTGTGGGATTGGTTTATAATAGTAGGCAATAGAGGGTATAGTTTAAATGAATGGAAAGGTTAGAGTATGATGAAGAAATGGAAAATGTCAATAATCGCTGCCTTGCTTTTGCTGACGGGATGTCAAACATCAGATCAACAAGCTCCTGTTTTGACTTTGTCAAAATCACGAGTACAGGTAGCTTTAAATGAAAAAATAGATTATAGTACATATATATTGAAAGCAGTAGATGATGTGGATGGTGATTTAACAGATCAGGTCACACATAGTGAAATCGATACGACTTCAGTTGGAAAGAAAGTTATTCATTATTATGTAGAAGATCAAAGTGGCAATCAATCGCAACAGGATTTAACTGTTGATGTTGTAGAATATGTAGGAGATTTAATTAATCCTATAACTGCACAGGCAGATACCGTAGAAAATCCTGAAGATGTAACTGTTTTGGTCAATAAGCTTCATGAGATACCTGAAGGCTGGAAACCTGATGATCTAGAAAAAGTGATTGATTGTAGCCAACAGTTACGTAAAGAAGCCAACGAGGCCTATACAAGATTTTATCAGGCAGCCAAGGCTCAAGGCATTGATATTTATACCATTTCTGCTTATCGTGAGCCTGAGACACAGCAATTATATTGGGATAATTCTGTGAAAGTGTTTGGAGAAGAACATGCGATTCAATATAATGCTTATCCTCGTCGTAGTGAACATGAGCTGGGTTTAAGTGTGGATATCTCTTATACAACGCAAGGTGATCGTCTCAGTGAGAAAGTGGCTGATAGCCCATTAGGTCGTTTTATTGTGAGTGATGGTTATAAATATGGTTTTATTTTAAGATATCCTCAAGATAAAGTGCGTGTAACTGGTTATAGTTATGAACCATGGCATATTCGTTATGTAGGAGTAGAATTGGCAACTAAGTTACATAATGAAAATATAACGTTAGAAGAATATTATGAAGGTTAAGGAGAAAGAGTATGACAACAGCAAAATTTTACAAAGTTTCTTATCAACAATTTAAGGAGGGTTATTTGGATTATCGTCCAGAAGCTTCTGAAGAAGAAATTCAGCAGATTTATGATGCTATTCAATTACCAAAAAGAGCAACAAAAGGTTCTGCAGGGTATGATTTTTATACGCCTGTTGATATCTGTTTAAAACCACAGGAAACAATCAAGATTCCTACTGGGATACGTTGTGAAATGAATGAAAGATGGGTTTTAATGATTTATCCTAGAAGTGGATTAGGTTTTAAATATCGTTTACAGTTGAATAATACAGTAGGTGTTATTGATAGTGATTATTTCTATTCAGATAATGAAGGTCATATTTTTATTAAGATGACAAATGATACAAATGAAAATAAAACAGTGGAAGTTTCTGCTGGACAGGGTATAGCTCAAGGAATCTTTATGCAATATGGTATCGTTGAAGATGATGATACAAATGAAATCCGTAATGGTGGTTTTGGGAGCACAACGAAGTAAATGAAAAAATTTTTAATGCTGTTATTGGCAATGGTTCTATTTGTTGGATGCCAAAAACCAGCATCCAAGCAGAAAGTTGAAGAAGAACCAGAAGATGATACGGTTTCATTTGTTGCAGTAGGAGATAATTTGATGCATCAAAAACTATTAGATGAAGCCAAGAGTGAAAATGGTTATGACTTCTCACCTTATTATACGCATATGAAACCTTTTATTGAAAAAGCAGATTTAGCTTTTGTCAATCAGGAAACAATATTAGGTGGAGGAAAGGCAAGTGGTTATCCATATTTCAATACACCTGATGAAATGGCTGGAAATTTACATGATGTAGGTTTTGATGTTGTCAATGGAGCGACTAATCATGCGTTAGATCAAGGTTATGATGGTGTTCAACACTCTATAGAAGTGTTTAGAAAATATCAGGATATGACGTATATTGGGTTATACGAATCACAAGAGGAAAGAGATACGATTCAGGTTGTAGAGAAAGATGGTATACGCATTGCTTTTTTAGCATATAATCAAATGATTAATTCTACAGAAGATTATCCATCCTATTGTATCAATACATTTAATGAAGAACAAATAAAAAAAGATGTAGAGAATGCCCAGGAAATCAGTGATATTGTGATTGTATCTTGTCATTGGGGTGTTGAAGGAGACACGGAACCTCAACCTTTTCAAAAGAAATATGCAAAATATTTAGCAGATCTGGGAGTTGATATGATTATCGGCACACACACTCACACTTTGCAGCCAGTTGAATGGATAGAGGGAAAAGATGGACATAAGACATTGGTGGCCTATAGTCTAGGTAATTTTGTAAGTGGTATGCTAGAAGAAGAAACTCAATTGGAAGGTATGTTATCTTGTGATTTTAGAAAAGAAGGTAATGAATGTCTGATTGAAAATGTTGTTTTGACTCCATTAATGAATCATTATGAAGCAGGTGATTCTCATAATGTTTATGATACCAGAAAGAATTTTACTGTATATAGATTAAAAGATTATACAGAAGAACTTGCTAAAAAACATGCATTGCAGGGCTATGATGGAATCACAATTTCAATTGATAAGATGAAAAAGAAGGTCAAAGAAAGAGTGGCTGAAGATATTCAAATCGATATGTAAAGAAACGTTTCAGACGTTTCTTTTTTCAATGATTTTAATCATGTCAAATAAGTTATTAAAAAGAATATATATTCATTATGTGAGTATTTGTATATAAAGAAGAAAGATATAGTGTTTCTCGTGGAGAAAAAACTTCATACAAAGTTAGAAAAGGATATGTGGATTTTCAATTGGTGTCAAATTGGTGTCGGATTTAAAATCATAAGGATTCTAAGAGTGGAAAGTCCTTGTGAATCATTGATTTTACAAGGATTTAACAAATAATTTTCAAATTTTTAGCACTCGCCTCTTGACAGCGCTAAAAGAAAGGACTATAATATATACAGAAATAAGGAAAGAGGACAAAAAGAAAAGGCAAACCTTATTTCTCATATCAAACATTGTTCATTCTCTAACAATGCGAAGAATTGTTGACAAGGAGTGATTTATATGTTAATGCCTAGTATTTTTGGAGAAAGTCTATTTGATGACTGGTTCGATGATTTTGATAAGGAATTCTTTAGTAGAAAGAATCCATTGTATGGAAAACATTCAAGAAACATCATGAAAACAGATGTGCGAGAAACAGATGGAACATATGAGTTGGATGTTGATCTTCCAGGTTTCAAGAAAGAAGATGTGGAATTGACTTTTGAAAATGGATATCTGACAATCTCAGCACAGAAGAGTTTAGATAAAGATGAAAAGAATAAAGAAGGACAATATATCCGACAAGAAAGATATGCAGGAAGCATGAGTCGTAGTTTCTATGTAGGAGATAGTGTTCCACAGGCAGATATCAAGGCCAAATTTGAAGATGGAGTCTTGAGAATCTCAATTCCAAAACAAGATATGAAAGTTATTGAAAATAACAAATCTATCGCTATTGAATAAAAAATGAGAAGTTCGGGAAAATCTCGAACTTTTTTTGTAGACAATTGATGAAATTTCTTCTATTATAGAAAAGCTCTATAAAAAAATGTAGAAGTATGCTATAATACAACCGTTAAAATCAAATGAAAGAAAATATAACAGGGAAGTTATATTGATAATGAAAAGATTTTCTATAACGTTGATGAATAAGAAATATATTTTCCAATCGCTATTGGTTTTACCATGATGGATTTTTTAATGTTATAGGAAAATATATAAAATAAATGTTGATTCAGACATGTTTTGACAATCAAAAAAAGTATATTATATATAGATAATATTAATAGTTGTGTTTGTTTTATTGAGTTTCAATAGTTAATTTATAAAGAATAGGTTATATAAATCGTCATTTTAGGAAGATGTACACAGAAATATTGCTTCTTCCTTTTATTACCTATATTTATTAGTCATATAGGATTGTAGTATGAAAAAATAAGAAATAAAGTGAAGGAGGAAAAAAGATGTCAAAGGTTATCGCTGTTACAAATCAAAAGGGTGGAGTAGGAAAAACCACAACCAGTGTTAATTTAAGTGCAGCTCTTGCGTATATGGGGAAAAAAGTTTTATTGATAGATATTGATCCTCAAGCAAATGCGACACAAGGATTAGGTGTAGATCGTTCATCTTTAGAATATACAATATATGATGCAATTACACAAAATATGCCTATCAAAGACATTAAGATACCTTCTGGAGTGGATAACCTTGATATTGTTCCTGCTAATATAGATTTAGCTGGTGTTGAAATAGAATTATCACAAGTGAAGTCTGGAAGAGAACAAAGATTGAAATCGGCTTTAGGTGATGATAAAAAACAGTATGATTATGTGATTATTGATTGTCCACCAGCATTAGGTTTATTAAATACAAATGCTTTGACAGCAGCTGATTCTGTTTTGATACCTGTGCAATGTGAATACTATGCATTGGAAGGATTAACACAGTTATTGAATACGATACTATTAACGCAAAAAGTTTTTAATGAAGATTTAACTATTGAAGGTGTTTTGTTGACAATGTTGGATGCAAGAACAAATTTAGGTGTTGAAGTGTCTCAGGAAGTCAGAAAGTATTTTAGAGAAAAAGTCTATGATGTTGTGATTCCAAGAAATATTAAGTTATCCGAAGCACCATCAGAAGGATTGAATATTTTTGATTATGATGCTCATTCTGAAGGAGCTAAGGCGTATGCAAAACTTGCAAAGGAAGTGGTGAAACGTAATGGCCGCAAGTAAAAAGAAAAAGAGTGGTTTAGGAAAAGGGTTAAATGAACTGTTTCAAGGTGAAGATATTCAGACAATGATAGATGCGATTGAGAAGAAACCATCTCAATTTGCGCAAGTTCAAGTCCCAATTGATCAGATTCGACCAAATCCATATCAACCAAGAAAGCATTTTGATGAAGAAAAATTAAATGAATTAGCACAATCTATTAAAGAACATGGTATTTTTCAACCGATTATTTTAAAAGAAGCTATTCAGGGATATGAAATTGTTGCTGGAGAGAGACGTTATCGTGCTGCATCTTTAGTTGGTTTGAAAGAGATTCCTGCCATTATTGTTGATTTTACTGATCAACAGATGATGGAAATTGCTTTACTTGAAAATATTCAAAGAGAAGATTTGAACGCTATTGAGGAAGCACAGGCTTATCAGAATATGATGAAAAAGTTAAATCTGACACAAGAAGAATTAGCCAAACGCATTGGAAAATCAAGAGCCCATGTTGCCAATACAGTGAGACTTTTAAAAATGCCACAGAAGTTACAGAATTATGTTTTAGAAGGTACTCTCACAATGGGACATATTAAACCTTTAATCACTATTGATGAAAAGAAAGCTTTAGAAGTCGCTAAAAAAGCTATTGACCAGCAATTATCTGTCAGAGAAGTGGAAGATATTATCAAAGGAATTAAACTTCAGGAAGCAAGAAAAGCAAAACCGAAAGAAGCTAAACCTCAAGAATATGTTTATGTTGAAGGTTTATTAAGAAAAAAATATCGTACGAAGATTAAAGTTGATGATCATACCATTACTTTAAAATATACAGATACTAAAGATTTAAACCGTATTTTAGAGTTAATGGGAGTTATTGAAGAAGAATAGAAGAGGTGTGATGCCTCTTCTATTTGTATTTAAGTAAGTCTTTATGAGTTCTGCGGTAGTATTTTGTACGTTCATAGTCATGTGGATACTGATGATAAGCCTCTTCAATATGACGAGGGTCATCAAGAGGAATTTCAAGTTGATGAAAATGTTGAATAATATCAATAAAATCATCTTTATTCTTTAACGTGAATTTATAAATACCTTCATCACTGATACAATCTAAAGTGACTTTAAAGGTATAATCACTAAATAAACCAAATTGTACAAATTGGGCAGTTAAATCCATCTTTATTTCTTTAATATCTTTCAAATCAAAAGATATATCATCATTACGAACGTTCTTAAATTCTGCATGAGAGCCACGAATATATAAAGGTGTACTGTTTTTTAAAATATTATTATCGATAGGATGACCATCAATGATCATATAGACAGTTTGTCTTGAAACATATTCTTTTTTCTTGTCTTCAACTTTCATAGTTATATCTTCATGAGTGTTAGTGTCTTGATAAGAAATTTCGTCTTTATCAAATTCATAGAGAAGTGTATCTTGATGAACAACCTGATTGATTTTTTCCAGGAAAGATTTTTGAGAAGCCTGATTTTGATGAATTGTTGTTTTCACTCCACCATCATAGATGTAAATCATTGTTTTTCCATAGCTGGCAATGACAGGATCATGTGTAACCAGAACGATAGTTGTGCCTTGATGATTCAATTGTGATAAGAAACTTAATAATTTATGAGAATTTTTAGAATCTAGGTTACCTGTTGGTTCGTCACAGAAAAGAATTTCAGGTTGATTAACTAAAGCACGAGCAATTGCGACTCTTTGACATTCTCCACCAGAACATTCATGCGGGAATTTATCAAGAATATCTTCAATTTCAAGCATCTTGGCTAAATCCATGACTTTCTTCTCAATTATTTTTGCTTTCTGTTTTCCTAGTATAATAGGAGCAGCTATATTATCATAGATAGATAAGTAGGGAATCAGATTATGATTTTGAAAAACAAAACCTGTTTTTTGATATCTAAATTCACATAATTCATCTTTACTCATTGTTGAGACACTTTGATGAAAGACTTTAATATCACCACGTGTCACCTGATCTAATGTAGATAGGCAATTCAATAGAGTGCTTTTACCAGATCCAGAAGGCCCCATAATACATATAAAATCACCTTGTTCAAGTTGAAAATTGACATTATTCAAAGCATAAATATTTTTTCCACGTTTTAAAAAGATATCTTGGTCATAAATTTTAGAGATATTATTCGCTTCTATTAAGATATTTGACATGATCTGAAACCTCCTTAATACATTGTTTTTCTTTAATTATCATCAATATCAAAAACATGAAGTAGATAACGATATATAAAATTTCTAGTCCTGTCATAATGCTTTTTGATAAATAACCTTGCATGACAATGTAGGAACCTAAATAGTGAATATAAATCAAAGGAATAATGATAACAAGAAAGATAAATAATATATTTTTAAATAGTGATATTTTAAATAATTGTTTTTGATTGTAACCTAAAGCATATTGTGTGGCATAGATATTGAAGGTGGATTTGAGGTATAAGGAAAATTTAATAATAAGACACAACAGTAGCATGATCAGCATCATCATGAAACACGGAATAATAAATGCATTGATATTTGAAGTGGTTTCACCCATTAACAAGAACATAAACATCACAGGGACAACGATTGCGTGAATATTGGCAATTGAGACAAGTTGATTGGTTAAATCAATGAATCCAGAAATGCTGTAGAAAAGAAATGGATGTTGTAAGATACTTTGATGACATATATCAAATAAGAGAGGAATAAATGTATTGATAATGATAATCATGGAAGCAAGACTCAAAGAAAAATATATGAGTTTATTTTGTAATAGTGTATCAGTTATTAGAGCATATAAGGCATAAAAGAAAATATAGATTGCAAAAAAGGATGTAATGACTTGAGTGATAGGGAATTTTCTTTTTAAGGAATGTCTGCTCATAGCGATGAGATAGGGAGCACCTTTTTGGACTGATTTATGATTGATTGTTGTAGAAAGATGACATTCAATCTGTGTAAATTGTTGGGTACTGACAGCTAGTACCAAAATAACAGTTATAATAAGGAAACAGAAATAAAGAAATAGATTGTTGCTCAAATCAAAATGAAAAGAAAATGTCATTTGCAGAATATGGAGTAAACTATTGATGGCATACATCAAAAATAAACCCAATATGATGCCTAATCCAAAAGCAATAATAAGAAGAATAGCATATTGTAAAATCAGATAGATAAATAAATCTTTTGGTTTTCTTCCAAACAGTAATAACATTGAAAACTCTTGTTGTTTACTTTGAATAAAATATTTTGTAATAAAAACACTTAATACAACTGCAATGGCTAAAGCCAAAGTTGGAATACTGCTGAGTGAGAGCATTGTCATATAATTAGAAGTCGCAATACAATCATACATAGCGATTAAACAAAACTCAAAAGCAGCTAAAACAGTTAAAAGAATCAATAACAATAGGTAGTCTTTCTTTTGATTGGTGACGACTTTCTTTATGAATTCAAACATATATCTTCCCTCCTGATATTATTGAACACTATTGAGTTACTCTATAGTCAATAGTTTTTTTATTTTCTACTTATATCATACAACTATAAAAAAATAATTTAAATAATTCTTGATATTATAAATAAAAAATGTAACAGTATTATCTCTATTAAATATAGTTTTAAAAACTACATTTATATTGACATCGATATTAATCTTTGTTACTTTATAAGAAAGAGATTATAGATTCGAGGAGATAAGTTATGAAAATTATGACTGACACAGGGGCTTTGTTGTCACCACAAGAAGGAGAAAAAATGGGAGTAGAAGTTCTTCCATTAAATGTAATCGCCGATAAGAAAAGCTATAAAGAATATGTTGATATCACAAGTCAGGAATTTTTAGAAATTGTTAAGGAAGGTCATGTTCCAAGTTCTTCGCAGCCTTCTATTGGTGAAACGATTGAAATGTTTGAAAAATATCCAGATGAAGATATATTGGTTATCAATATGGCTGATGGACTATCTGGAACTTATCAAAGCACCATGAGTGCTAAGGCAAGTGTAGATCATGGAGACAATATTCATATTATAAATTCCATGACTTTATGTGGTCCGCAAAGATATCTTGTGGAAAAGGCTGTGGCTTTAAGAGATAAAGGTATGGATATTCATCATATTATGAAAGAATTACATAAAAGTATAGCGGCAGAGAAATCATTTTTAATCCCTCAAGATTTTGGATTTTTAAAACGTGGAGGACGTTTAACCCCTCTAGCAGCAACGCTTGGTGGTATGTTAAAGATTACACCCATTATGACCACAACAAAAGATGCAAAACGATTGGAAAAATATGCAATGAAAAAAACTTTTAAAAGTGCTGTCAAAGAAATTATAAAAGCATTTCAGGAATTAGGTGTAAATGAAGATTTTAAAATCTATGTGACTCATGCTGGAGTACTTAAACAGGCGCAAGATGTTGTGAAACAATTACAAAGTGTTTTTGAAAATACCATCATTGAAATATATGAGCTGTCTCCTGTTTTTATTGCTCAAGGAGGACCTGGATGTATTGCTATACAGGCAATTAGAATGTAATTTGATGGGAATATGGGTTATTGGCTATTGTCAATAGCCTTTTATGTTATAATTAGAAAAAGGGATGGTGCTTATATGCATGAGTTTATGAAAATATTTTTAACAGGTGGATTTTTTATATCGTTGATTAGTATTATAGCATGGTGGCAATTGTTTAAGAAAGCACACCTGAAAGGATGGTATGCTTTGATTCCTATTTATAATATTTATTCTTTTTGTAAGATGGTCACAAGTTCTGGATGGACAATGATTATTTTACTGATTCCTTTTGTCAATATCATCTTTATTATTTATCTGCTCATGAGATTATCATATGCATTTGGACATGGTTTCTTATTTGCTTTAGGATTATTTTTCTTTTATCCACTATTTATATTGATTTTGGCTTTTGGATTATCACAGTACAGAAGACTATCTTAAATTTGTTTCAAAAATAAAGGGGTGAAAGAATGAACTGCCAAGATATTTTAAAGTTCCAAGGAAAATGGAGACATTATCAACAAAATGTATTGAATCAATTTGATATTTATAAACGTGACCAAAAGATTCATATTGTCGCAGCACCAGGGTCTGGGAAGACGACATTAGGGATTGAAATGATGAGAAAAATTAATAAACCAACATTAATCCTTGTGCCTACAATTACGATTCGTCAGCAGTGGGTGGGAAGAATCAATGAGGCTTTTTTGATTGAGGGATTGAATAGTGATGATTATATTTCACAAGATTTAAAACATTTAAAATTAATTAATGTCTCTACTTACCAATCTATTCATAGTGCTATGAAAAAAGTTCAGGCGAAAGAAGATGAAGAAAACATAGACTATCATGACTTTTCATTAGTTGAAGCGATGCAAAAGGCTGGTATTGAAACATTATGTTTAGATGAGTGTCATCATTTAAGAACAGAATGGTGGAAAGCATTGGAAGCATTCAAGAAACAGGTCAATTTTTCTTTTACCATTTCTTTGACTGCAACACCACCCTATGATTCTTCACTTTCTATGTGGAACAGGTATATAGATATGTGTGGAGAGATTGACGTTGAGATTACAGTGCCTGAGTTAGTCAAAGAAGGCAGTTTATGTCCGCATCAGGATTATGTGTATTTTAATTATCCAACAAAAGAAGAAACTACTCAGATTAAAGCTTTTGAAGATCGGGTTCACGATGTTTTTCAATTCTTAATGAAAGATTCAAGATTAGAAAAGGCTATTCAATCACATCCCTATGCTTTATCTGTGGAACATTTAGATGAGGCTTTAGAAAATCCTGCATATTTATCATCTATCCTGATTTATTTAGAAAGTAAACAGTTATCATATCCAAAAGAATATTCGAAAATATTAGGAACAAAAAAATTAGAAGACATGTCAGAAAAATGGTTAGAAATATTATTACAAGGATTTTTCTTTGATGATTGCCAATCTTATACAATTGACGAAAAAGATTTTCATGAGCTTTATCAGTATGTCAAATCACATGGATTGATAGACAAAAAGAAAGTCGTTATGCAGGTAGATATTGCTTTTGAAAAAATGCTTATTTCATCTGTAGGAAAAAGTGATAGTATTCGTGAGATTGTTTTTCATGAATATGAACATATGCAGCAAGATTTGAAATTGTTAATACTCACAGATTATATTAAATCAGAATATGAAAAAGCTATTGGAAATGATCAAATGAGTGTTCATGCTTTAGGGGTTTTGCCATTTTTTGAAATGTTGAGAAGAGAAAGCAAGAAACGTAATCAACCCATACAACTAGCGGTATTGTGTGGTTCAGTTGTGATTATTCCTACGTCTTTGAAAGAACAGCTGTTAAATCTTGTTTCACAAAAAGAGGCAGTCATCTTTAAGCCATTTCATCTTGTTGATGATTATATTCAAGTTGATACGAAAAATCATCAACACCAAATTGTAGAAGCTGTCAGTACACTGTTTGAACAGGAAAACATACAGGTATTAATTGGAACAAAGTCATTACTTGGAGAAGGGTGGGATTCACCTTGTGTGAACACTCTGATTTTAGCGAGTTTTGTAGGTTCATTTATGTTAAGCAATCAAATGCGTGGAAGAGCGATACGTACTTATGCTAAAAATCCTAATAAAGTCAGTCATATTTGGCATCTGGTATGTGTCCCACCAACAAAAGGAATTATTAATTCTCGTCAACAGATTAGTGATACTGAAAGTGATTTTGAAAATCTTCAACGCAGAATGGAACATTTCTTAGGACTTCATTATGAACAAGATTATATTGAAAATGGGATTAAAAGATTAACAGCTATTCAATATCCATTAAATAAAAATAATATGAAAAAAACCAATCAAAAGATGTTTCAATTATCCTCATCTCGCTCTCAATTACAACAAAGATGGCAACATTCTTTAGCTATTTATGACAAGATAGAAGTGGTGGATGAAGTAGAAACAGAAAATCAGGAGATTACAATTGTTTTATTGCATGATGCGATAAGACATGTCATACTGATTGCGTTGAGTTTCATTATCACTTTCATTATAGGAATTGTGATAGCAAAGGTATTGCATATACGTAATACCTATATGATTTACGCTGTATTTACATATATTTTAGCAGGTGTTATCAGTGTATTGTGGAAATTAAAAGGAGTCTTTACGTTGATGAATCCTTTAAAAAGATTACAGGCATTTGGTGATGGAATCTATCAGGCTATGCTTCGAATGCATTTGTTTGAAATGATGAATTGTCGTGTTCAAAGTGACTCAGAAGCTGTTTATCATGCAATTTATTTGAGCGGTGGAACAGCACATGATAAAACATTATTTGCAAAATGTGTGAATGAATTTTTTGATGAAATCGATAATCAAAGATACATTCTGTATAAACAATCTCGAAGACATCGAATGGATGGATATTTTGTTGTGCCAGAAGTTTTTTCAAAAAGAAAAGAAGATGCTTTGATTTTTGCACAATGTATGAAACCTTATATTGGAAAATATGAACTTATTTATACGAGAAATGAAAGAGGTAGAAAAATTTTATTACAAGGACGCAGATACGCACTGGCCAATAGACAGAATCGATGTCTGACAAGAAAGAAAGTCAAAGGTGCTTTAGAATAAAATAATTTGAAAATAGAGCTTTCAAGTTATGAAAATGAATATGAAAAAGTAGGAATATTGATTATAATATAGAAAAAAGGAGCTAACTATATAAAAATCAAGTCATTTGATGAAAAAGTTTGAAAATGTTAAATGATTTGATTATGGTAGCT
>CALUZM010000018.1 GCA_944325245.1 uncultured Massilimicrobiota sp. | reverse complement strand
ATGAAGAACAACTGAATAAGATTGATGATAATATCCTTTTAGACATCAGCTACAATGATTTCTATAAATTGATTCATACTTGATTATTAAAGGGTACATCATTACTTTATAATTATTTTATGATGTGATTATGTTCAATCGTACTTAGGTACGATTTTTTCTTCGTTGATCCATTTCTCTTTTAACAAGTGTATCTTCATAATTTTGAATAATATCTTTTAAATCATCAATAACATGTAATAGATTATCAGCTTGTTTTTGTAATAAATGCAATTGCTCAATTAAAAGTTGCTTACGTTGAGGAATGGTATGTTCACCTTCATGAAATAAATCAACATAAGTTTTAATTTGTTCTACTGTTACTCCAGCTTCTCTTAATGTTTTGATGAAATTAATGCGACGAAAATCTTTTTCTTTATAAATACGATGTCCACTGGCATTTTTCTCAACAGGATCCATCAAACCAATTTTTTCATAATAGCGTAAAGTTGATGCAGCAATATTAAATTTTTGACTTGTTTGTGCAATTGATAATTGTTCTTCCATGATAAATTCCTCCATGTGTTTTATTATAAAATGTTCTGTTATGATTATCAATTTCAAAAAAGAGGTTGACTTAAAGTTAACTTTAAGTACTAAAATAAATATGGAAATGAAAGGAGAGATTTATCAATGAAAACATGGTTAATTACAGGATGCTCCAGTGGAATTGGAGCAGGAATCGCAAAAGCAGTTTTAAAGAGTGGAGATCAGGCTGTAGTTACAGCGAGAAATAAAGATAAAGTCATGGATATTGTGAAGGATTATCCAGAAACAGCATTAGCTGTTTCTCTAGATGTCTGTGATCATACGAGTATTCAAAAGGCAGTGGCAGCTGCTTATGAAAAATTTGGGACTATTGATGTTTTGGTTAATAATGCTGGCTATGGATATCGTTCTGCCATTGAGGAAGGAGAAGTGGAAGAAGTTCAAACCTTATTCAATACGAATTTATTTGGACCTATTGAATTAATTAAAGCGGTCTTACCAAAAATGAGAGAACAAAAATCTGGTTTTATTATCAATGTGACTTCAATTGCGGCTGCCAGATCAGCGATTGGTTCAGGGTATTATGCTTCATCAAAAGCAGCATTAGAATTATTGACAAATGGATTGATGAAAGAATTGGCGCCATTAGGAATCAAGGCTATGGTTGTTCAACCTGGAGCGTTTAGAACAAGATTCTATGATAATGAATCACTCAAAGGAACAAAAACAATGATTGATGATTATGAAAGTACTGTTGGTAAAACAAGACCAGGAAACTTTGCAAATACACATCAACAGGCAGGTGATCCAGATAAAGCTGGTGAGGTGATTGTTAATGTTGTTCATGGAGATAAGCAACCAGAAATTTTAACTTTAGGATCAGATGCAGTTGCTGCAGTTAAATCAACTTTAGAAGCCAAAATGGCTGAATTAGAAAAATGGGCTGATGTATCAGCATTAAGTGATTTTGATAAATAAAATGTATACAGTCATAGATGATGTGTGTATAAATACCATCATTGATGACTGTTTTTTCTTTTTATAGTGTGATTAATTTTATATGATATATCCCCTTTTTTTATGAAATCGTATATAATAAGAATAGATGAATTTTTGAATTGTAAGAGTTAGGAAATGAAAAAATGCTGCAAACATAATACGAAAGAGAGGATGAATCATATGAATAGAATTGAACGCAGTCGCATCAAATATGAACAATTATTTCAAACAGAACAAAAGAAGGATTTGCATGACCCAGAATTGATGGCACAATTACAAAGACTTATTTTTGGAGAAGTCTTTGAAATTGGGGAATTATCCGATCAACAAAGAGAGTTAATCACATGTACTGTTTTAGCAGTATTGCAGACTTTACCCCAATTAAAAGCACATGTTGGGGCAGCACTTAATGTAGGAGTGACACCATTAGAGTTAAGAGAGGCTTTTTATCAATGTGCTCCTTTTATTGGTTATCCAAGAACACTCAATGCAATTGGCGTATTCAATGAAGTGTTGCAGGAAAGACATATTGATTTGCCATTAGAAGATCAATGTGATTTTGATGATAGTGAGAGATATGAACGAGGGTTAGCTATTCAAAAGGAACTTTATGGTGATGAAATTAAAGAACGTTATCAATATTTACCAGATGAATTTGCACAGGTATTACCAAGATTTTTAACGGAGTGGTGTTTTGGTGATTGTTATACACGTCAAGCAATGGATATTCAAACAAGAGAATTATTGATATTCTGTATTTTAACGGCGCTTAATGCTAGTGGTCAATTGTATGCGCATGCTTTAGGTAATGTTAAAGTTGGAAATTCTTTAGAAATTCTATATGCTGCTTTGGTTCAATGTCTGCCATATTTAGGTTTTCCATGTATTTTCAATGCTTTCAATGCGATTAAGGAATTAGCTCAGTAGACATGTATTTATTTCAACGTATTGAAGAAATGATGATGGAATATCATGATGCCAAAAGTGTCATTGCGAAATTTTTATTAGAAGAAAAAGAGCATCTTCCTCAATACACAATGGATGATATTGCCCATTATACATATACTTCCAAATCAACTTTAGTTCGCTTTGCAAAGTTATTGGGATTTAAAGGTTGGAAAGATTTTAATCGTGCCTTGATAGAAGAAATCAAATATAGTGAGAATAAGCAGATAACAGTTGATGCTAATCTTCCTTTTCAGCCAACAGATGATTATAAGAAAATCATCAGTCAGGTTGCTGATTTACAGATTGAAACTATTATGGATACCATGCATTTGCTTCAAAAAGAAATGCTTGAACGAGCAGTGATTCGTTTATCAAAAGCTAAGAAGATTATAATATTTGGAATGCGTCCTCATTGTTATAATGCGGAAAGTGTGAGATGGAAGTTTTTAAGTATTGGATTGCATATTCATGTAGCTGAAGAAGGAGAATTTGGAATGTTATCGCGAACTTTAACTCATGAAGATTGTGCGATTTTGATTTCCTATTCTGGAAATAATGTGCATAGAAATCCAATGGCATTGGTTGATATTTTCAAAAGAAATCGTGTGCCTATGATTGCAATAACAAGTGGTGGTCATAATTATTTACAACAGAATATTGATTGTGTGTTTGAATTGTCTGCTCAGGAAAGACTTTATTCGAAAATATCCAATTTTGCTTCTGAACAATCATTATTATTTATTTTGAATGTTATTTTTGCCTGCTATTTTCAAAAGGACTATTCAAAAAATTTAACTTACAAAATTGAAAATTCAAAAGTGTTAGAAGAACAAAGGCAGGCAACATTAAGACGAGTGAAAGAAGAGTAATTTTTTATTCTTCTTTTATTTTGATGTATGATGAAATGTATCAGTTTAAAATTTCATTTTATTTCATCTTTTTATGAAAGATTATTGAGAATGTGTAAAATAAAATTTCTTCTTTAAAAAAAGATGGGGGAAACATTGTTATTAAAAATAACTCATGTTAAAGTCTTCTCATAGGTAAGAAAGAGAGGATGAAGAACATGTTTTATCAGAAATTAAAAGATTTTCCTGATGATTTTTTATGGGGAGCGAGCACTTCAGCTTATCAGGTAGAAGGAGCATATAATGAAGATGGCAAAGGATTATCTGTTCAAGATGTCCATCAACCACCACAAGGAATTACCGATTTTAAAGTGGCGAGTGATCATTATCATCGATATCAAGAAGATGTTGCTTTGATGGCTGAACTTGGTTTAAAAGCATATCGTTTTTCTATTGCATGGACAAGAATCATTCCAGATGGAGATGGTGAAATCAATCTTAAAGGAATAGAGTTTTATAATCATTTGATAGATGAATTAGTAAAAAATCATATTGAACCCATTGTGACAATCTATCATTTTGATTTGCCTTTGGCTTTACATGAAAAAGGAGGATGGGCCAATCCTCAAACGATTGATGCTTATGTCAGATATGCTAAAATTTTATTTGAGAATTTTGGAGATAGAGTTAAATACTGGTTAACAATTAATGAACAAAATGTCATGATTAATCATCCTAATGCGATGAATCCAGGACGTATCCCTGATAAAAAAGAATTGTATCAGGGTTGTCATCATATGTTTGTCGCAGCTGCGAAAGCAACATTATTATGCCATGAAATGGTTAAAGACGGGAAGATAGGACCGGCACCTAATATTACAGCCATCTATCCAGAAAAATGTAATCCTGCTGATGTTATTGCAGCTGATAATTGGGAAGCTATTCGCTGCTGGTTATATTTAGATGTAGCAGTTCATGGTTATTATAATCCTTTGGTTTGGTCATATTTAGTGGAAAAAGGCTATGCGCCAGAAATCAAAGAGGAAGATATGAAAATTATTGCTGAAGCGAAACCAGATTATTTAGGAATTAACTATTATGCAACAGCAACAGTAGCTGCAGCTAAAAATGATGGTACAGACTGCCAGCCAAGAAATGGTGACCAACAAATCATGATAGGAGAAGAAGGTGTCTATCGTGCTGCGAAAAACAATTATTTGGAAATCACTGAGTTTGGATGGATGGTTGATTCTGTTGGCATGAGAGTTACCCTAAGAAGAATATATGATCGTTATCATTTGCCTATACTCATCACAGAAAATGGGTTAGGGGCTAAAGATGAATTGGTTGATGAAAAAATACATGATCAATATCGCATTGATTATCTACAAAGACATTTTCATCAGACTCAATTAGCTTTAACAGATGGTGTAGATATTATTGGATATTGTCCTTGGTCTTTTATTGATTTAGTGAGTACACATCAAGGTTATGGAAAGCGATATGGCTTTGTTTATGTAGATAGAGAAGAAGATGATCTTAAAGAGCTCAAGCGTTATAAAAAAGATTCATTTAACTGGTATCAGCAGGTTATCAAGAATAATGGGAAAGTGCTTTAAGGAGAGATTTTATGGAAAATAGAAGTCAAAAACATTATGGTGTCGTTGGTGTATGTTGTGGTCTGGCTGCTTCGTCAATAGGTATATCAATTAATTCTTCGGGTGTGTTCTATACAGCTGTCTCAGAAAGCTTAAATATTATGCGTGGATCTTTTTCTATGCATATGACCATATTTTCATTAGTCACAGCGATCAGTGCATTTTTCATTCCAAAACTTATGGAAAAAATATCTTATAAGCTTATTTTAAGTGTGAGTGTGATAATTGCTGTTTTATCTACTGCAGCGATGTCTCTTGCAACAACGATTCCTATGTTCTATTTTTTAGGGGCCTTACGTGGACTCAGTACAAGTTTCTTTTCTATTGTTCCTTTGACACTAATTATCAATCAATGGTTTGAAAAAAATCATGGTTTAGCTACAAGTATTGTTTTTGGATTTAGTGGAATTGCTGGATCATTATGTTCTCCTGTATTATCTTACTTTATTGAGAATTTTGGATGGCAAAGTGGTTATTTGATCAAAGCAGGCATCATATTATGTCTATGCCTACCTGCTATTTTATATCCGTTTCATATCAACCCAAGAGAAGATGGCTATTTACCCTATGGATATGTTGAAAAAACAGAAAGTGAGAGAAAATCTATACCTGATTTTCATTTCTTAACAATTGCTTTTATTAGTTTCTTTGTTTTTAGTTTGTTCTGTAGCTGTATTACAAGTTTTACACAACATTTTCCTGGTTATGGAGAATCATTGGGATATAGTGTGTCTACAAGTGCACTCTTATTGTCTGCAGGAATGATAGGTAATGTGGTTTCAAAACTGATTATTGGAGCTTTAAGTGATTGGCTTGGAGCTATGAAAGCGACAATGATGATGTTATTTGTGATTATGGTAGGAATTGTCTTGCTTATTTTTGGAAACAACTTTATTCTTCTGATTATCGGTGCATTTCTATTTGGTTCCAGCTATGCAATAGGAGCAGTCAGTTTACCACTACTTACTAAATACTTCTTTCAAGTTGATCATTATGCGAAAGTCTTTCCAAGTATTTCATTTGCTTCTAATTTAGGGGCGGCTATCTCTTTATCTATGGTTGGATATATTTATGATTTCTTTGGTTCTTATTTATATGGATTTGTGATTGCTTTTATTATGGTTTTCATTGGTGTTCTCTTACTTGTTATCACGCAAGTGAAAAAATAATGCTGTTGACAGCTTTTTGATTATATAATGAGATTTGTCATACTTTTTAACCATAAGTGTTTATGCACAATAAGTATTTGTCAAAAATGATATTTCTCGTACAATGAATTGTAGAGGATGGTGATATCAATGAAAAAAATCATAACTGTTATCATAAGTCTATTTATTATGGTATGTCTTGTTGTAGGAGTGAATGTTTTTGTTCTTGACCGTTTTTCTCATGATGAAGAGAATGTTTCACAATATCAGAGTACTCTTCAGGATGATGAAAATCATACAGAGAGTGCATCAACTGTTTACATGACAAGTGAAATCACTCCCCAAAAGCTTGTCGATATCTATGAAGCTCTTAATTGGACACCTACAGGAGAAGTTGCCGTAAAATTATCAACTGGTGAACCACCAGCTAGTCATTATTTGGATCCCGAACTGATTAAAGATTTAGTCCAATAAGTTGATGGAACAATTGTTGAATGTAATACAGCTTATGGAGGGTCACGTAGCAATACAAGTATGCACTGTCAGGTAGCAGAAGACCATGGTTTTACTTCTATTGCAAATGTTCAGATTATGGATGAAAATGGTTCTATGAGCATACCTGTTCATCAGGGAGAACATTTAAGTGAAAATTATGTTGGAGCAGCTTTTGATGATTATGATTCTTATCTTGTCCTTTCACATTTTAAGGGACATGCCATGGCAGGATATGGTGGCGCTATCAAAAATATTTCCATTGGTTTGGCATCCAGTGAAGGAAAATCATGGATTCATACAGCTGGACAAAGTCGTAGTGGTATTTCAGGGGATCAGGATGCATTTTTAGAATCAATGGGTGAAGCTAGTAAGGCAGTCAGTGATTATTTGGATAATGGCAATCGTATTGTTTATATTAATGTTATGAATCATTTGTCAGTTGACTGTGATTGTGATGGGAATCCAGCAGAACCAGATATGCATGATATTGGTATTTTGGTTTCAACTGATCCAGTGGCTTTAGATAAAGCTTGCATAGATTTGGTATATAATGCACAAGATGGTCAGTCTTTAAGAGAACGTATTGAATCACGCAATGGATTGCATACATTAGAAGATGCACAACAGATTGGACTAGGTAGTCAAAATTATCATTTGGTGAATATTGATGATGGAAACAATTAGACAGCAGTTTATTTATTTTTGGTATTATTTTGATATTCAGTTCAGACAGATTTTTATTTATTGGATAATCGGAATTTTGATTGGTTCATTCATTTCAGTTTTTATTAAGGATAAAATTTTTCATCTGGCTGGATGATTGATTTCTAAGGATTATGGAATCCTTGGCCTTTTACTGGCAGCTATGTTAGGTATATTATCACCGCTTTGTATGTATGGAACTATTCCTATTGCGGCAAGTTTTGCTAAAAAGGGGATGCATCAGGATATATTGGCAAGTTTTATAATGAGTTCTATATTACTTAATCCACAATTGTTGATTTATAGTGCTGCTCTAGGAAATATCGCCATGCTTATAAGATTGAATGTTTCCATAATGGGAGGCTTTCTAGCAGGCTTACTTGTGAGAATGATATTTAAAGAGCAGAATTTTTTTTGTTTTGATCGTTTTGAATCTTCAACAAATCGTGATACTGATCCCAATATAATATGGAGGTATTTAAAAAATGTTGGACGCAATATTAAGGTGACAGGTCCGTATTTTTTACTAGGAATTGTTTTAACGGTTTTATTTCAGATGTATGTTCCCCAAGATTTATTTGCTCATCTCTTTGTCCATCGAGGTTTCGGTTTGCTGATGGCAGCAACATTAGGTGCTCCCGTATATGTTTGTGGTGGTGGAACTATTCCGTTACTTAATGATTGGCTTCATCGTGGTATGAGTTTAGGTGCTGGAACTGCTTTTATGGTGACTGGTCCAGCAGCCAAAATAACCAATCTTGGTGCTTTAAAGATCATCTTAGGCGCAAAACATTTTGTTTATTATATGATTTATGTCATAGCTTATGCTTTAATAATAGGTAGTGCCATAGATATTTTCGGTATCACAATATCAATATCATAGCAAATAGGCATAACATGATATAACAGATAGGTATTCGTCAAAGTCTCAATGATATAGTAAAATATTTTTGGATAAGGAGGTTATCGTAATGAAGAAAAATCTTGGACCGGCCTTAGCTTTATATCCAATGCCTATAGCTGTGATAGGAGCTCATGTTCAAAATAAACCGAATTGGACTCTAGTAGCTCATGTGGGTATTGTTTCACATGATAGTGTATTGGTCAGTCTAGCAAAACCACATTATATTAATCAAGGAATTTTAGAAAATAAACGTTTATCTATCAATCTTGTCAATCAGTCTTTTTTAGAAAAGGCTGATTATGTTGGAAGTGTAAGTGGTCATAAGGTAGATAAATCTCAGGTATTTGACTATAGTATGAGTGATCAGGGAGTTCCTATCATTAATGATTCTCCATTAGTTATTGAAGGATCAGTTGTAGATGTGTATGAATATGAGAATTTTGATAATTTTATTGTTAAAATAGAAAACACCTATGTCGATGAAGATAAGTTGAATGATCAGGGCAAAATTGATTACCAGAAAGTCAATCCAATTTTATTTGATTTTCCAAATTATGAATATTTATCATTAGGTCAAGTCGTTGGAAAATGTTTAAAACTTCATGATAAAAAGAATGATTAGTTGATGAAAGCATATAAAAAAGCAGGTCAAATTTCACTGCTTTTTTATATGCTTTGATGGATCTTGTTGTAGAATTTTTATTTAAAGTATCTCTGATTTCAAATGAGTGTAAAAAAGAGACGAATCATATTGATTCAGTCTCTTTAGTTTAAAAAGCCATTTTATAATTATCTTTACCAAAGCGTTTGATATATTCCTGTTCATTATTAGCCAGTCTTAATTTCATAATCACATTACTGATTAGTGCTGGAATAGAAGTGCCATCTTCATAAATGGATGAACCCCAAACTTGTTCAAAAAGATATGAAATACTAAAAGGTTGATAAGGATGAGCTATTAAAATGGATAAAAGCTTATATTCATTTTTTGTTAAAGTTAAAGCTTTGCCATTGCATGAACATGTTTTGGCTGTTGTATCCATGACAATGTCCTTGAAACGATAAATACGTCTTGGCTTTAAAATACCATTTTTATAAACAGATTGAATTTTAATATCTAAATCTTTTAATGAAAAGGGTTCTGTTAAATAATCATCAGCTCCTGCATTTAATAAAGATTCTAAATAATCAGGAGCAAGTGCATCACTTAAAACAATAACAATAGGTTGTCCTCTTAATTTGATTTGTACAAGAAAATCTCTAATTTGAATACGTGGAAAATTATCTTCTATAATGACACAATCATAAGTCTGATTATCAAAATAATCTACTAGATCTTTATAGCTTATCACTTGTTGACAGATATAATCTTTTGATTCTAAATAATCTTTGATTTGATCATTAAACTTTTTCTGACTATGAATAATCAATGCTTTAAATTGTCCAAACATAAAAATTCACCTCTTCATTAGTATAAATATGAAATTCAAAAAATACAATAGAATATATCCAAAATATTTTATTTCATTATATGAAAATGTATACTATTTACCTGTTATAAGAATGAATTTATATAGACATGGCGCAAATAAATTGATACAATGATGGAAAAAGAAATGGGGGATGTATTGAAATGGATATGAATAAGTTGCTTGAAGACTATGGATGTTTAACATTTAGTGATGAAGTCATGAGAGAACGTATTCCAAAATCAACTTATAAAGCTTTTCATGAAGCTTTAGATAAAGGAGAACCATTAGCAAAAGAAACGGCGACTGTTATTGCCAATGCAATGAAAATATGGGCTGTTGAAAATGGAGCAACACATTTTACACATTGGTTTACACCAATGACTGGATTAACTGCAGAAAAGCATGATGCCTTTTTAGAACCTGATGGAAATAAAGCTGTGTTAGAGTTTAGTGGAAAAACATTAAGAAAAGGAGAACCTGATGCTTCTTCTTTCCCTTCAGGAGGATTACGTGCAACATTTGAAGCACGTGGTTATACTGCGTGGGATTGTACGTCACCAGCATTTGTGAAAGATGGTAGCTTGTATATTCCAACACTGTTTTGTTCATATACAGGTGAAGCCTTAGATAAAAAGACACCATTATTAAAATCTGTGGATGCCTTAACAAAAGCTTCTTGTCGTTTATTACCAATGCTTGGTATGGAAGGTGTGACACATGTTGATGCTTCTGTAGGAAGTGAACAGGAATATTTTTTGGTTGCTGATGAATATTATCAAAAGCGTATGGATTTAAAATTAACAGGAAGAACACTTTTTGGTGCAATGGCTCCAAAAGGACAGGAATTGGAAGATCATTACTTTGGAAGTTTAAAACGTAAAGTGGCAGCTTTTATGAAAGAACTTGATCACGAATTATGGAAATATGGAATTCCTTCTAAAACAAAGCATAATGAAGTGGCACCAGCTCAACATGAAGTGGCTTGTGTCTACCGTAATGTCAATATTACAACAGACAATAATCATCTATTAATGTTATTGATGCAGGATATTGCGAAAAAACATGGTTTAAGATGTTTATTACATGAAAAACCATTTGATGGTGTGAATGGTTCAGGAAAACATAATAACTGGTCAGTTGTAACAAATACAGGTGTAAACTTATTTAATCCAGGGAAAAATCCTAGCGAAAATTTACCATTCTTAGCTGCTCTTGCATGTACTGTAAAGGCAGTGGATGAATATGCAGATTTATTGCGTATGTCCACAGCAACAGCAGGTAATGATCATCGTTTAGGAGCGAATGAGGCACCTCCAGCTATTATTTCAATATTCCTTGGTGAAGATTTAGATAAAATTATTCACGCTATTATTGAAGGTAAAGAGCTGGAAGACGTAGAAAATGGAAGATTCCAGACCGGTGTTTCTGTTGTACCTGATTTCTCTAAAGATAATACAGATCGTAATCGTACATCACCTTTTGCTTTTACTGGAAATAAATTTGAATTTAGAGCTGTTGGATCATCTCAATCTATTGCTGGACCAAATACGATCTTAAATTCTATTTTGGCTACAGAAATGGAAGAAATGGCAGATGAAATTGAAAAAGGAAAAGAACCAATGGAAGTCATTAAAGAATTCTTATCAGAACATCAAAGAATTATCTTTAATGGTGATGGTTATTCTGCAAAGTGGGAAGAAGAAGCAAAAAGACGTGGACTTCCAAATCGTAAAAACACTGTGGAAGCTATGGAATGTCTAAAAGATGAAAAAATCATTCAAATGTTTAAGCGTTTAGGTGTTTATAGTGAGATTGAACTTGAATCACGTTATGAAATTCTTCTTGAAAACTATAATAAGACAATTCAGGTTGAAGCTTTAACTGCTTTAAAAATGGCTCGTAATGAAATATATCCAGCTGCATTATCTTATTTAAATCAGTTATCTCAAACAGCATTGCGTACAAAAGAATTAGCTATTCATAATGATTATTTGATTGATGATATTCAATTATTATCTGATATGTTATCACAAATGAAAAATCAGATGACTATTTTAGAAAGTCATGTTGAAAGAGCTCAAAAGAAAACAGGAGATATTTTAGAAATTGCTAAAATATGGCGTGATGATGTTTTAACAACAATGAATGAATTACGTCGTGTTGTTGATGAAATTGAAAATCATGTTGATGAAAAATATTGGCCAATGCCAACATATATGGATTTATTGTTTGGAATATAAGAAAAAATGAGTGTTATCATTGATAGCACTCATTTTGATTTTCTTTGATAAAGAAGATAACTTTCTTTCTTATTTTTTATGACTATGCTATAATAAATATAGTTGCGAAGGGGTGGTATTGATGAAGACAAGATTATATAAGCCAAGTGATTTAGATACAATTTTACAGATGTTTTATGATAATATTCATACAGTCTGTGTTAATGACTATACACTGGAACAGCTTGATGCATGGGCACCAAAAAATCCCGATGTTTATCGTTGGCAGGCATCGCTAAATCGTAATCATACATTGGTTGTAGAGAATGATAAGTTACAGCTTATTGGTTTTGCGGATGTTGGGGAAACAGGCTATTTAGATCGACTTTATGTGCATCCTGATTATTTACATCAGGGCGTTGGGTCTTTATTGGTTCAACAGCTTGAAAAATATGCTAGAGCAAAAGGCATTGTTTTTATGAATACAGCTGCTTCCATAACGTCAAAGCCTTTCTTTGAAAAACATGGTTATCATGTTTTAGAAGAACAGACAGTAGAAAGACGTGGAGTTAGATTAAGAAGATATTTAATGGAAAAGAAATTATGATAGAAAAAAGACATCATTTTACTGATGTCTTATTTTTGTATAGGCATAAAAAAGAATATTAGCGATAATACCACCACATGTATCAATCATTACATCCATCCATTGTCCTGCTCTACCACCAATAAACAATTGATGCATTTCATCAGTGCAGGCATATAAAAATGTACATAATAAAGAAGAAATCATGATTTGTTTTAATGAACATTGGTTTGCTGAAAAACCATAAATAAATGTAAAAGCTAAAACAGCATATTCACTCATATGTGCAGCTTTTCTAACTATAAATTCTGTAATAGGAATATGTAAATAGGTTTGAATCCAAAGAGTTATTTGAGAACTGAGTCCAGATGATTCTTCGCCTGTTTGTTGAGAAAACGAGAAAATAATAATCATAAGGATAATAGATGGAATAAAATATTTTAATCTTTTCATATCAACACCTCTAGGGTATTATAAAGGAACTTTTTCAATTCGACAAGATGATCTTAAATATGCATTCAATAAAGATTTATCGTATCATCTAAGAATAGATAATGATATAATAGAATGAGATAAATGAATAGGTGATGATTTTTATGAATTATGATAAGTTTCCAGAAACAAAAATTAAAGGTTATGATCAAGAGGCATTCGATGATTTATCATCTATGAAGCAAGAGTTGCTAGAAAAAATACACGATGTGAAATGTCTAGTTGTGGACTGTTATCCTGGTGTAGATGATGAAGTCTTGGATTTTATTCAAGATGTTTATGAACCTGAGATTGTGATAAGAAGTGAAGATATCTTTTATGACAAAGATAAACTTAATGAAATGATGAAACCTCATCTTACGGAAGATAGAGTACGTGGTGTTATGTTCTATGGCGTTTTAGAAGATTTTGTTGATCATAAAAAGTTAGAGGAAATGAAAAAGGTTCTTCATGAACAAAAACGCATTTTGATTTATGGTGTTGGTGCAGGACTTATTAGTCAAGGAGATTTATACATTTATTGTGATTTAGCAAGATGGGAAATTCAATGCCGATATCGTCAAGGTATGCCTAATTTCAAAGCTGATAATGGTGATGAAGATTCTTTAAAGAAAATTAAAAGAGGTTTCTTTATAGAGTGGCGAGTTGCAGATAAACATAAAATGAAGATGTTTGAAAAGGTTGATTATTTTATTGACAGTAATCACAAAGGGCATCTTAAAATGGTCACTGGAGAAGCTTTAAGGAATGGATTAAAACAAATTGCAAAGCGTCCATTTAGACTTGTTCCTTACTTTGATCCAGGGGTATGGGGTGGACAATGGATGAAAGAACATTGTGGTTTAGATCCTCAAGAAAAGAATTATGCGTGGAGCTTTGATGGTGTTCCTGAAGAGAACAGTTTATATTTAAGATTTGGAAAAACAAGAATTGAGATTCCAGCTATGGATCTGGTTTTATATCAACCAATAGAACTGCTTGGTATGAAGAACTATTGTCGTTTTGGTGCAGAATTTCCAATTCGTTTTGATTTCCTTGATACGATTGATGGACAAAATCTAAGTTTACAAGTTCATCCTTTAACAGAATATATTAAATCACATTTTGGTATGACATACACCCAAGATGAAAGTTATTACATCTTAGATGCTCAAGAACATGGAGGCGTTTATTTAGGACTAAAAGAAAATATTGATGTCAAACAAATGATTGATGATTTAAAAGCAGCTCAGAGTGGTCAACAGTCCTTTGATGCAGATAAGTATGTCAATTTCTTTCCAGCTAAAAAACATGATCACTTTTTGATTCCTGCAGGGACAATCCACTGTTCATCATCAGGGTGTATGGTTCTAGAAATCAGTGCAACACCATATATTTTTACATTCAAGTTATGGGATTGGGATCGTCTTGGTTTAGATGGATTGCCTAGACCCATTCATATTGAAGATGGTGAAAAGAATATTCAATGGAACCGTACAACAAAATGGGTAGAGGATAATCTTGTTAATCATGTTGAAATGATGCATCAAGATGATGAGTATTGTGAAGAAAAGACAGGATTACATGAACTGGAATTCATTGAGACAAGACGTTTTACAACGTCATGCCTCACACGACATTCTTCAAAAAATGGCGTTCATATGTTGAACTTGGTTGAAGGATCAAGTGCTGTGATTGAAAGTCCAACAGATGCATTTGAACCATTTATTGTGCATTATGCGGAAACATTTATTATTCCAAGTGCTGTTGGAGACTATACAATTAGACCATATGATGGTGAAGAAACAATTAAATTTATTAAGGCTTATATTAGAAACGGATAAACAGTAGCTTTGAAAGTTACTGTTTTTTGTAAAAGAAAAGAACTTGTCATATGACAAGCTCTAATCACTTAAATCTTCACCATTAGAAGCGATGACTTTCTTATACCAGTAGAAAGAATCTTTTCTATATCTATCTAAAGTTTTTAAATCGAATTCATCTCTGTCTACATAGATAAATCCATAACGTTTTACCATACCTTCATGAGTAGAAATTAAGTCAACTGCAGACCATGGGCAGTATCCTAACATTTCACATCCGTCACTGATTGCTAGACGAACTTGTGAAATATGATCTTGATAATATTTGATACGATATTGATCGTGAACTTTACCATCTTCAGTTAATGTATCATAAGCTCCTAAACCATTTTCAGTGACTAATAATGGTAAACGATATCTAGAATACATTTCACGGATTGTCGCTCTGAAACCTTGTGGATCAATTTCCCAACCAAATTCAGTTGTTGGTAAGTGAGGATTTCTAAATCCTTTATACATTCCAGAAATACCTTTAGAAGTTTGTTGATCACTAGCACCTGATAAATCTTCAGTTCCATCAGACCATTCACAAGTTGCTGTATTGTAATAGTTGAAACCAATGAAATCTGGATGTCCGTTTTTCAATGCTTCTGCGTCTCCTTCTGCAAATTCAGGAGTTGCATCATTTTCTTCTAACCAAGCCCATACAATGTTGTTATAAACACCATAAACTGCCATATCTAAATATAACCAGTTTCTAATAGCGTTGAAATTTTGTGCAGCAAGAACATCTTCTGGTTTACAGCTTGCAGGGTAAACAAGTGAAATGTTTGGAGCAGGACCAATTTTAGCTCCTGGTAACATTTCATGACATAATGCCATAGCTTTTGCCTGAGCGACTAACATATGGTGGTTTTGTTGATAGATTTCTTTTAATTCGTTTGTGCATCCTTCTGGTAGATGAAGTGTTCCAATAACAGGTCCGCTTAAAGTTAAGACATTCTGTTCGTTGATTGTTAACCAGTATTTGACTCTGTCACCAAAGTTTTCAAACAGCACTTTCGCAAAATTGACAAACCAATCAACAGATTCTCTATTCCCC
The DNA here is from genome assembly GCA_944325245.1 of uncultured Massilimicrobiota sp. Classification (GTDB taxonomy): domain Bacteria; phylum Bacillota_I; class Bacilli_A; order Erysipelotrichales; family Coprobacillaceae; genus Allocoprobacillus. The sequence continues at coordinate 19,070 of CALUZM010000018.1, read as the reverse complement.
CAGCTACCTCTTTCATCTAATGCAGCAGGCATATCAAAGTGGAACATTGTCACTAATGGTTCAATACCATATTTTAAACATTCATTAATGACATTATTATAATATTCAATTCCTTTAGGATTGATGTCTCCTGTTCCTTGAGGTAAGATTCTTGTCCAAGCAATAGAAAAACGATAAGTTTTAAATCCCATTTCTGCCATTAAAGCAATATCTTCTTTATAACGATGATATTGGTCAGCACAAACAGTTAAATCAGAAGTTCCTTCTGGTACTTTTTTAACGTCCTGACATGATGGACCCTTTCCATCTTCTAAGTTTGCTCCTTCTACCTGATAGGCAGAAGTACTTGCCCCCCAAAGAAAATCTTTAGGAAATGGTTTTAATGTTTTGTGTATCATAAATTTCCTCCTCTTTGTATTTACAACACTATTATAACGGAAACATAACAAAAACAAAAATTTTTCCAAAAGATGAAAAAAACTTTTTTCATCATGTTCTTTTGTCCATCAATAATACACTTGATGAAGTTATAATAGAAGTAGGAGGAGGTTTTGATATGTTTGATTTTGGTGGATTTGAAACTATGTTTACAATTGTTTTTATTTTAGTGATAGGTGTGTTTGTTGTGACTTTTGTAAAAGGTATTGGACAATGGCATCGCAATAATCAATCACCACGATTGAATGTGGAAGCTCGTGTTGTTTCTAAGCGTATGGATACGAGGGTCCATCATGATATGGTCAATGATCATATGCATAACTATACCCATACATCAACATATTATTATGTCACTTTTGAAGTGAAGAGTCATGATCGTTTGGAATTTGCGGTTAATGGACGAGAATATGGAATGTTGGCAGAAGGTGACATAGGAGAATTGACTTTTCAGGGGACACGTTATATTGAATTTGTGAGAAAATAAAAAGAGATGAACTTGAAGGATCAGATATCTACTTCAAGTCCATCTCTTCATTTTGGATATTTTCCCATTTTTCTAAAAGTTCTTCCAGTTGTTGATTGCTTTCATCTATCTTTTTGACAACTTCATTGTATTTTTTATAGTCATTTAATATATCTTCATCCTGAAGTTGAGCATTCAATTCTTTGATTTGATTTTCTAAAAGAGAAATATCTTTTTCAATCTTTTTGATTTGATTTTGATGTTTACGTTGCATAGATTGAACTTTCTTGCTTTCTAAATAAGATAGATTTTTTTCTTTTGTTTCTTTAACAACAGTTGTCTTTTTATCTAGATATTGTGAATAGTTACCCGTATAGGTATGACTGCCATGTGGTGTCATTTCCACAACTTTTGTTGCCAGTTTATTAATAAAATAACGGTCATGGCTGATAAACAGAATCGTTCCTTCAAATGACATCAATGCATCTTCCAAAACTTCTTTGGATTCAATGTCTAAATGGTTCGTTGGTTCATCTAAAATCAGGAAGTTACAACGTGATAGAAGCAGCTTCATTAAGACAACACGTCCACGTTCACCACCTGATAAGACATCGATTGTTTTAAAGACATCATCACCTTTAAATTGAAAAGATGCACAGGTATTTCTAATTTCTGTATTATTCATTTGTGGATATGTATCACTGATTTCTTGAAAAATCGTTTTATTGAAAGATAAAGACGTGTGTTCCTGATCGTAATAGCCAATCATCACTTTGCTGCCAAGTTTGATTTTACCTGCAGTCGGCAGATAGTCGTTTAAAATAATATGGAATAAAGTTGTTTTTCCAATACCATTAGGACCAATTAAAGCGACACGTTCTTGTTTTTTGACTTCAAAATTGATATGTTCAAATAAGGGTTTATCAAATGCCATTGCTAAATCTTTAACCTTTAAGACATCATAACCAGATTCGACAAGTGGTTGAAATTGAATGCGGATGGCCTGTGGCAGAGCATCTGGTTTTTCGACTTTTTCCATCTTGGCCAAAGCTTTTTCTTTGCTTTCAGCACGCTTGACTTGCTTTTCACGATTGAAAGATTTTAATAAGTCAATGCTTTCCTGCATTCGTTTGATTTCTTTTTGATTATCCATATAATGTTTGAGTTCAACTTCTCGATTATGTTTTTTGATAATTGCATATTCTTGATAAGAACATTTATAGGTTGTTGATTTTCCATGTTCGATTTCTACAATCTGATTGGAAATCTGATCAATGAAATAACGGTCATGGGATACCATGATAATGGCATGAGGATAATTTTTTAGATAATTTTCCAGCCATTCAATAGATTCTACATCAAGATGATTGGTAGGTTCATCTAATAATAAAAGATCAGGTTTTAATAAAAGCAATCTTCCTAAAGCTACACGTGTTTTTTGACCACCTGAAAGAATAGAAATAGGCATATCCCATGAAGATTCTTCAAATCCTAATCCTTTCAATACACCCTTGATCTGACTTTGGTAGCTGTAACCATCTTCTCTTTCGAATTCGTAGGTCAGTTGTTCGTATTCATTCATGATGGTATCTAAATTTTGGTTTTCAGCCATCAAATGTTCTAATTCACGAAGTCTTTTTTCTTTTTCTATCAATGGAGAAAAAACATCTTCTAACGCCTGATAGATAGAAAATTCTGGATTTAATGTATTATGCTGTGATAAATAACCGATACGTGTCGTTTTAGGCATGAAGATTTCTCCACTATCATAGCTTTCTTCCCCACAAATGATTCTCAGTAATGTTGTCTTACCAGCACCATTGACACCAATAATAGCTAATTTATCATGATTTTCAATTTTAAATGTAATATCTTTTAATATGTCAGTTCCTTGAAATGACTTTTTTAATGCGGAACAAGCTAATATCATTTTCATCACCTTGTCCATTGTAACATACAAATATCAAAAGATAAACTCTATTCCAAAGTTATAGTTGATTGTCTAAACATAATCTTGTATAATTGTATACAATAGTGAAAGGAGTTATACAAGATGAATTTAGCATATAAAGTTTTACAGGCGCATTTAAAAGAAGGAGAGTTAATTCCTGGGACACCAATTTGCATTGGAATAGACCAAACATTAACACAGGATTCAACAGGAACAATGGCTTATTTACAGTTAGAAGCCATGGATATAGGAAAAGTCGCAGTAGAAAAAGCTGTTGCTTATATTGATCATAACATGTTACAGACAGGATTTGAAAATATGGATGATCATGAATTTATTCGTAGTGTTGCTAAAAAACATGGTATTACTTTTTCAAAACCAGGGAATGGTGTTTGCCATCAATTACAGTTAGAAAACTTTTCAAAACCTGGGAAAACATTGGTAGGAAGTGATTCACATACACCAACTTGTGGCGCAATGGGAATGATTGCGATTGGTGCTGGAGGATTGGATGTTGCAGTGGCTATGGCAACTGGAAAATATTATTTACAATGTCCAAGTGTCATTCAAGTGAATTTAACAGGGAAAAAAGCACCTTGGGTGAGTGCCAAAGACATTATTTTAAAGATTTTACAGACTTTAACTGTTAAAGGCGGAGTCAATAAGATTGTCGAATATACTGGTGATGGGATTGCTTCTTTGTCTTTAACAGATCGTGCAACAATTTGTAACATGGGGGCAGAATTAGGTGCCACAACATCTATTTTCCCAACAGATGAAAGAACTTTGGAATATTTAAAACAACAGGGACGTGAAGCTGATTATATTGAAATGAAAGCTGATGCAGATGCAAAGTATGATGAAAGATTGGATATTGATTTGTCTACTTTAGAACCATTGGTTGCCAAACCTCATAGTCCAGATGCAGTTGTCGCTGTTAAAGAGCTGGAAGGTATGCACATTAATCAGGTTGTGATTGGTTCATGTACGAATTCATCATTTGCTGATATGATGCGTGCTGCAAAAATCTTAAAAGGAAGAAAAGTGGCCGATCATGTGTCTTTGGTTATTGCGCCAGGATCTTCAAGTATTTTAGCGATGTTATCACAAAATGGAGCTTTAGCTGATATGATTCATGCTGGAGCGAGAATTCTTGAATGTGGCTGTGGACCATGTATTGGTATGGGGCAAGCACCACTTTCAAAAGGTATTTCTTTAAGAACAATCAATCGTAACTTTAAAGGACGTTCTGGAACAAATGATGCAGGTGTTTATCTTGTGTCTCCAGAAATTGCGGCCTTGTCAGCAATTCAAGGATATTTATCTTGTCAATTTGAAGATGATATGTATTTAGATGAAGTACCTTCTACACCATTTATTAAAAATGAAAATTTCTTTATTCATGAATATGATCCAAATACACAGGTTTATATGGGACCGAATATTAAACCAGTGCCTCGAGGAGAAAAATTATCAGATAATATTCAGGGGAAAGTTGTTTTAAAAGTGGGAGATAATATTTCTACAGATCATATTGTCCCTTCTGATTCAAAATTATTACCTTTCCGTTCTAATGTTCCACATCTTGCGAAATTTGCTTTTTCCAAAGTTGATGATCAATTCTACACAAGAGCAAAAGAAAATCATGGTGGTTTCATTGTTGGTGGAGATAACTATGGTCAAGGCTCATCACGTGAACATGCGGCTTTAGTACCAAATTATTTAAAGATTAAAGCTATTTTTGCTTTATCATTTGCTAGAATTCATCGTTCTAATTTGATTAATAATGGTATTTTACCAATTGTGATTGATCAAAAAGGTTATGATTTCTTTAATGAAGAAGATGAATATGTTTTATTGAATGTCAAAGAATCTGTTGAAAAAGATGAACCTATCATTGTTCAAAATGTAAGAACAAAAGACACTTTATCAACAGAATTAAAGCTTGCACCAAGAGAAAAAGTAATGATTTTGCATGGTGGATTATTAAATGCTATTAAAGATTTAGGAGGGGATTTTTAATGAAAGCTGTATTGATTCCTGGTGATGGAATTGGACCAGAAATTGCACAAAGTGTTGAAAGTATCACAAAAGCAATGAATTTAGATATTGAATGGGAGAAATATCGTGCTGGAGCTGAATATGCTAAAGAAACAGGTGAAGTCTTTGAACCAGGTCTAGTAGAAGCAATTGAAAAGTATCAATGGGCTTTAAAAGGCCCTACAGCAACACCGATTGGAACTGGCTTTAGAAGTGTCAATGTAGCATTAAGACAGAAATTTGAAACTTATGCCAATGTCAGACCTATTCGTTCTTTTCAAGGAATTGATTCAAAGTATGAAAATATTGATCTGGTTATTATTCGTGAAAATACTGAAGATTTATATAAAGGTATTGAATATATGCTCAATAAAGATATCGCTAATGGTGTCAAATTGATTACCCGAGAAGCCAGTGAAAGAATCTGTCGTTATGCTTTTGAATATGCGAAAATCAATAATCGTCATAAAGTGACAGCAGTGCATAAAGCTAATATTATGAAATATACAGATGGTCTCTTCTTGGAAGCTTTTAGAGATGTTGCTAAATGTTATCCAGAGATTGAAGCACAGGAAGTTATTGTTGATAATATGTGTATGCAGCTTGTCTTAAGACCTGAAACATTTGATGTTTTGGTGGCACCTAATCTATATGGTGATATTGTTTCAGATTTATGTGCTGGATTAGTTGGAGGATTAGGATTTGCGCCAAGTGGAAATATTGGAGATCAATATCGTATTTATGAAGCTGTTCATGGTAGTGCGCCAGATATCGCAGGTCAAAATATTGCTAATCCGAGTGCTTTATTACTCGCTTTTGCACTGATGCTGGAAGATATGGGAAAACAACAATCTGCTCAAACTTTAAGAGAAGCTTTATCAAAGGTTGTTGCAAAACAAGAAGTTATCACTCCTGATATTGGTGGACATGCAACCACAACAGAATTTGTTCAAGCGATTATTGATGAATTGTAGGAGGGAAAAATATGCCGTCACATAGTTTATTTGAACATGTTTCACACGGCTCTTTAGGAAATAAAATTTTTGATATTTTAAGAGATCGTATTTTAAATGAAGAATATGAACATGGCCAAAAGCTAAATGAATTAGCTTTAGCCAATGAATTAAAAATCAGTCGTACACCTATTCGTGAAGCTTTAAAGCAATTAGAACTAGAAGGACTTGTTGAAAGTATTCCTAATAAAGGTGTTTATGTGAAAGGTTTTTCACCACGTGATATTGATGATATGTTTGAAATCCGTTGTGCTTTAGAAGGTTTGGCAATTCAACTTGCTATAGATAGAATGGATGAAGAACATTTAGCTAAAATTAAAGATGTTTTTGAACTGATGGAATTTTATACTGCAAAAAAAGATCAGGAAAAGATTAATGATTTGAATATCTTGTATCATGAAACGATTTATCAGGCAACGCAGTCTCAATATTTTGAACAATTATTAAAAGATGTTCATTATTATGTTTCAGTCACAAGTCGTCATTCCATTACACAACCAGAACGTTTGGAAACTGCTATCCAGGAACATCGTGCTATTTTGGATTCAATTGTGACAGGAGATAAAGAATTAGCCAAGAAAACAATCCAAAAACATATTCGAAAAACGCAGACGCTTGTTCGTGCATATTATGCTAACAAGAAAAAATAAAAATAATAAATAAAAAGGAATGTCATTCATCAATTGACATTCTTTTTTCATGGTAAAATAGGTTTTTCTTTATTGAGAATAAATTCAAGTGTATACAATGGATAATAGCATACATTTTGAGAATTTTTAACAATATTTTGTGATAAAAATACATAAAACGAAGACTTTTATTATAAAAAAATGCATAAAACATATAAAAATATATTAAAAAAATGCAAATTGCATAAAAATATGCATATTAAGATTTGGCAATGCTGGAATACCTTTTGAAATGTTATTTTCACAGGATATAATGATAAATTTTATAAAGAGATACGTTACTATTTATCAGTTAAATAAAGCTAGCAATATAGTTGTCTAACAAGGCAGAGGATTTATACTTAAATATCAAAAAAACTGTACGAACCAATTTGTAAATTTTTCGTGACAGTTTTTCTGTAATAATAAAATTATTTTTCGCTTTAAACTTTGGATTTGATTTGATAGTTATGAATACGTGTATTATATCTTGCGTAAGAAATTTCAATAACATGATGACTTGTGTCGTAAGTAATACGTTTTCTTCCTAATACCGGTCCATTTTCTAGATTTAATGATTTTAAAATATCAAGTGGTGGAAATTCAACATAAAATTCATCATCAAATTGGCTTACAGACATATTGCTTTGATAAAGATATGTATATAATGAAAAATCATTAGGAGTAGATATTTGAGGTATATGAAGAGAACTAGGAAGATAGTGTGTAAAATGAATATAAGGTTGACCATCTAAATAGTAACATCTTGTGATTTTTAAGCATTTCCTTGAAAAATATGGAAATAGCTCATTTTGTGGATCTATATCCATATATTCAAATTGTGTGTGCTCTTTTGTAACTTGATATCCCTGTTGATTTAAGATGGAAGAAAATGATTGACCATTGGATAATTTATTAAAAATATTATTACTGATTACAGTTGTTCCTTTGCCACTTTTTTTTGAAACATAACCATCATTTTCTAATAATTCAATAGCTTTTCTTACTGTGATTTTACTAACATTGAATTGTTTTTCTAATTCTGTTTCTGTAGGTAAGAAAGTGCCTACTGGATAGATTCCATTAATAATAGAATCTTTTAAAACTTCCATTATAGAGTAATAGAGTGGTACTTTTTCTGGCATTAAATATCCTCCTTTAACTTTTATAGTTACATTATAACATATAAAAAAAGAAATATTGTAAAGAATTGTGATTTTATTTACATAAATTCATTATAATGTTATAATGAATTTATGTAAATGGAGGGCTGAAAAATGAAGGAATTAGTGAATCTTTTTGTGACTTTTGCAAAAATAGGGAGTGTTACTTTTGGTGGTGGATATGCTATGTTACCTGTTTTACAAAGAGAATTTGTTGAGAAAAGAGGTTGGGCAACAGATGAAGAATTGATGGATTATTTTGCAATTGGGCAATGTACGCCAGGGATCATCGCTGTAAATGTTTCCACTTTTATTGGCAATAAAAGGAAAGGTGTTATTGGAGGAATTGTTGCAACTTTAGGATTTGTTTTTGTTCCATGTATTTTATTAATGATTATTGCAGCCTGTTTAAATAATTTTGCTGAATTAGAAATAGTTAAAAATGCATTTGCGGGTATAAGAGTGGCAGTATGTGTTCTTATTTTGAATGCTGTCGAACGTCTATGGAAAAAATCTATTGTTAATAAAATGGCATTATTTATTTTTACAGTTGTTTTCTTGTTATCTTTATTTACATCAATATCACCAGCTATTTTAGTTATACTTGCAGCTATTGTTGGTATTGTTTATTTCATGGCTAGAGGAGGGAATCAGTAATGGCATTATTATTTCAACTTTTTATACGTTTCTTTTATGTTGGATTGTTCTCAATTGGAGGAGGTTTGGCAACTTTGCCATTTTTGTATGATTTATCTGATACAATGGGCTGGTTTACTCATGGTGATGTTGCAAATATGATTGCTATCGCAGAATCAACACCTGGAGCTATTGGTGTCAATATGGCAAGTTATGCGGGATATAATGTAAGTGGAATATTAGGTGGGATTTCTGCTACTGTTGGTTTGGTCGCTCCTTCTATTATTATCATTTTAATCATAGCAAGAATTTTAAATAAGTTTAAAGAAAATAAATATGTTGAAGCTGTATTTTTAGGATTGAGACCAGCTTCAATTGCAATGATAGCAGCAGCTGGAATGAGTGTTGTCAAAATTGCTTTAATTAATATTGATGCATTTCAACAAACTGGACAATTGCTGGATTTATTTGTTATAAAGGGAATTATTCTAGCAATTATTATTTATGTTGTAGAAAAAAAGACGCATTGGCATCCAATACTTTTAATTGCAATTAGTGCAGTTGTGGGTATTGTTTTCCAATTTGGTGTTTAATACATAAAGATTTCTCAGTTCATATTGAAGTTTTTCATACTTGAATTAAAAGAAATATTGTTTCCAAGATTCATAAAAAAACACTTACAATTATATTCAATATAATTATTAAGTGCTTTTTTATTTGGATTGTTTTTAAGAAGTCACGGCATTTTTTATTTTTATATTATCTTATTCATTAACGTTTGAGAAGTACGCATCCATTTTTTATGAAATCTAATATAGTATCCTCTCCGATGATAGGACTATCACCATAAGTTGTATGTGCTAATAAACCACTAACAGTGGCATATTGAATAAGAAGATGAGGATCCATGTTTGAAAAATAGCCATGAATTGCTCCAGCAGCAAAACCATCTCCTGCTCCAATGCGATCATATATGGTCAATTCGTAGGAAGGACTCATCAAGAATTGATTGCTATTATACATATATCCATTTAATGTAGATATATGATTCTGAGTATTACGAATGGTTCCGAATATAGTTTCTATCTGATAATCGTGACTCATTTGACGACATGCTTCTTTTATTTGTTCTATATGAGAAAGGGATGAATCTATTTTTTTATTTAATAATAAAGTGGCGTCTTTGAGTCCAGCAAAAACAATATCAGCCTGTTTAAGAACATTTTCATATATCTCTTTGGCACAAAAAGACTGATGAGCCCATAGACTAGGACGATAATTACAATCAAATATAATTTTAACATGACGTTTTTTTGCTTCTTCAATAAATTTATATGTAATTTGTCTTAAGTTTTCGTTGACTGCTAATGAAATTCCACATATATGTAAAGCGTCCATGCCATCTAAACAACTAAAATCATAATCTGATATTTGGCTCAAACAAAATGAACTATCTTTTCTGTTTAAATATGTAACCTGACTAGCACGATTTCCTATACCTTGTTCTAAAAAGTATATCCCTATATGGTTGCCGCCATAACAAATATAGCAATCATGAATACCTAATTTTCTGATCTCTGCACTGGCGGCTTTACCAACATTATTATCAGGAAGTTTGGTAACAATATAAACTTGATGTCCCATCTGATAAAGGCCTGACAATACATTGATTCCAGTACCGGTAAAAAGAAATTCGAGAGTATTTGTTTGAGATAATGTTTTATAGTTGGATGGCATCATTCGCATCATCACTTCTCCAAAAGCAAGTATTTTCATTTCTATAACCTCTTCATCATTTCATATAATTTTTGAATGTCTTCAATTTTTGTACAACCTGTTTCTTTATCGATAATAGATGTATAAACATGAGGGATGATTTTTTTGACTCCCGCCTCTAATGCTATCTTACAGATTTCTTCAAAATTCTCCAAATCAATGCCACCTGTTGGCTCAATCATAAAGTCCATTTTAGCACATGCATGACATACTGCTGTATATTCTTCTTTTGTAGAGAGTCCTTTCATAGGGAAAAATTTGATGGAGTCACATCCCATATCTTTTAACATATCAATGGCAGTTTCAACAGGTATAATTGCTGGTACATTTTTTGAACTTAAAGGTCCTGTTGAAATTTTAACCATGCCTACTATTCCACTTGGTGAAATCAATCCGTTAATAATCGTTTCATTCTGTCCTAATAAGGCACGAGTATAACCAATACCTGTAAAAACTTGATTTACATGTTGTGGCTGAACTTTTTTGGCAATTTCTGCCACCATTTCCCATTGATTAGGATCTCCTGCACCTAAACCAACAGAAATGGAATTGTTAGTTTCGACTGCATATTTTTTCATATCAGTTACTGCATCATCAACATTTTGATAATTTTTAGAGAGTAATCCTATTAAAACATGACCATTTGTCATTTTATAAATTTCTTTGGCATTTTCTAAAGAATTAGCCAAAACATTGATACAAATTTTATTATTTAAATAATTGGGTGTTTTTTTCATAATCATTATCCTTTCATTATTGTTGCTATTTTTTCATAAATTATGTCTAATTCATGATCAGTAACATCTCTAATATCAATTTCTATTTTTCCTTCATTGGCATGGTAATCACGAGTATATATTTTGGTTTTTCCTTCTTTTAGTTTTTGAACAATTTCTAAAGCATTTCCATTTAAAAAAGTAATTTCACTTCTGATAATCAAACGACCAGCTTCATCTTGTACACATCGTGCTGAGAGCCCGTTGATTTGATTGATTTTTTTATTGAATGGTTCTAAACGTTGAATTTGTTGCTCTAAAGTTGAATGTTGGTGTTGTAAATAGCATTCGATTGCATGGACAAGTCCTAAAATATTTTCTTTGCCAATTTTCATAACTCTTCCAATTCCAAGACTTTGTTTTTTTATTTGTTCTACAAAAGCTTTTTTTCCAATGATTAATCCAGAGGTAGGACCTTCTAAAGCTTTTGTTCCACTATAAATGATAATATCACCATCCATTTTATAATATTTCAATAAATCTTCTTCTGCTGCTGCATCTATAATAACTGGCAACTGATTTTGATGGGCTAACTGAATAAAACTTTGAATGTCAGGCATTTCTTTTTGCACGCAATGATGGGATTTGACATAAATGAGTGCAGCGGTATTTTCATTAATGCAAGATTGTACATGTTCTAATGTGCAACGATTCGCATAACCTGCTTCTATAATTTTTCCTCCACCTAGACTAATTGTTAATTCTATAGGTGTTCCATAATCGACATTATGACCTTTACAAATAACAATTTCTCTTTTTTTATTTTCAAAATTATATGGATGAAGTATATCTTGTATATTTCCTTTGGATATACAGCTTGCTACACTTTGGGCAATAGCGCCTGAGGCGCTGTTTACAATATATGCGGATTCAACTCCGATTAATTGAGCTAGATAATCACCTGTTTTATTAAGTAAATCTTTGATTTCAAAAAAATGGTTTGCACCAAATTTCATATATTCACAGACTTCTTCACTAAGACGCGAACCGCCTAAAATTGTCATTTTCCCAGAAGCGTTTATTATGTGACTAATATGGTATTTATCATAAATGTTATCCATTGTTCTTCTCCTTTAATTGAATATATTTGCTATTGATAATAACTGCTGTAGGTTGAATATAAGATGAAACGGTTATTGATTTTCCGGTTGAATCAATAAGTTTTTTTGCTTTATTAGTAAGTTTAAATATTGTGAAATCGGCCTGATATCCTTTTTCAATTTTTCCTATATGATGTAAATGAAACATGTTCGCAGGATGAATTGTTACGCAATCAATAACTTCTTTTAGGCTGTATCCATGATGATAAAGTTTGGTCATAGTTGTTGCTAGATCATAAACAGGACCATTCTTACGATTACGATGATAAATATCGCTGCTAATACTATAGACTTTCAGATGATTTTGATTAGCATAATTTAAGATGTCGAATGAGAAACTATCCGTTCCGTGACCCAAATCAAAATATATTCCTTTTTGATAAGCTTCCAATACGCACGGCTTAATGTGTTGCCCATCCCAAATACCATTTTCTTTTGGATTATAAATATGCGTAATAATATCTTTTGGACGTAAGTATTGGCATATCTTAGATAACTCTAAAGGAGCTGTTCCAATATGAACCATGAGAGGGAGATCCGTCAGATTTGCTATTTCTATAGCTTTATAAAGTGGTAAATCACCATTGCTGCCAATGACACTTTTACTAAGTCTTGCTTTGACCCCTATAATAAAATTCGGATACTGTAAATATGCATTTTGAAAAGCTTTTATATCGATATGGTTCATATCAGATAATTCATTTTGAGCATATATCCCTGTTTTTGAAATATTAAGAAGAGAATAGACATGTGTTATACAATTTTTTGTTTGATTATAGAATTCTTCAATATTGTCAGCACCTGCAGTTCCGGCATCTATGACGGTTGTCACGCCAGATCTGTAGCCAATTTCTTCACAGTTGTCAGCATAGATTTCAAATTTTTCAAAACAATGAGTATGAGAGTCAATCCAGCCAGAACTGATATATTCATCGTCATGTAAATAGATTGTAGGAATTCTTTGTGATGAAATATTTAAGTTTGTTCCTATTGTTTTTATGATATTATTTTCAATGTAAATATCAAAAATATTACCATCTATAAAATGAGCATTTTTTATTAATAACTTTGACATATAAGATTTTCCTTTCTTTTATCGACTAAAAACATTATAACATTATAATGTTTAAAAGTAAAGAATAACAAAATTTTATTACATTGAAATAAAAATTCAATTTTTATTAAAAAAATCTGAAAAAAAGTGAAAAAATAAAACATTATAATCTTTACACAAATACATTATGATGTTATAATTGTTGCAAGAAAATATATTTAAAGGAGGAAAGTGTATGAATAAGATTATGGAGTTGATGGAAAACAAAATTGCTCCAGTATTTGCAAAATTAGCGACGAACCGCTATTTAAAGGGTATCCGTGATGGAATGATTGCTACGGTACCATTTACTATTTTTGGTAGTATTTTTATCATCATATCGCAGTTTCCAAATGATACATGGCTAGAAATTATTGAACCTTATTCAGCTATGTTAAATGTGCCTAATGCAATGACGATTGGAATTATTGCTTTGTTTGTATCTTTTTCTGTAGGATACAATTTAGCGAAACAATTTAATCAAGATGCATTAATGGGTGGAATTATATCATTTATTGGATTTATGATTTTGCAAGTTGATTCAGAATTTGCTTTGACAACAGATTATTTTGGATCAAAAGGAATTTTCACAGGGTTAGTTGTTGCTATATTCTGTGTAAAAGTTTTACAGCTTTTTACTGAACATAATTGGGTTATTCGCTTTCCTGAGGGTGTGCCACCAGCTGTTTCACAATCATTCTCAGCATTAATTCCAAGTATGGCATCATTAACTATTTTATTTATTCTTCGCTGCGTATTAGGAATTAATATTCCTGAACTTATTATTTCTTTGTTCTCACCACTTGTATTTGCTTTAAATTCTTATCCTGGTATTTTGGTTTATATGGTCGTATCTCAATTATTATGGTGTGTTGGTATTCATGGTCAATCAGTATTGAATGCTGTAGGAACGCCAATATTTACAACATTTATTGTTGCTAATACAGAGGCTTTTGTTGCAGGACAACCTATTCCATATATTACAGCTTTAGGTTTCATTCCATGGTTTGTAAGCTTTGGTGGATGTGGAGCTACACTTCCTTTGGTTGTTCTTATGGCAAGATCAAAGGAAAAATCATTGAGAACTTTAGGACGTTTGGCTTTACCAGCAGGTCTTTTTGAAATTAACGAACCGGTTGTTTTTGGTTTACCAATCGTAATGAATCCAATTATTATGATACCATTTGTATTGGTTGATGCTGTTTTAGTAACGGGTACATATTTCTTGATGTTCTTTAATATTATTGGTAGACCAGTTGTTCAGGTTCCATGGATTATGCCTCCTGTTATTGGTGCATATCTATCAACTGGTGGTAATATTCCAGCCATGATATGGTCTATTTGTGGTTTGATTTTAGCAGGTGTGATTTATTATCCATTCTTCAAAATTATTGAACGTGAACGTTTGAATGGTGAAAACTCACTTTCTGAATAGTAGAGGTATACATATGAAACATAGAGGAATTGTTATGTCAAGAAAGGGAATGGTTGCTTCAGCCCATTCTCTTATATCAACATCAGGTTTAAAAGTTTTGAATAATGGTGGAAATGCTATAGATGCCATTATTGCTATGGCCTTAACAAGTAATGTTGTTTTACCCGATATGTGTAATTTAGGAGGAGATGCGTTTTTATTATATTATGAAGCAAAAACTAATAAGATATATGCAATAAATGGATCTGGAGGTGCACCACAAAAAGCCAGCCTACAATATTTTCAAGAAAATGGTTTTAAAAATGTTCCAAAAGATGGAATGCTATCGGTGACGATTCCAGGGGCTTGTGATGTTTATTTTGAAGCTTTAGATCATTTTGGAACAATGACTTTTAATAATGTGTGTCAGGACGCTATTGAATTGGCACGAAATGGTGTACCTGCATCTGAAAAAGTAGTTAGACATATGCATACAGATTATGAAAAAATGAAAAGATTCAAAAATTTGACAAATATATATCTTAAAGATGGTCATCCATATGAAATTGGAGAACTGCTTTACAACAAAGATTATGCAACAACTTTAGAATGTTTATGTAAAGAAGGGAAGGATGCTTTTTATAAAGGTGAAATTGCTCAAAAAATTGTGAACTATTCTCATAAACATGGGGGATTAATTGAATTAGAAGATTTAAGAGATTATCATTGTCAATATGTTGAACCGATTTCTGTTCCTTATAGAGATTATCAGATTATTCAATTACCACCTGTTTCTCAGGGAATAATCCATTTAGAAGAAATGAATATCTTGAATCAGTTTGATATGTCAAAATATAAAAATGATCGTGCATCAGCAATTCATTTGATGGTAGAAGCAAAGAAAATTGCATTCCATGATAGAATGAAATATTTTGGAGATCCTGATTATGTCACAAACCCTGTTTCTGAAATATTAACTTCAGAATATGGAAAGAAGATGGCAAATAAAATTAAGATGGATCGTTGCATCAATGAATATGAAGAATTAGAGTTTGATGAATTTTCTCATACAACAAGTATGGTTGCAGTTGATAAGGATGGAAATGCTGTTTCATTTATACATAGCATTTCAGCAACTTGGGGATCAGGAGAGATTGTTGATGGAACAGGTATTTTGCTTAATAATAGAGCAGGAACGGGATTTAACTTAACATCTGGTCATCCAAATGTGATAGCCCCAGGTAAAAAGACAATGCATACATTAAATACATATATGGTCACAGATAATCAAGGAAGATTATGTTATGTGGGAAATACTCCAGGTGGAGATAATCAGCCACAATGGAATATGCAGACATTATGTAATATTATTGATTTTGGTTTAGATGTTCAAACAGCATTGGAAGAACCAAAATGGGCTGATAATCACACAATTCATGAAGATGGAAGTGTGACTCATCAATTAAAAATTGAATCTCAGGTAGGTGAAGAAGTTTTAAATCAATTAAAGGCTATGGGGCATGACCTTAATGTGATTGAACCATATACTTGTTCTGGAGCGTCTCAAATCATAGAAATAAGAAAAGATGGCTTGAGGTTAGGTGGAAGTGATCCACGAGCGGATGGATGTGCAATGCCAGAAATTTAAACAATTATAGCTCTTCTTTGTTGATTATTTTTCTTTTCAATAAATGAAAATAATAAGCAAAGTGAGCTTTTTGATATTATACTTATAATTAAAGATAAAGGAGGACCGATTATGGAAAAGAAACCTGTAAAGATTGTTACAATTGGTGGAGGAAGTAGTTATACTCCAGAATTAATGGAAGGATTTATTAAAAGATATGAAGAACTTCCTATTAAAGAAATTTGGTTAGTTGATATTGAAGATGGAAAAGAAAAATTAGAAATTGTTGGTGCTATGGCTCAACGTATGTGGGATGCATCTCCTTATGATGTCAAAGTTCACTTGACTTTGGATCGTAGAGAAGCATTACCAGGTGCAGATTTTGTGACAACACAATTTAGAGTTGGGTTGTTGAATGCACGTGTGAAAGATGAAAGAATTCCTTTCTCATATGGTATGTTAGGTCAGGAAACAAATGGGGCTGGAGGAATCTTTAAAGCTTTTAGAACAATTCCTGTTATTTTAAGCATTGTAGAAGATATGAAGGAATTATGTCCGGATGCATGGTTAATTAACTTTACAAATCCAAGTGGAATGGTCACAGAAGCTGTCATGAAATATGGAAAATGGGATAAAGTTATTGGATTATGTAATGTTCCAGTGGGAGCGATGATGGCTGAACCAGAAACAATTGGAAAAACATTAGATCAATTAACATATAAGTTTGCTGGATTGAATCACTTCCATTGGCATAAAGTTTATGATGAACATGGAAATGAAGTGACTCAACAGATTATTGATGCGATGTATGAAGGAAAAGATTCAGGAATTCCTGCTAATATTCATGATATTCCTTTCTTTAAAGAACAGTTGGATCAAATGCAAATGATTCCATGTGGATATCATAGATATTACTATCGTCAAGAAGAAATGTTAAAACATGGACTTGAAGAATATAATACAATTGGAACAAGAGCACAACAAGTAAAACAAACAGAAGAAGAATTGTTTGAATTGTATAAAAACCCTGAATTGGATCATAAACCAGAACAGTTAGCAAAACGTGGAGGAGCACATTATAGTGATGCTGCTTGTGAAACAATTGCATCAATCTATGCGAATAAAAATACACATATTGTTGTGACAACAAGAAATAATGGAGCTGTCCCAGATTTACCACCAGAAGCAGCAGTAGAAGTTTCTTCATTCATTGGAGCTACAGGCGCAAGAGCGATTGCCTTTGGACCATTACAGCCAGCAGAAAGAGGATGGCTACAATGCATGAAGAACATGGAATGGTGTGTAGAGGAAGCTGCAGTCACAGGAAATTATGGAATGGCATTGCAGGCATTTATTTTGAATCCACAGATTCCATCAGGTGAAACTGCAAAGAGAGTATTAGATGAATTATTAATAGCTCATAAGAAATACTTACCTCAATTTGCAGAAAAAATTGCTGAGCTTGAAGCAGAAGGTGTCACAATTAAAGATGATGTCGCAAGAGAATTAACTGAAAAAGGATTATAATTATAAAAAAACAGTAAGAGTCAAATCTTACTGTTTTTTATGAATAATACAAAAAATAAAATTTTAATAATTATATTATAATATTGAAATAATATTTTAATAAGCGTATGATTTTCTTGAGGTGATGATTATGTATGCCATTGGAATTATGTCTGGAACATCGATGGATGGTATTGATACTGTTTTGGTAGATATTGATGGTTTTCATATAGAAACAAAAGTAAAAGTTATAGGATATAATGAGTATCCAATGCCCTTAGATATGAAAGAGAAAATAAAAAAAGCGTGTGATGAAAAAGAATCTTGTGTAGACGAAATTTGCAGTCTTAATTTTGAATTAGGATATTTGTTTGTTGAGGCAGTGAAGACTTTGCTTAAAAAATGTCATATTTCAAAAGAAGATATTTCTTTTATTGCGACACATGGACAAACAATATATCATATTCCTTTTTCTAAAAATCATTTGTTACCTTCAACCATGCAGATAGGGGAACCGGCAGTTTTAGCATATGAATTGAATACAACGGTTGTTTCTGATTTTAGAGTTATGGATATGGCAGCAGGTGGACAGGGTGCACCATTGGTTCCTTATAGTGAATATTTATTATATAGTGAACCTCATCAAAATATTGCTTTGCAGAATATTGGTGGTATTGGCAATGTTACATTGTTAGTAGGACAAGATATTGATGCGATTCAGGCCTTTGACACAGGTCCTGGCAATATGATGATTAATGAAGCGTGTCGACAGCTCTATCATTTAGAATATGATAATCAAGGTAAAATTGCAGCAAAAGGACATATTATTGATGAATTACTTGATATGTTAATGCATCATCCTTATATGCGAAAAAAGCCACCTAAATCTACAGGTCGTGAGGATTTTGGTGAAAACTATGTTCAACATCTTTTGTATTGTTATAAGCATGAAAAGGCAGAAGATATAGTTGCTACATTGACGTGTTTTACAGCAAAATCTATAGCGTACCATTATCAACGTGATATCTTGTCATATCATTCTTTAGATTGGGTTGTGATAGGTGGAGGTGGAAGTCATAACTTGACATTAGTGAATATGATTCGTCAAGAATTATCTCCTATTCCTGTTTATACTCAAGATGAAATGGGCTATTCAAGTGATGCGAAGGAAGCCATTGCTTTTGTCATTATGGGAAATGAAACTTTACATCATCATTTTTCTAATGTGAAAAGTGCTACAGGAGCAAAAGAGTATGTTATATTAGGAAATATCACACCTAAACCAAGATAATTTCTAGTAATTTTCTTGTTCGATTGATATAATAAGTATTAGGTGGTGCGCCAGTTCGGTGCAAATTATCTAGTTAGGTGAAATTCCTAACCTTACAAAGTCTAGCCAACAGTAA
>CALUZM010000017.1 GCA_944325245.1 uncultured Massilimicrobiota sp. | reverse complement strand
CGAGTATCATTAACGATATTCACTGTCGTTTTCTTTTTTAGGTGACCTTATGAATATTTATTTCGTTACAGCCCCTTTTCACTGATCCACGAAAGATGGCATATCCGCCATCTTTCATTGATATTTCGTTGAAAAAGAAATATATATCTACTAATATGCACTTATCCATGTCAAGTGAACATATTTAATAGTCAAACTTTCTTTTCCCAATATTATAAATAATGATAGCTAAAATCAAAGCAAAAACAATATCTATGAAAGCATGTTGTTTAATCATGACTGTTGACATACAAATCAAAACAGCTAAAATCACAATACCTGCACATAGCCATGAAGATTTTTGAATACGAGGACTTTTCAATAATGACACACACATCATAACACTATTATAAACATGAATACTTGGACAGACATTTGTCGGTGAATCTACTGAATATATAAAACTAACGAGACATTGGAAAATATTGTCATTAGGTAAATGAACGCGTAAATTCTGCCCTGTGGGTAATATCGCATAAATCAACAAAGAAAGACTCATTCCTAAAAACAAATAAAAGTAAGTCCTTTTAATTCCACTTTGATCTATAAAAACAAAATAAGCAAAACCTAATGCGATAAATACAAACCACAAAACATATGGAATCACAAAATATTCATTAAAAGGAATATACTGATCAATCCATGAATCAGTAATGATTAAACGTGATGACTGATGGTTTTCTAAAATAACAAAACCAATCATATAGGCAATAAAAAAATAAAGCAAATATTTTAAACTGTTATATTTTTCTAAAAATGCTTTCATCTACATATCCTCCTATGCTAGAATATATTATAACATAATGCATGAATTGTGTGAATTTGTTATGAACGGAGAGTCATATATGAAAAATATTATTTTTGATATCGGAAACGTTTTATTAGATTTTCAACCTGAGGAATATCTGCAAAAACATTTCACTCCATCCGTAATGGGAGATTTAATGATGATTATTTTTTCCAGTGATGAATGGATTGAACTGGATATAGGAACCATGATGATTAAAGATGCAATTCAATCTTTGACATTAAAGCATCCTCACTATCATGATGAAATTATTTTTGTAATGGAAAACTGGACTCAGATGATGACCCCATTAACCAAAAACGTAAAAATTGTACAAGAACTCAAAGACCGTGGATATGCGCTCTATCTCTTATCTAATTTCCATAAAGAAGCTATTGAAACAATGTTTGAAAGATATGACTTTTTCAAGCTTTTTGATGGTGGTATCATTTCTGCTAATGAACATCTCGTCAAACCAGATAAAAAAATCTATGAACTTCTTTTAAAAAGATATCATTTGAATCCTGAGGAATCTCTTTTCATTGATGATATGTTGGCAAATATTAGAGCAGCACAAGAACTTCATATTCATGGTATTTATTTACCTTACCAAGCTGATTTAAGAAAAGAATTAGAAAAGCAAAATATTTTATAAGCCTGTCATAATTATGATGACAGGCTTTTATAAAGCAGACAAAATCTTTTTTCTTTGTCTTAAATAAATCAAATAGAGTATTCCACTGATAACAAGGACAATTCCAATAATCATCATAAAACAATGCATAAAAAAGGCTTCTGGTAAAATCGTAATCACCGGGTCTGTCACTTCATCGAAAATCCAATAATCATTTCTAAAGACAATCTGATGAAAAATAACAAATGCTTTATTAAAATCAATAGCTGCTAAAAATCCAATCACTAAAGGTATTCCAACAGAAAACAAAGATGTTAACTGCAAAAAACGATACTCTTTTTGACGAAAACGCAAAACCATCATAACTAAAGATATCATTCCTGTTATTAGACACACTATTTGAATGGCTTCAAAAATTCTTTTCACTTCTTCAAAATGGATACGACCACTGCTAGACATTGCAAAATCAGGAAGATTTAAAGCACCTTGATAAAAGAGACTCTGATACTGAATCAAAACATCATAATTATGACGAATAACATCTGGAGAAAGGCCTGTATTCTCACTGATTTTTAGATATTGAATATCAAAGTAATACAACGGTTTAAAGAATACGGTGATGACAACTGCTAAACCGATAATAAAAACAGTCAGAACCAATGCTAGAAAAATATCACTTTTTCTATTCTTTATATATGAAATCAGCACCTTTTTGTACCTCAACCTTTGATAATTTTGGATAATTCTGTTGGCGTAAAACTTCATAAATGCCTATTGCTACACAATTAGAAAGATTCAGACTTCTAGCATTGGCATCCATCGGAATACGGACACATTCATCTAAATGATTTTTTAAGATTTCATGAGGGATACCATCATGCTCATGTCCAAAAATAATATATTGATCCTGATTGGATACATAGTTTTGATCACTATAACAAAGCTTAGAATATCTTGTAAAGAAATGATAATCTCCTTGATTTTGACTTACAAAATCTTCCCAACTATCGTAAATTTGCATTTCTAAATCTTTAATATAATCTAATCCTGCTCTTTTCATATGTTTATCATCAAGAGAAAAACCTAATGGTTTAATTAAATGTAAACGTGAATGTGTCGCAACACAAGTACGCATAATATTACCTGTATTTTGAGGGATAGCAGGATGTACTAATACAATATGATTCATTTATTCTTCTCCTTTTAAAATCGTATAAAGTTTTTTCAGCGCTTTAGCACGATGTGAATATTGATTTTTTTCTTCTAAAGTTAACTGTGCTGATGTTTTATGAAGCTCAGGGACATAGAAAATAGGATCATAACCAAAACCATTTTCTCCTTCAATCTTATCATGAATTTCTCCATTAAAATATTCTTCAATTAAGATAGGATCCTGATTTGGTATACATAAAGCCATAGCACAAACAAATCGTGCTCCCCTTTCTTTTCCTTTTACAGCATCAATAATATATTGATTTTTAACATCATAGCTTGTATCATGTCCCATAAAACGAGCCGAATAAATACCGGGCGCCCCATCTAAAGCATCTACTTCTAAACCTGAATCATCAGCTAAAACAGGTTTATGAATCATATCACAAATTGTTTGTGCTTTAATCAAAGCATTTTCCTGAAATGTTTGTCCATTTTCTTCAATATCTATTTCATGATCAAAAACATCCTTCAATGATTTCACTTCAATACCAATTTGATTTAACATAGCTTTTATCTCTTTAATTTTTCCTTCATTTGTTGAAGCTACAACAATTTCCTTCATTTCTTCTCACTCCATTTTTAAACTTTTTTTCACTTCTGATATTGGCATTGGACAATCTGTCCAAAACTCAAAAGAAACAGCACCCTGATAAACAATCATTCCTTCACCATTCATATAATCAAGTCCCTGCGCTTTTGCCAAGGTTAATAATTTTGTTTCTTTAGGATTATAAATAATATCTGCTACTTTTAATTCTTTTCTTAAATATGAAACATCAGGAATCAAGCATCCTTCAGGATGAGGTTTCATCCCGACATTCGTTGTTTGAATCAATAAATAGGCATCTTTTAAATCATCTTTTAGAGATTGCAAATCAGATAACGGCTTGAAAACAATAGGACAAGCTAATTTTTCTTGAAAAGTTTCAACCCATTCCTTAACGCTACGATTATAAATCACAATTTCTTGCACATCATGAAATGCTAAAGCTGCAATGATTGCCTTTGCTGCACCACCTGCACCTAAGATTACAATTTTTTGATGACGGACATCCCAGCCTTTTTCCTCACACGCCATAATAAAGCCACGCCCATCACTGATATGACCAATCCATTTTCCATTTTCATTTTTAACTGTATTCACAGCCTGACACAATTGCGCCTCAGGGGTTAATTCATCTAAATAAGGTAAGATTTTTTCTTTATAGGGCATGGATACATTAAAACCTTTCATATGAAGTGTTTTGGCACTTAGCATAAAATCATGAAAATGCTCTTCAGTAACTTCAAATGCCAAATAAACATCATTAATTCCAAGATATTGAAAAGCTGTATTATGCATCATTGGAGATAATGAATGTTTAATTGGATTTGCTACAATGCCATATAAACCAGTATAACCAGTAATTGTGTTCATAGCATCCCTCCTCGATTTCTTTTCTATTATATAGCAATCATCCTCTAGACACAAAGAAATATTTTAAGAATATGAAAAAAACAACTTCTCTTAACTATTTAGAGTATAATCTTCTTATAAGGAGGTTTTTTCATGATTCAAAAATTAATCGTCAACGCTGATGACTTTGGCATGACACAAGCCAATACAATTGGTATTTTAGTTGCACATAACCAAGGAATTGTTACTTCTACAACATGCATGATGAATATGCCCTATGCCAGTTTTGCTTTAGAACAAGCTAAAAATTTCCCAAATTTAGGAGTCGGTATTCATCTTGTTTTAACAGTAGGACGTCCCTTGATTGATGGAGCAAAATCTTACACAACAGCAACTGGAGATTTCATCAGACCAAAAGATTATCCTGATGGTCAGCCACATGCCAATCCTGATGAATTATATAAAGAATGGAAGGCACAAATAGAAAAATTCATTGAAATTGCACATTGTAAACCAACACATATTGATTCTCACCATCATGTTCACTTATTACCATGGCATATGGATATAACCAAAAAACTAGCGAAGGAATATAATCTTCCTATTCGTCAAAGAGAACAGATTATTGAAGATTACCCATATGTTCCAGTTTATGATCAAATGTATAATGAAGATGTCAATTATGAGTTTTTTACTCAAGTTCTAACATCAAAAGAAGGTGCTTTAGAATTTATGTGTCATCCAGCCTATCTTGATCAAAGGCTATATGATATGACAAGTTACAGCATTCCTCGTATGAAAGAGTTAGAATTACTGACTTCCGATAAAGTTAAGCAATTTATTCATGATCATCACATCCAACTTATCAATTATTCAGACCTTCATCAGTCATAAATCGACAAAACCATCTTGCATTATTTGAAAATTATGGTAGAATATACTTGTCCGTAGAGATACGGATATGGTGAGGAAGAAGAGCAAGGTGGAAGTTATTTGGTAGAGAGATGGAGATTGTAGTTCATATAATACACAACTTTCGAAAAATAATAACACGAAAAAGAGATTATGAGAAATCATAATCTCTTTTTCTTTATATTCAAGACAATTCCATAATGATAGATTTATCTACAAAACCATACTGTTTATAGATATCATAAGCATGTTGATTTTGAGCATTCACCTGTAATTCAATGCGGTCATAACCTAACTGTTCTTTTAATGTTTTCACATAACAGAGTAACTGGTGACCAATCCCTTTTCCTCGATATCCGTCAGCCACACCCATTGTATCTATCCATATGATACGACATTCTTGATGTGCAGGCGTCTTGATATGACGAAACATAATTCTTAATATACCAACAACTTTTCCATCTTCTTTAGCAACATAATAACCCTGATGAGAAATATCATCTTTTAGTTCTTCCAATGTGAAAAGATCATGACTTTCTTGATACAAATCAGGTCTTAACTTCACATGGAGAGCATGGACCTGATTTAAAATCTCCATAATTTCATCATAATCAGATGCTTTTGCCAATCTTATATGAACTTTCATTGTCTCATCACCTCTATGCTTCATCAAACTTCTATACAATTTACCATTTCTTATGAACATCTTCCTTTGTGATAGGTCGAATGACTCGACAAGGATATCCTGATGCGATGAAATAAAAAAAAGAATCTCAATCATTAAATTCATCACTTTATTAATCATAATAAGATTTATTAAAACGCAAATTTTGATTTTTTATAACCGTATATTAAACGTATTAAGGTAAAGCAAGAAATTTATGACTCCTTTTGCATTTCAAAAATTTATGTTTTTCTGGCAACAATGTAAAATCTGTGAATTCTTCCTTCGATAACACCCTTCTTCTCCAGTATAGCTTGTGCTTTATATAAATTTTCTATACAAGATTCTACTGAAAAACCTACAAACTCCCATTCAATAATTTTAGCAAACCAGACCAATGCTCCTACATCATAAAATTTTATTGGTCGATATACTTCGTTACTCTCAAGTATTTCAAAATTATGATCTTCTAATTCTTTTTTTCGAATATTCAAATATTGGTTTGCAAATGTACAAGTCGTTTTTTCAGACAATAACAATTCAATAAGTTCTCTATCGTTTTCCGCTCCTACTTGTTGGGTAAGAAATAATCCACCATTTTTTAATACTCTTTTTAATTCTGTAACTTTATAATCGCCATGCTTATTTGTTACTATATCAAACTTTTTATCTTCAAATGGTAAATCATCTAATCCATCAGCTTCTTTAAAATCAATTCCGAATGGAAGTAAAACATCTCTACAATACTCTACATTTGGTTTATATCCTTCAATTGCAGATATTAAATTCTTAGGATGGTTTAAACTTAGCAGGAATTCTCCTCCACCTGTTTCCATATCCAACAATTTCATATCATGAGATAAATATTTTTTTATTATTTCATGAAAATCCCAAGGCAAATCATCCTCTTCCTCATATCTTCCATAAATATGAGAAAAATTCCATCCCTGTATTTGTGCCTTTTTTTCTTCTTTCAACCATTCTTGTAACAATTCTTCTTTATTCATTTAATAACTACTCCTTTTTTTGTTTATATGTATTCAATAGGTGCAGTTATCCTGATAACATATTATTTAATCTCGATGCAATCTGTTATCAGTTTTAGAACTGCACCGAGTATTTATCCCGAATAAATAACATAAATAGTCCACTCCTTATAATATGATTGTGATTATATTATGAGTTTATTTTATCTCAATTACCATTTCTTATGTACATCTTCCTTGGTAATTGGACGAATGACTCGGCATGGATTTCCGGCCGCAATAACATATGGAGGAATATCCTGTGTTACGACACTACCCGCTCCAATAATTGCTCCCTGGTTAATTTTGACACCTGGTAAAATAGTCACATTGCCACCAATCCAGACATAATCATGAATTTTTACAGATCTGGCATATTCATATCCTTGCATTCTTTGCATCTCATGATATGGATAAGATGCAGTATAGATGTGAACATTGGGCCCACAGACAACATGATCTCCGATTTCGACAAGTCCCTGATCCAAAATTGTTAAATTGACATCACTATAAAAGTTTAAGCCAACTGTAATATGATATCCATATTGACAATAAAATGGTGGTTCAATACATAATTCTCCTTTACAATTCAATAATTTTTTTAAAAGAATATCTCGTTCTGCTTTTTGAACTGGCGTATAACGATTATATTCATAAAGCATTCTCTTACAGATTTCCCTTTCATGATATAATTCCTGATCATAAGGCTGATATAAATGTCCAGCCATCATTTTATCCTTTTCGCTCATCATATCCTCCATCTTTAATTGCTTTCTCTATGACTTCAATCATTGCCTGACAATCATAAGTCGCAAACACTGAAGCTTCAATATTATAAACAGGTACCGGTTTTAATGTTTGAGATAATTCCCTTTGTTTATATCTTAGCTGAGGTGCTATAAAAATAAAATCATAATTCTGATAAACATTCTCCAACTGATGAACAGCTTGTGCATCAATTTGATAAGGTAAATGGTTTAATTGACAATACTTATTCAATTTCTGAGCAAAATACCCAGTTGTCATTCCACCTGAACAACATAATAAAATATGATAATTTGTTTTTTCATCTTCAAGCAGTTTTTCCATCATACGATGAAATAAATTCGTTGCATAATGAAAACTATAAAACTGATAATGTAAATAAAAAAGTAATTGTTCTCCTTCAACAATAGCTTCTTCAACAATCCCAATCGGCCATATCACAAATCTAGCCACTCTCTTTTTATAATATATTTTATATGTACGTGAATCATACTTTTCTAAAGTTAAGCGAGGATCATTTTCCACCTGATAATAAACCCATTTTCTAAAAACTTCTAAATCTTCCTGTTTATAGAAAGCTTCCATACTCCTCACCTCATATGTTTATTATACTAAACTTTCACAAAAATACCAATATTGCACAAAAAGAAAAAGATCTATGCAAGATCTTCTCCATTTGTTGCAATAACTTTTTTATACCAATCAAATGATTTCTTCTTCATACGCTTAAGCGTTCCATGTCCTTCATCATCTTTATCCACATAAATAAAACCATAACGTTTACTCATTTCACCAGTACTTGCTGATACAAGATCAATACATCCCCAAGTTGTATAACCCATTAAATCCACACCATCATCAATAGCGTCACTCATCGCTTTGATATGTTCTCTTAAATAATCAATACGATAATCATCTTGAATTGTTCCATCTTCTTCAATGACATCTTTTGCTCCTAATCCATTTTCTACAATAAACAATGGTTTTTGATAACGATCATATAAAGCATTTAATGTAATACGCAAACCTAAAGGATCAATCTGCCAGCCCCAATCACTTGTTTTGAGATATGGATTTTTGACAGATTTCACGACATTGCCATCAGTTGCTGTGAGATTTGGATCGGCACTGGCACATCTTGATTGATAATAGCTAAATGAAACAAAATCTACAGGATATTGTTTGAGAATTTCTAAATCTCCTTCTTGAATATCCAAATGAATATTCTTTTCTTTAAATACACGTTTGGCATAGCTAGGATAATAACCACGTACCTGGACATCAATAAACATTAAATTCTCACGATCTTTATTCATAGCTAACCAGACATCTTCTGGATTACAGCTATATGGATAGAACTGGCCTCCTGCCAGCATACACCCTACCAAATTATCAGGATTCACTTCATGCGCAATCTTTGTTGCTAAAGCACTGGCAATCAATTCATGATGGGCAGCCTGATATTTCACCTGTTCTCTATTTTCACCTGGACGAAAGCTAATTCCAGCCCCCGAAAATGGAGAATGCAATAAAATATTAATTTCATTAAATGTCAACCAATATTTCACAAGACCATCAAATCTTTCGAAACATGTACGTGCATAACGCGTAAAACATTCAATCACATGACGGCTTCTAAAAGAGCCATATTTGTTGACCAATGCCATAGGTACATCAAAATGACATAATGTGACTAATGGTTCAATGCCATAACGACGACATTCTTCAAACATACTTTTATAAAATGCCACACCTGCTTCATTGACTTCTCCTTCACCATCAGGATAAATACGTGCCCAAGAAATAGAAGTTCTAAAACATTTAAATCCCATTTCTGCTAACATTTTGATATCTTCTTTATAATGATGATAAAAATCAATAGCTTCGTGACTCGGATAATTTTCTCCTTCTATAAACTCAACTGGATTCATTTCCCCTAACTTCACATACATTCTTTTTTCTCCATGAGGAATCATATCCACTGTTGTTAAACCTTTTCCATCTTCTAAATAAGCGCCTTCAGCCTGATTGGCAGCAATGGCTCCACCCCATAAGAAATTCTTAGGAAAACTCATTTTTCTTCCTCCTTATCTATTAATTTTTGAAACACCTTGATACATAAAACTCTCTATCTCTTCAATACTGAACTGATTGGCATCACCATGGATTGTGTGTTTCAAAACAGATGCACAGCATCCAAACATTAAGCTATATTGTCTATCACGTTGGTTCAATAATCCATACAATACACCTGAAAGAAAAGCATCTCCCCCACCGACACGATCAACAATATCATCAATATGATAAATTGGAGAAACATGCAATGACTCATCATATAAATATCCTGTTAATTCATTGACACTAGTAGAGATGATATCTCTCTTTGTTGACATGATATAATGAATATGAGGATATTGCTGTTTGATTTGGTTATAGACATCAGCTAATTTTTCTTCAAATGTTTCTTTAGAACTTGTGATATCTAAAAAATTCTGCGCATCAAGATATCCTGCTGATAAGATATCCACATATGGTAAAATACGTTTTAAAGCTTTTCCTGCTTCTTCAATACTCCAAAGTTTTGCACGATAATTACTATCATAGACGACAAGAATATTATTTCCCTGGCAATATTTGACCATTTCCACCACAGCATTTTGAATATGCTCATTTAAAGCCACTGTAATTCCTGACACAACAAAAACATCAATGTTTTGAAATACTGTTTTTAAATCAATATCATTCAATGTAAAAGATGTCATCGCACTATAACAGCGATCATAAATCACTTGACTGGCACGGTTCCCACTGCCATTTTCTAAAAAATAACTTCCTATACGCATATCATTTCTTAAAATCTTTGATGTATCTACACCAAAACTCTTTAAGAAAGAAATCACAGCTTCCCCCAAAGCATGACGAGGAAGTTTGGTCAATAAAGATGTATGAAAACCATATTGAGCTAAATTAACTGCAATATTGGTTTCACTACCCCCGACATGGACTTGAAAATCAAGTTCTGAAAAACGATGTCCCTTTTTTGTAGAATACCTTAATAAGGTTTCTCCCATACATAAAACATTCATATTATCTAGCCTCTTTCACTGCCTGTACATATTGAGCGGCTATTTTTGTCACTTCATCAAATTGCCCTTGAGCACCGAGTTTATTTAATTCGCCTCCAACTCCAATCGCATCAACACCAGCATTGAACCATTGTTGGACATTATCCAATTTGACACCACCAGTAACCATAATAGATGTTTGAGGTAAAGGTGATTTAATAGCTCCAATATAACCTGGACCAAAGGCACTACCTGGAAATAGTTTAATCATTTCACTTCCTGCTTCCATAGCTGTGACTATTTCTTTGATTGTCATACAACCCGGAATATAAGGAACACCATAACGATTACATAAAATCGCTGTATCATAATCAAATGATGGTGACACAATATATTGTGCTCCAGCAAGAATTGCACTTCTAGCTGTTGGAGCATCCAAAACTGTTCCAGCTCCTACAAAAACATCCAAATCATCTTTATACATTTCTTTTAAATCTTGAATAATCTGTGAAGCATGACTATTTGTATAAGCCATTTCAATGGCTTTTAAACCACCTTGAATACAAGCTTTAGAAATATTCAACCCTTCATCATAGCTATCACCACGAATGACTGCAACTGCCCCACATTGTCTTAACTTCATTAATACTTCTGACTTTTTCATCAACCATATACCTCCCATAAATTAACAATCACAACAAACATATAAATCACACAAACCATTGTCTGTACCCATTTTTCCTGTTTATTGAATGGTGAATTCTTTTTCCAGATGCGATATAAAGCATAGGGTGGAAAAAGAATCACAAAAACATAAGTCAATATTTTATAAGGTGTAAATACATGCACAGCATCTGGATCAGGTGCATTGAGTTTTTGACGTAAACGAATAATATTTTTTTGACGTTCCGTCAATCCATCCATTTTATCCTTCTTTACTTTCTTAGTTGCCATTACTTCATATATCCACCCTTCATAGCTGAAACTGCATGTTCAGAGAAGATTTTCAATACACCATCTTGATACTTGCTGACAAATGGTTTTAAATGCTTTCTTCTTTCCTCTAATACTTTTTGAATATCTTCTTCACTCATCTTTTGTCCATGAATGCCACAAATTCTTAAAATACGTTGAGGAATATTAATTTCAATTAAATCTCCTTCTTCAACCAAAGCAATTGGTCCTCCCTGAGCTGCCTCTGGAGAAACATGTCCAATAGCCGGTCCTTTAGAAGCACCAGAAAAACGTCCATCAGTAATCAAAGCAATAGAAGCGCCTAATTTTTCATCAGAAGCAATCGCTTCTGTAGTATAAAACATTTCTGGCATACCACTGCCTTGAGGACCTTCATAACGAATAAAGACAGCATCACCCGGTTGAATCTTATGTGATAAAACAGCCGCAATAGCATCTTCTTCACAATCAAATGGTCTAGCAATCAAAGTCGCTTCAAACATTTCTTTAGGCACAACAGTATGTTTCACAACAGCTCCTTCAGGCGCTAAGTTTCCTCTCAATATCGCAATACTTCCATCTGTACCAAATGCATTATCAAAAGAACGAATGACATCTTCTCTTTGAATACCATACTTTTCTAAATTCTTGAAGCATTTTTCATAATATCCTGTTTGTTTGAGTTCTTCTAAATTTTCTCCTAATGTTTTTCCAGTTACTGTCATCACATCAAGATGTAACATGCTTTTAATTTGTTCCATAATCATTGGTACACCACCAGCATAATAGAAGAATTGTGCCGGCCAACGTCCAGCTGGTCGAATATCTAATAAATAATGAGCTCCTCGATGTAAACGATCAAACGTATCAGAGTCAATTTCAATGCCAAATTCCTTAGCAATAGCTGGTAAATGTAATAATGAATTTGTTGAACCAGAAATGGCAGCATGAACCATAATCGCATTTTCAAAAGATTTCATCGTCACAATATCTCTTGGTTTTAAATCATGTTTAGCTAACCAGACAGCCTGTTTTCCAGCACGATAAGCAAATTCACGTAAATCTTTGCTTGTGGCAGGAAGCAAGGCACTTCCTGGCAATGTCAATCCTAAAGCTTCTGCCATAATTTGCATTGTTGAAGCTGTTCCCATAAATGAACATGCACCACATGATGGACAGGCATGATGTTTATAAAATTCAAATTTTTCTTTTGATATTTCACCACGCTCATATTGTGCAGAATACATACCAATTTGTTCAAGGGTCAATAAATTTGGTCCCGCATCCATCACACCACCTGTCACTACAATAGATGGAATATTCACACGTCCAAGTCCCATTAAATGCGCTGGCATCCCTTTATCACAGCTGGCAATAAAGACACCCCCATCAAAAGGTGTTGCATTGGCATGTATTTCAATCATATTCGCAATCATATCACGTGAAGCTAATGAATAATTAATCCCATCATGTCCTTGTGCTTCCCCATCACAAATATCTGTTGTAAAATATCTGGCACCATATCCACCAGCTTCATGAATCCCATTTCTGGCTTCTTCTACAAGTTCAAGTAAATGGCCACTTCCTGGATGACTATCGCCAAATGTACTTTCAATGATAATCTGTGGTTTTGATAAATCTTCTAATTTCCAACCTGTTCCTAAACGTAGAGGATCTAACTCAGGCGCCATTTCTCTTAGCTTTTGACTCTTTAACATTTTGTTCATCCCTCTTTTCATTATTATTTATTTGACATCTTCATCATCATCAATTTCAAACTCTCTTGTTTGAATTAAATCTTTGTAAAAATAAGCAGATTTCTTTAAATGTCTATTACGTTGATCTTCTAAATCAATTTCAACTAATCCATATCTATTTTTAAATGCATTCATTGGTGAAACATTATCAGTAAAAGCCCATAACATATATCCTTTACAGTTTGATCCTTCTTCAATACCACGAATAAGCCAATCTAAATGCATTTTAATAAACTCTATACGATAATCATCTTGAATCATTCCATCTTTTTTATATTGTTTTTCATTTTCTACACCCATACCACTTTCAGCCACAAACCATTCAAAATTATTATATTCATTTTTCATACGTAAAGCCATATCATACATAATCTTTGGATAAATTTCCCAACCACGATGAGGATTCATCTTTTTACCAGGCATATTAAAATCTTCATAATAGAAATCGGGATGGAAAGGTGCATCTGGATGTATAGCTGTTGTACGACCTTTGACACGATTTGGATGATAAAGATTAATTCCTACCCAATCCAATGTATTATTTTGAATAATATCCAATTCTTCTTGAGTATAGTCCATTAAAATATTATGTTTTTTTAATAAATCAAAGAAACCTTCTTCATAATGTCCTTTAATTGCAGGGTCCAAGAAAATACGATTATAAAATAAATCATACATATTTGCAGCTTCTAAGTCACGAGGACTATTTCCTCTAGGATAAACTGTTTCCACATTAATGATTGTTCCAAACTTCCCTTGATAACCACCTTCTTTATAGGCTTTCATAAGCATGTTTGTCGCTAAAGCTTTATTATAATTCCATTGCATCCAAGCCTGACTATCCTGATAAAAAGGATAACGTAAAGCATCAAGATGAATACGTGTTTGCACAACAACGGGTTCATTAAATGCAAACCAGTATTTCACTTTATGTCCATATCTTTCAAAGGCTTTTTTTGCATATTCTACAAACAAATCAACAACATGTTTACTCGCAAAACCATCATATTTCTTAAATAATTCTCCAGGTATTTCATAATGTTCTAAACAAATCATAGGTTCAATACCTTGAGCTATCATTTCATCAAGCATTTGATCATAATAACGCGCATAATCTTCATCCACAATCACATTTTCATAGTCTATTAAAAAACGTGACCAGTTTAAAGATGTACGATAACAATTCATTCCTATTTCTTTCATATAAGAAATATCTTCTTTATAACGATGATAATAATCAGTCGCTATCGCTGGACCATAACCATTATGCCAGACATTTTTATTTTCTTTATACCATAAATCAATATATGAATCCTGATGATCTTTTTTACCTGTCCAGCCTTCCGTTTGCCATGCACTAGCCGCAGCACCCAAGAAAAAATCATCAGGTAATTTTACTTTTTTCATCATAAGCTTATTTTCCTTTCAATCCATCAATAATACCACCAAGATACATTGCTCCTAATGCACGATCATATAATCCATATCCTGGTTTCCCCTTTTCTCCCCAAATCATACGTCCATGATCAGGTCTAATATAACCTTGAAAATCTGTTTCCAGATAGGCTTTCATGATATCAACCATATCCAATGAACCACATTTTGCATAGTGGGCACTTTCTTCAAATGAACCATCTTCTAAAATCTTTACATTTCTCACATGAGCAAAATGAATTCTTTTCATTTTTCCATATTTTCTAATTAAAGCTGGAATATCATTCTTCTTTGTACAACCTAGTGATCCACTACACAATGTTAACCCATGATGTGTATCATCATAGAGTGCTAAGAAACGATCCAAATTCTTTTCACATGTAATAATACGAGGAATCCCAAATATAGACCAAGGTGGATCATCTGGATGAATAGCCATATTGACATCACATTCTACAGCCACTGGCATAATTTCTTGAATAAAATATTCTAAGTTTTTCCACAATCCTTCTTCTCCTAATTGCTGATAAGCTTGAATGAGTTCACTGACTTCATCTGGAGAATACGAAGCATCCCATCCTGGCAAAGTTAATTTTGTTGGGTCTAACTGATCAATTTCATTTTTATAATAAACAAGTGCTGTTGAACCATCTTCTAATTCATGGTCAATAGATGAACGTGTCCAGTCAAACACAGGCATAAAATTATAACAAATACATTTGATTCCACATTGTGATAAGTTTCTTATTGTTTGTTTATAATTATCAATATATCTTTGATAATCGCCACGCTTTAATTTAATATCTTCATGCACTGGCACACTTTCAATAACTTCCAGTTCTAATCCTTTTTGATGAACTGCACTAACAAGCTGCTGGATTCTTTCCACTGGCCAGACTTCACCAACTGGTATATCATAGATGGCACTGACAACCCCTGTTACATTAGGAATTTGTTTAATTTTATCTAAAGTCACAGGATCATCATTGCCATACCAGCGAAATGTCATTTTCATGTCTTACTCCTCCTTATATCCTAATCTTTTTGATATTGTACGTGCTGTTTCTTTCACTATATTTCCTAATCCACTTAAATCCGTAAATTCTTCATACAACCCTACACAACTGATAGCTGCAATCACTTCACCATCATGATTTCTTAAAGGTGCTGCAGCACAATATTGATATAATGAATTTTCACGATCATCAATTGCATATCCATTAATTCTGACCTGTTTTAATTCATCAAAGAACTTTTCTGGTGAAGTAATTGTATAAGGTGTAATCGGTTCATAAGTCATTGTTTTCAAAGCATCTTTTAACATTTCTTCACCGGAAAAAGCTAACAAAACTTTTCCTAAACCCGTACTATGCAAAGGATTTCGTGTTCCTATATTTGCTGTTGTAATGACACTATGTACAGACTCATATTTATAAATATAAGTGACTTTAAAATCATCTAAAACAGCCATAAATGTTGTGGCATGCATCTTATTGGCTAAATCTATTAAATCATTTTTAGCAACACTGACAATATCCATATCATTGATAAAACTACTTCCTATCAAAAAGGATTGTAGGCCTATCTTATATTTTGTTATGCCTGTCTGGGTATCTTCTAAAATCATGTTTTTATACAATAAAGTTTTAAGAATATCAAAAATACTTGATTTTGGAGAATCCAAAATATTGGCAATTTGAGCTAAAGTATAACCATCTTTATTTTTAGATAATAATTCTAATATATCTATCGCTCTTAATAATGTTCTATTGAGTTTCATGAAATCACCCCTTCATAACAATCATAACATAGGCTTACATGGAATACAAACCACCCTGAAGGGTGGTTGTATTTTATAACATTTATTGTTCTTGAGCTTTTGCTTGTTTGTTTGCTGCAATAACAAATGGAATATAAATAAGAATAGAAACAGCAATACAAATTAACTGTGTAATAATACATGTAATACTTCCACCAGATGCTAACCAAGCACTTAAAATTGGTGGTGTTGTCCAAGGAATAGCATATACCAATACATCAGCAAATCCAATCACAGTCAAGAAATAAGCAATGCTTCCTGTAACTAATGGTGTAATAATAAATGGAATTGCTAAAATTGGGTTTAACATAATTGGTAAACCAAATGTCATTGTTTCATTGATATTGAAAATACCAGGAGCTAATGACAATTTTGCAACTGATTTATAATCTTCACGTTTACAGAAAAGGAAAATAGCTACAATTAAACCAATAGTTACACCAGAACCACCCATAGACATATAAGTATCCCAATAAGACATATTAATAATATTTAATTGACTACGATCAGTGATTCCAGAGTTAACCATATCAGTATTAGCTATAATAGCTGCATTTAATAATGGTTCACGTACTGGTTTAATAATCTGATTACCATGAATACCAATAACCCAGAATAATTGTGCAACTAACATCAAGATTAATAATCCAGGTAGACCTTGCATAACTGCTTCCAATGGTTTTTGTAACATTGTATAAATAATGTCATATAAAGTCATACCAGTTAATTGATTAATTCCAAAGTTAACTGCTGAACATACGATGATTGTCAACATAACTGGGAATAATACGTTAAATGAATTTGAAACATTTGGTGGTACTGTATCAGGCATATTAATTTTTAATTTACCAGATTTAACAATCCAAGAGAATAATTCTACTGATAACATGGCAATAACCATACCTAAGAACAATCCCTTAGCAGCTGTATAATCTTTTCCTAATACATCGGCAACTTGTATAATGCTTCCATCTTCTAAAGTAAAATTAACAAATGTTGGACAACAAGCGACGAATGAACATAATGCGACAATAGCAGGTGCATAAGTGTTGATACCATTCTTTTTCCCTAATTCAAGACCAATCAAAATAACAGCACCTACTGTAAAGAAATTTAATGTTGCATAGTTTGCAGCACTAAAGATTGGTGAAAGTACTTCCAGCCATGCCATACCTGGCACTTTAGCAAGAGAAATACCATCAGTTGTTGTAGAACAAATTACATTTGTCACAAGCGTACAGAATGCCCCTGTAATAATGACAGGCATTAAAGTTGTAAAAGCATTCTTAATTGAGCTCATGTGTTTTTGATTACTAATCTTATCAGCAATCACAAGCAACTTCTCAGTTGCAGCTTCGGATAACCCCATATTTCTCTCTCCTCTCTTATCCGTATTTGCGAATTATATTCGCTATTTTGTACAACTTTATTATAACCCCCTCCCCCGACGTTTGTTAATGTATTTTTAGTAAAAAATAAAATACTTTTTATGATATTCATAATTACGAACATATTCTTCTATATATACGAACAATAGAAAAGAAGCTCTTATAATTCTAAAAGAACTTCCTATGGTTAATGATTCATCTTATGAATTTTTCTTTCCAGTGAAACAAAGAAATGATTTTTTTCACTTTGATCATAATGTATCAGATATATAGATAAAATAAGACCTCCGATCACTGCCACTAGCATATCCGTGATCGTATCATGAACACCTGTTGAAAAATGTTTAATTGCATCATATTGAAAGAAAACAAGTAAAGCATATTCATAAAACTCCCAAAGCAATGCAACACTTGCATTCACCGCATTCAAAAAAATAAACATCAATGATTTTCTATGATCATGTCTTAAATAATGTTTATAAAGCAGAAAGATCATTTCACATATCACAACACCACTAGCAAAATGTGTAAACTTATCATAATAAGGAAGCTGATACCCACCCAAGCAACTTCCCCATAAACTTGCAAAATAAACAAAAACAATATTGATAATATGGAATTCTAATGGAACCCTCACCTTTATAAGTTTCATAAAAGTAGGTACAATAAACGGTGTAATACATGCCACAAAAGTCATCCCAAAATACTTTCCTTGCCAATTCACATAAAAAGCATATATAAGTGTCATTATATAAATAATCACACATGTTATCCATGTTCCTTTGAGTTTTTTCATCTATGCCACCTTCTTTTCTTTATTGTACCACTATTTGATGTATCATAAAATATTTTGATTATAGAATTGATGCATAACTTTTATCGAATAATATTTTTTATTTTTTCGATGATACTGTACAACTTGATACAATATAATTAAACTTCCTAGACAAGCACATATCATATCAATCATTGAATCATGAATACCTGTAGTATAATGATGAATACAATCATTTTGAAAGAAAATCAGCATAGCATATTCATAAAACTCCCATAATAATGCGATAGACATATTAAATGTCATGATAAAAATATAGTAAATCTTTTGATCTGAAGGTTGTTGAATCTTGATGTTTTTTTTGATAAAGCTATAAATCAGACAAGCTAACATCGTTATAATGATACCACTAAAGAAATGAACAATTTTATCATAATAAGCCAATTCATAACCTTCTAAACAACTTCCTATCAGCGAAGAAAAATAGATAAAAACAAGATATATGATTTTAATCTCATAGGTTATCTTACAATGAAATTTATACTTTAAAACAGGAAGTAAACAAGGTAATATACCAGCTATGATGCACATCTGTAATCTTGATCCTTTTATAACAGCATACATCAAAGTCACAACATATATAATGATACACACACCATATAAATATTTATAATTTTTCATTATTCAAGACTCCATTTCTATACTTATTAAAATATAGACAGCTAAGGTTTTTTTATGCATACAGAAAAGTGGATAAATGCCACCTCTATATATTTATTATAAACATGGATCATAAATCATATTTTTTCATTTGTATACTTATAAGTATACTACTTTAAAGTATACAAATTTTCAATAACTGTAAAACCATTATTTTAAGTGTGTATATCATTTGAATATAAACATCATATGCGTATTTATTCTAAAAATACAATAAAAGATGGAAACCCATCTTTTATTGTATAAATTACGCACATTCTATTATTGACACATCTTTAAAAACAACATTATTTTTTTAATTGGCTACAATACCCTATAAATTGTATGATAAATATTAATCCTATAATAATCAATGCAATTCCCTGTATATGAGCAATTTTAACCACTCCATTATCAGGAAGCAATAAGGTCAAAAATCCAAGTAATATTATCTTATTGCACAAGGAAGCATCAACATTTCTCATCTTCTGTAATTCATCGTCATTCCAATCAAAACGCTTTTTTAAACGATCCGAATACAAAATAAGTCCTATTGCTCCAGCAGTACCAAATATAATGATTGGTGCAAAAATCTCAGATGTTTCTTGAGTAGGAACATAATTTGGAATAAGAATTACAACAGCGGCTAGAATACAAAGAATACCCAAAAGGCACTTTGTTATAAGCAGATAGATTATTTTATGATTCATAATAGTTCCTCCTTATCTTCTATCACTACCTATATCCAAACCATTATAATTATTCCTTTCATTGATAAACTCTTTCTACTTTTATTATATCATCAAAAATTCTTATAAAAAGTGAAATTATATTGTTATTCATGAAAATAATCTGCTATTTCCTTCATTCTTTGCATCTGGTCAACATGAAATGGACAACGATGATTACAATGTCCACATTGAACACAGTCACTTGCTTTTTTATTCAAATGATGATAATGATCTTTAGCTAATTCATCACCTAGTAAACACAAGTCATAATATTTATTCATCAATGCAATATCCAATCCCATTGGGCAAGGATGACAATGTTTACAATAAACACATTTTCCTTGATGCTCTACTGCCTCAAATGTTGAAATAATTGTATAATTTTTTTCTTCATCAGTGGCTTGTACATATTGTAAAATATCTTTTAAATCGTCACGATTTCTCACTCCCGGTAAAACTGTCACAACAGCGGGTTTATCTAATGCATATTGAATACATTGAACACGTGTGAGAGCTTGAGGAAATGGAGATTTTTCTTGATCTAGCAATTGCCCAGCACTAAAAGCTTTCATGACAGAAATTCCAACCCCTTCTTTTTCACAACGCTGATATAAAGCCATTCTTTCATCAGTCTGTCCAATTGCATATTCTCCATGTTTATAATCATATGCAGGATTAATACTGAACATCACCATATCTAAAATATGCATATCTAAAACTTTATGAACAATTTCTGGTGTATGTGATGATAATCCGATATGTTTAACAATACCCTGTTTTTTGAGTTCTTGAATATAATCTATAACCCCTGCTTCTTCAACAGCTTTTAAATCTGCTTCTTCATCAAGACAATGAATAAAACCAAAATCAATATAATCTGTCTGCAACATTTTTAATTGCCATTGTATCGATTGTTTAATCTTTTCTAAATTCGTTGTCCAGCCATATTCACCTGTTTCATAATTAGCTCCAAAATGAATCTGTAAATACACTTTTTCTCTTTGATTTTTGATAGCTTGACCAACTGCCTGAAATGTTTTCGCATGCCCACTAGCCAAATCGATATAATTCACCCCTTGTGCTATTGCTTCTTGAATCGTTGCAACGATTTCTTCATCACTTGATTCGCCAAGTGAACTGGTTCCTAAACCAATCACACTGATTTTTTCATTGCCATGTGGTAATTGTCTATACTCCATTGATTTCAACTCCTTTGCATATAAGTAAATTGTAAAATCTTTATCTCGTTGATAGTGCCCAAGTTGCTTCATGTGATGATGATCATAGAATTCATAAGCACAACTTGTGTCCGTATACAATATATAACAAGAACATGCTTCTTTTTGAAATAAAGATTCTGCATACTCATAAAGCCTTGTTCCTGCACCCTGATGCTGATATTTTTCATCAACCATAAACAAAACAATTTCTCCATCATATGTCTGATGCGTCTGTTTTAATAACTGATCACAACTTTGA
Source organism: uncultured Massilimicrobiota sp. (assembly GCA_944325245.1). GTDB lineage: Bacteria > Bacillota_I > Bacilli_A > Erysipelotrichales > Coprobacillaceae > Allocoprobacillus. Next base: position 16,302 of record CALUZM010000017.1, on the reverse strand, counting down.
TGATAAGCTTGCATCATTTGACGATAAGATGAAATAGAATGAAAGTCATCATGTTGATGATAGAGAAGATTCTGATATTCTTCGGGAATCAAAATTTTATCTTTTTTAGATAAAGATAGTGCTAAAAAACCAACAATATTTTGATTTTCAACCGTGATATATAAATCTGTTGAATGCAATAGAACATCATAAAAATATTCTTGTGAAAAAATCATTCCATTTTTTAAGCCCTTAAACATTTGATCTAATTTCCAGACATGGCAAATCATCTCTACGATTGTTGATGTCTCAGCCCATTGAAATTTTTCTATTTGCATAATGTCACCACAACTTTCAATTTTATTGTATATCACTCCATATATGACTTCAAATACTTATATTTCATATTCAATTATGCTTATAAAGCATAATAAAAGAATCACTTATCAAAGCAATTCTTATTCTAGATATTCTTTAATTGAACTCATTTTATCATCCAAATCATTTCACATCTACACAGAGGCAAATAACTACTGAGCTATATAATTCTCTTTATCTTGATTAATCACCATTTTATCTCAAATTGCCCTAAAGTTCATAATCCACTTTTTTCTAACTATGTGAATAGCATCCTGCAGTCATAAATATCATATTGAAAAGAACAGATCATAATAATCCAACAATATTATAAAGATACCATTGTTTCTACATTCCCTGAATAACCCTGTTATTTTAGCCATTGAGCAATGTTCACATGAGACCTTAAATGCGGATGAAGTGATGAGTGGCAGGATTTCTTCCTGCCACTCATCACTTCATCAACAAAAGTATCTTTAAACTGTTCAATCATCATATGACTTTTCTGCCTTATGATTTAATTGCATTTCTTTCATTTTATTTTTCATTTCAAAGTAGAACATTGTTGAAGTTGTCAAAACAGCAATGGTATCCGCAATAGGCTCTGCCAAAAAGACTGCAAAAACCTGATCAGATATCAACATTGGTAAAATATAAATCAATGGAATCAAAACAAGAATCTTTCTAAAGACTGCCAAAAAAGCACTCTTCTTTGAATTTCCAAAAGCAATAAATGTCTGTTGACATGAGATTTGAATACCCATCAATAAAACACCTGCCATATAAATTCTTAATGCCCAGATTGTGATTTCAGTTAATTGTGGATCACTTGTAAAAATAGCAACAAATAAACCTGGTACTAGCATAATCAATAACCATAATAAAGATGAATATGAAAAACATGAAATTGTTTGAAGTTTAAATGCCTTTTGAACACGTTCTCCCTGATTAGCACCATAGTTATAACTAATAATAGGTTGTCCACCTTGTGTTAAACCTTGTAATGGCAGCATCGCAAATTGCATAACACTTGATAAAATTGTCATAGCCCCAACAGCCAAATCTCCACCATATTTTAATAATGATGAGTTAAAGCATAATACCAAAACACTTTCAGTAGCCTGCATAGCAAAAGGAGCGACTCCTAAAGCAATACATGGAAGTAAAATATGAAAATCAATTTTCAAGTTTTTTCTTTTTAATTTCAAAGTTGTGTTTTTTCCTGATAGGAACCAGAATGCCCAGATGGCACTTAAGGCCTGTGATAAAACTGTTGCGATAGCTGCACCTTGAACACCCATATTGAATCCAAAAATGAAAATAGGATCTAAAATAATGTTTGTGACAGCACCAATGACAACGGTTAACATACTGATTTTAGAAAACCCTTGTGCAGATATAAAAGCATTCAACCCTAGTGTCAATTGAACAAAGATTGTCCCTATGGCATAAATTGTCATATAATCCATAGCATAACCAATTGTATTTGTGCTCGCTCCAAAAAGGTATAATAAAGGTTCTTGAAATAATAAAACCAAAACTGTTAATAACACTGCAATGATTATTAATGATGTGGTACAGTTTCCTAAGATTTTTTCTGCAGTATCATTATCTTTTTTACCCATGAAAATACTGGCACGTGGTGCTCCACCCATACCAAACAAGTAAGCAAAAGCTGAAATAATCATAATAAGAGGAAAACATACACCTACGCCTGTTAAAGCTGTTGAACCAATTTCTGGAATATGTCCAATATACATACGATCAACCATATTATATAATGCATTGACAACCTGTGATGTAATGGCTGGTACTGCCAAAATAAACAGTAAATGTCCGACAGGTTCTTTTCCCAAATCGACTTCCTGTGACATTTTCAATTTCATAATCAAACCACCCTTTCTATTGATTTTCTTTAAAACGTTGAATAATTTTTGACATCGTCATTTCCATAGCCTTCATCTCTTCTTCACTAATATCTGCTAGAACATCATGATTAATCTTTTGAATCTCTGACTTTAAAACCTTAATCACTTCAGATGATTCTGATGTTAAATAAATATGCAAAACACGCCTATCAGAGACATCATTTTCACATCGAATCCATCCTTTTTTCATGAGACTATCTATACTTCTGCTAATCAATCCTTTAGAAACTCCCAGCAAAACATTCAACTGGCTGCTTGTGGTAATTGTAGGATTATTAGAAAGTAAAATAAGAATATTAATTTCATTAGGTGATAATTTTATATCTTTAAGTCTTTTATTCAAAATATTTGCATAACATTTTCTAATTTGAATAAAATATTCTAACATTGTTTCTATGTTCGTTTTCATACACCCTCCTTTTAGTTTACATGTATATCATTTACACATAAACAATATACATCCAAACTATAGTGAAGTCAATAGTTTTATCTGACCCTTATCATTAAAAAAAGTCCCAAAACATATGAATGTTTGGAACTCTCCATCATTATGAATTTTGTTTTAATAACTCTTCAAACAAATCAATATCATCTTTTATCATGTCTATTGAATTTTGCCAGAAATGAGCATCTTGTAAATCAATACCAACGCTTTTTCCAACATCTTCTAAACTCATCTGTCCTGTTAATGATAAAAACTTTTCATAAATCTCACTAAAAGATGGTCCTTGTTGTTGATATAAAGCATATAATCCTTTCGCCAATAAAAGACCAAATGCATAAGGGAAATTATAGAAAGCATAATCTGCCTCATAATAATGTGGCTTCCATGTCCACATATAAGGATGTAAATAACGATGATCCAATCCTTGTCCATAAGCTTCCTTTTGAGCTTCAAGCATCAAATCTTTGATTTCTTCAACGCTTAAAGGTCCTTTTTGTCGTCTTTCAATCAGACGACTTTCAAATAGAAAACGAGAATAAATATCAACAATAACTTGTGCGCAATCACAAAGTTCATTTTCTAAAATAAAGAGCTTTTGTGTTGAATCAGCTGATTTTAAAGCTGCATTTTTAATAATAGTTTCACAAAATGTTGAAGCTGTTTCAGCAATAGGCATTGGATAATCTGCATTTAAAGCTGTTTGTTGATTCAAGCATTCTCCATGAAAACCATGACCGAGTTCATGCCCCAAAGTCACGGTATCACCAAATTCATTGCCATAATTCAATAAAAAGCGACTTTCCCCAATACAATGTAAATTATGGCAGAATGCACCACCAACTTTGCCTACTCTTGGATAAATATCAATCCAATGTTGTTCAACTGCTTTTTTAGCATAATCACCTAAATGTTTGGAAAAACTATAAAACTGCTCTATCACAAACTGACTGCCTTTTTCAAAAGGATAAGATTCATGACTTTCCACCACTGGAGCATACAGTTCATACCATGGTAATCCCTGAAAGTAACCTAAGTGTTCCGCTTTTAAACGATAATATCTTTCAAAAATTGGTAATGCTTTTTTCATTGTTTCCAGCAAAACATCCAATGTTTTTTGTGACATTCTTGAATCTATTAAAGTACGCTGTAAAACAGAATCATAACCTCTTAATTGTGTTACTGTTATGGCTTCACCTTTAATAGCATTCAAAGCACTGGCCACACCCTGTTCAACTTGACTGTAGGCTGCCAGTTCTGCTTCGTAAGCTTTTTTTCTGACATCTTTATCCTTTGAATAAGCCATATTCAACACTTCTGTTAATGGGTAATCTTTTCCATCCATTGACACTTTCATAGATGAGATCAACTGATCTTTATATTTCAGCCAGGCACTTGATCCCGTTGTTTTCATTTGTGCCAAGACTTTCTCTCCTTCATCACTTAAGAGATGATGATTGTTTTCCTGAATTTCTTGTAAAACATACATATGTTCCTGAATATAGGAATCTTGAATCTGACTCAAATCAAACTGTCCAATCCAACGATCAATTCTGGCTTGTGTATCAGCAAAACTTGCTAAAAGAGTTTCAATAACAGATGAATATTTTAAAGCATCCTGATTTGTTGTATCACTACTCATCGTTAATGATATAAAAGCATATATTTTTTCTACCAGATCCTGAAATTGATTGAATTGTTCTAAATATGACTTTAGATTGTCTTCGTGAACATCCTGACAAGGAATGCTTTTCATATCTTCTAGTCTTTTTTCTAAAGTCTTTATATCCTTTGAGAATTGTGGATCATCAAAAGATAAATATAACTGATTTAAATCCCAACATTTTTCCATAAAAAACCTCCTTGTTCTTATTATATACTTATTTTCTTCTTTTTACACGCTTATTGCTTTTGACGCCATTGTGCAATAGCCATTGAGATAAAAACAGTAATTGGAAAAATAACCCATCCTGGATGCCACCAGTTTTGTGTAAACCCCATAATCAAATAAATCATCGCCGCCAAAGGCATTGTTATAGCATAAATACTTTCATTTTCTTTTTCCTTTTCTTTTTCTTTGATATACGATGAATTATCAAGTAAGAATTTATACATATCCTCCAAAATTCCATAATAGATAAAGAGAAAAACAGCCAGACTCACACACAAGATAAACTGTGCTGTAATCAGTTGAGGATAAGGTATGTGAAGTTCACTCAATAACGCAACAATCGCTAAAGATAAAATAATAATCAAAACTCCTGAAGCCATAGCTACTACAAAACGTGAATGAAAATGTTGATATTGATTTTGTAGTTGCTGCGAAAGAGAATAGCTCATTTTCATTTCTTTGTTTTCTATATCTTGATACTGTTTTGTTGAAAGACCAGTCATAATAAGTCCAAAGACACCAATACCTACTACCAATAAAAAGCCAAATCCACTCAATGTTTCATAAGCTGTATCTGTACATAAAATAGGAATGATTAAACCTAAAACAATAAATGCAATCAAACAAGCCATATATAAAGCAAATTTCTTTTTGAATTGCATATATGTTTCAATTTGATGTTCTGAAACATAATCATAGTTTTTCTCATATGATTGAGGAGTCGTTTGATCTTTTATTAAATAATCTAAACTCACCTGAAACAAATCACTGATCAGTATCAATTTTTCCATTTCTGGATAACTTCCCTGTGATTCCCATTTACTCACTGCCTGTCTAGACACATGAAGCATTCCAGCAAGTTCTTCTTGAGATAAACCTCTTTCTTTTCTTAAATATTGTAATTTTTCTCCAAAATTCATATTTTCACCTTCCTTGGTTTTATCATAGCGAAAACAATTCCTATATACCACCAACATGAAGTTGTTTTTTGTCAACAGATGGTTGCATTTTTCTTTTTTTAAGATTGCAACTTTATTTTAACATATTTCATATTATGAAAAAAAGAAGATGCCACAACATCTTCTATAAACACATCTTATAAATATTGAGACAATCTTCCTGTGTCAATGGACGATAAGCATTTGGTAAAGACTCTTTTCCATAACAAGCTTTGACTTTCATTTCATCAAATTTTTGATCATCTAAACCAAGTTCTGATAAATGAACTGGTAAATGTAATTCATCTTTAATAAATGCCTGCAGAGCATCAATGACCTGATAGGCATCAACTTTGACATCTCCACTTGGTTCAACACCCATAACGTTTTTACCAAATCTAGCAAAATCTTCAGCAACACTATCATCTCGATCTAATAAATATTTCATCCATTTTGGTGCTAAAATTGCTAAACCTAATCCATGTATCAAATCATATGATGATGAGAATTGTTCTAATGCATGTAAAGAAGCCTGTGTCTTAAATCCAGACGTACAGAAACTATTTAATGCCTAGCTGGCAGCCCATAACATGGTTGCTCGAGTCTCATAATTTTCAGGTTCTTTAATAGCAATAGGCAGTTGTGTTCGAACAGTTTTTAAAAGCGTTTCGACAACATTGAACTGTAATGGATATTTAGGTGCATTAACAAAATAATTCATATCAAAGAAATGAGCCATAATATCAAAACCACCACAAGCTGTCTGTCTTGCTGGAACTGTAAAGGTATTTGTTGGATCTAGGAATGCTGCTTTTGGTCTAATCGCTTCTCCATTGATTCCACTTTTGACCTTGATATCTTCATTGGCAATCACACAAGATTTATCCATCTCACTACCAGTCGAAGCAATTGTTGGCATAGCAATCACAGCCAAGGCATCTTTCCATTCAACTTTTCCTTCAACCAAATCCCAAATATTATCTGTTTTTGATAATGCTGTTGCTGCAATAGCTTTACAACAATCGATTGTTGAACCTCCTCCTATGGCTAGAGTTGTTTGAATGCCATGTTCTTTACATAAGGCAGCACCTCTATTCACTGTTGTATGTCTTGGATTGGGTTCCACTGCTCCTAACTCATAAACTGTAATACCATGAGATTTCAATTCATCTAAAACATTTGAATATAGTGGTGAATTTTGAATAAATTCTCCTCCATGAGCAACAAGAACCTTATCGCCATATTTCAATACTTCTTCATGAAGATGATGTAATTGGTTCTTTCCAAAATAAACCTTTGTCGTATTTTGAAATTGAAAATCATTCATTATTATTCCCTCGCTTTCTTTATTTTTCTTCATCATAATGATATCGATTCAAACAAATTCTTTTCACAACGTTAGGATTTCTGTTATCAAATGTATTTCCCTGAGGATCATCCAATAAAGATATCTGATGCATATCTTCATCAGTTAAACAGAAATCAAAAATATCCATATTTTCTTTCATTCTAAATAAATGTGTTGTACGTGTTAAAGTCACAATGCCACGTTGGATTAACCAGCGCAATATAATTTGTCCGACACTTTTATGATGCTTACTAGCTATCTTTAATAAGATTTCATTTTCAAACAACTGATGATTTCCCTGACTAAATGGAGAATGTGCCTCATGAACAATATCATACTGATCCATAAATTGTTTTGTATCCTGATGTTGAAAATAAGGATTGGTGCGAATTTGATTAATGACAGGTTTGACATTGACATGCATCAAAAAATCCATCAAACGAGCAGCATACATATTACTTACATCTAATGCTCTCACGTTTCCTGCATGGTAAGCTTCTTCCATGGCTTTCCATTGTCCATAAATATCTCCCATAGGTTCATGAATCAAAAGTAAATCTATATAATCCAATTGCAATCTTTGTAAAGCAGCATCAATCGCTTTTTGAGACTTTTCATAGCCAGCATCCTGTACCCATAATTTTGTTGTGATAAATAAATCTTCTCTATTGACACCACAATTTTGAATAGCTTTTCCCACTTCAATTTCATTCATATAAATAGCTGCAGTATCAATTTAACGATAACCTGATTGAATGGCTTCAATAACTTTTTGTTCACATTCTTCTTTTTTAATTTGATAGACACCAAAACCAAGCACAGGCATAATTACGCCATTATTTAATGTTTTATATTCCATTTGTCTCTTCCTTTCCACTTACATATGAGATTATTGTTGTGGTTTTAATGGGCCATAATAGTATGAAGCAGTTGCTCCGCCATCAATCAGGAATGTTGATCCCGTAATAAATGCTCCACGATCACTCATCAACAATTCTGCAACATTCGCAATTTCATCGGCTGTTCCTGGTCTACCTGCTGGACAAGAAGCAAACATGTTCTTATAGAAATCTCCTCTAGGCCCATTGAATTCATCAATAGCTAATGGTGTGACCACAATCCCTGGGGCAATGGCATTAATACGTGCTTTCTTTTCTCCCCACTTCACTGATTCAGCCATAACTCTTTTTTCATTACAACGTTTTGCAAGTTGATAAGCATGTAAAGTATCTCGAATATTTTCCACTTTTAATAAATCAATATTCAACAACTCTTCTGTTGGTGTACAAGCCAGTTGCTCATCTTCTTGTGGTGTTAATTGTTTCATTCTAAATCCTGATTGACTTGAAATTGTCACACCTACTCCACCTGGTTCAATAACCTTTCCAACTTCTTCTAACAATACAGCTGTTCCATATAAATCGACATGTAAAATCGTTTCAATAGGTGCCTGACTTGGAGATACTCCTGCACCATTGACCATCATTGTGATAGGTCCATATTTTTTAGCTTCTTCAATCATCTTTAAAATAGATTCTCGAGAAGATAAATCCATTTCAAATGGTACCACATCATATCCTGCATCATTCATTGTTTTGGCAATCGCATTCGCATTTTGAATATTCTTATCACCCATCACAATTTTCTTTCCATAACCTACTCTTCTGGCAATCGCCATACTAATTTGACCAGCTCCAGTCACAATCATAACTTCTTTCATATTTTATCGCTCCTTTTCTCTTATATTTGAATTTCAAAATTTTGATCTTTTAACCATTTTTCAATTTGCCCTTTTGCATGTTTCACCTGACTGCCTCTTATCGCTAAAGGCTGATGAATAATCGCCTGTGGACATAATTTTTGAATATCTTCCACACTATGTCCCATTCTACTTCCTTCATGCGTACAAAGTGGATAAATATGTTTATGCTCTGTCTGATGACTTTCTAAAAATGTAAACATAGCCATTGGCATGGTTGACCACCAATTAGGATAACAGAGAAAAATATGATCATAATCCTTAAACTGATGAACATAATCCAATATTTTGGGTCTTTCATTATTTTCCAATTCTTTTTTCGCTTCTTGTGTACATTGATGATAATCTTGAGGATATTCATGGATCGTTTCCACTTGAAACAAGGTACTTTCAATACATGAATGAATCATTTCTGCAACGACTTCAGTATTTCCTTTTTCCAAAGAAACAACCTGTCCATTCACATAGTTCTCACCACTTCTTGAAAAATAAACAATTAAATTTTTACTCATTTGGCATCACCTCTTACATTTCTTATTATAAGGATTTACACTTTTTTAACAATTTTCCTTTCTAATCATATTTATAAGATTTTCTTATAAATATCTAAACAACACTTAAAGCACCTTGAAAACACTGCATGTATCAATAATTCTAGAGGCAGAAAGAAGATTTTTTACTACTCCCGAATGAACCTTGATACAGTAAAATACTTAGAAATGCAAAGTTACAGATTCAAAAAGCACATCAGTATTAACAAACTTGAATAACATATAGATGATAGGAATGTATAAAAGTGTTTTTTCTATGTTAGATATTCCAAAATGAGTATCTATTTTTCCCAAAACGAAAGGAGAATCAAAAAATGAATAAGATATTGAAATAATTATTTACTGGTATTCTCACCCTTGCAACTATCTTTATCGCACTGTCTACAAGCACTGTTCTTGATGCAAAAACAGCAAATATCAACTGGCGCATCTAGGCTGATGATATTGTTTTAAAAAATGAGAACAATCAGCAGACAGAAATGCACTATGCTCCCAACAATCCATAACAGATATAGCATAAAAATAAGAGCAGAAAATAAAAAATCACGAGAAGAACGTTGTTATTATGATAATATTTTGATAAAATTAAGATAGAATAAAAACGTGAAAGGAGTGCATAAACATGATACAAATTAGACCTGTTTCTGACCTTAGAAATAAATTCCCAGAGATCGAAGCTATTGTAAACAGTGGAAAACCTGTATATCTTACAAAAAATGGTTATGGAGCAATGGTCGTATTAAGCCTGGAAGAATACGCAAGTCTGACTGACAATATCGAGATGAAACTTGATGAAGCTGACAGACAAGCAGCAATGACAGAAAAAAGGCTTTCTCACGAAACAGTTTTTAGTAATGTAAGGAGTGCGGTTCATGGAAAATAAATCCTATCAACTTAGGTATTTACCACTATTTGAACAGGATTTAATTAGTACTGCGAATTACATTACTAATGTTTTAAAAAATGAGGATGCAGCATTACGATTGATTGATGATGTAATGGAAGTACGCCGCTTGATGTATGGTGCAAGAAATACGGATAGACATTTAGAATAGAAAAAAATTCACAGAAGCAGTAAATCTAAAGTTTGCTGCTTTTTTCATGGAAAAGAGTATTTTTTATATGATACTATTCAATAAATGTGGGAAACATATCAATGTTAATAACAAATCACTACTTTTTCGTTTTTCTGCTAGTTCATTGCTTCTGCAGTTTGTTTCAATGGTTATACTACAGAAAAAAAGAATAACTATCCTTTGATAATTATTCCTCATAACTTTTTCTCATCTTTTTTCTTAGAATCTCAACAAATTCTTCAATATAATAAGTTGTCTTTTCTTTTCGCCAAAAAGCACAATAATTACGTTGTAGCTGTTTATGATGTCGATAAAGTGGTATCACCTTAATATTTGAAGAAGGTGAGACAGGCACTTGGGCATGTTCAATTGGCATAAAGCCCTTATTAATCGCAACTAATAGTCTGGCCTCATCAATATCATTCGCAAATATATAAGGACACTTCAGTCCAATAATATTTTCATAAAACTCCTGTTCAATCGCCTGCTGATCTTGAGACGCCACTACAATACAAGGTGTTTTTTTCAAATCATCCACATCAAGAATATTTTTTTCACTTAAAGGATGATTCGTAGAGATTTCGACATAGCATTCCATATGTAATAAATGATAATTGACATAATCATCATGAAAAGCCCTTCTTTGATCACTAATGACCACACTTGACTGCTGGTCAAGTAAATAATTATATAACTCTTCATGATTCCCACGTTTTAAATCTATAGAAACATCAGGATACAAAGAAGAAAACTCAACAATGGCTTCTTTCAATTCTTTTCCTGGATATCCTCTTAAATATCCAATCTTTAAAACATTCTCATCCTCTTCAATTTCTTTTGTCTTTTGACATAATTCATGAACTTCTTCCAGCACTTCTTTGGAACGTTTGTAAAAATATTCACCAGCTAAAGTTAAAGAAAATGACTTTTTATAGCGAATCAGTAATTGTGTATCTAACTCTTCTTCTAAGGCTTTGATCTGTTGAGAAATAGCAGATTGTGAAATATAACATTCTTCAGCAGCCTTCGTAAAGCTCTGTGTTTCAACAACGGCTATAAAATATTGCATCTGTTTAAACATAGGGTCATCTCCTTGATACTTATTTTACTATGAAATGAAAAAAGTATAAAGAAAAAGTCAATTCATTTTGTGTGAGAAAATAGTAACAATTGACTTTATTTTTTAGATCTGTCGTCCTATTTCATAAGACTCTTGATATGATGAATGTTTGATAGCATCACCTATTTGAAAAGCACCTGTGCCATAAATAATTCCTTTTTCATCAACAGTACGTAAAACACGGATAAACCCTCGTAAACTTTCAATTGTGCCAACCATTTGCTGGTGATCTGGTGAACCACTTGTGATGATGAAATAAGCATCTTTTCTTTTTGATGATTCTCTGATTTCATATTCTCTTGCAAATATTCTATCTATCAGAAGTTTTAGCTGAGCAGAGACACTATAAAAGTAAACGGGTGTCGATAAAACCCAGATATCTGCATCAATCATTTTTTGAATGATTTGATTGGCATCATCTTGACGGAAACATTGATTATCGTGATGGCGACAATATTCACAGGCAATGCAAGGAGCAATTTGATAAGCATTTAAATGAATTATTTCTACATCTACGCCCTGTTCCTGTGCTCCCCTAGCAAATTGTTGGCATAAGACTTCACTATTTCCATGACGTCTAGGACTAGCAGATATGATTAAACATTTTCTTTTATTCATTTTGATGTTTCTCTCTTTCCATTATTGTTTAGCTGCTTCATTGACACAACGTAAAGCATTTAAACTTCTTGGATAACCAATATATGGTAAACATTGAGAAATAATTTGAATCAGGAAATGCTTATCATTTCCAATGCCCATATTGGCTGCCGCATGTGAAGTTAATTGAAGTTCACATCCTCCTTGTGCTGCCAAGAAACAAAAAGTAATCATTTCTCTTTGTTGATAGTTTAAACCACCTCTTGTGTAGTAATCTCCAAAACAGTTATCTGCCAGCCAATGATTGATATGCTTTGATTCTTCTGGTCCAGATTGATAAAAATCTCTCATACTCTCTCCAAAAATATCAACCTGTGCCTGAATCCCTTTTTCTAATCTGTTTTGAGAATTTGTCGTTGACTGTCCAGCTAATGGTAACTCAATACCCTGATTTGTACAAAAATCATTAACAGCATGTAAAAATGGGAAAGTTCTTCCAATTCCTAAATAAGCTGTTCCCTGATAAACAATTTCTTTCATTTCAACAGGTGTCACACCCATATGATAAGCAGCAACAAGTATAGTCTTAAATTCATCAATCCCTTGACATCCCAGCAGGGTTGCTAAAATAGCTAAAAATCTTGTCTTATCATCCAAATCATCATGATTCACAACTTCATCAAAAGTAAAATTATCAAATAATTCAATAAATTCAGGATCTGTTTTTGCTAAAGATGAATCATAACCTGGAAACATTCTTTCATGGTATTTTTTTGCATTTTCACTTATTGACATTTTGATTTCCTCCTTATAATGACATGAGTAACGTTATCCAATCATCAATTTCTTCTGGTTTTGTTATTAAGCGATTTCCACCTTGAGAATCAAATTGAATCGCCCGTTCATACTGAAACATTGCCCCTTGGCATAATTGTTTGATATCCTCAATAGTATGTCCTGGCCATCTACCATGTGTCTGAAAAGGAATCACTTTACGATTTTCCCAATGATGCTGTTTGATAAAACAAAACATGGCTGGTGCCATTGTATACCACCATGTTGGTGTTCCTCATATGATGGTATCGTAATGAGGTATATCTATGGCATCAGCTTTCAATACAGGTTCGAAGTGATGCTCAACTTCCCATTTTCCTCTTTCTACAATTTCATCATAACTTCCTTGATAAGGTTCCATTGTTTCAATTTCAAACAAATCATATCCACACTTCTCATGAATCCTTTTGGCAATACTTCTAGTATTTCCATTGGCCTGTGAATAATAAGCCATCAAAACATGACTCATGGTTTTCATCTCCTCTCATTATTATTTTATCTTTTCCATCAAAATCATCAATCTAGATTTCTAATCCTTTCTATAAGTTTTCCTTATTTATCATATTCTGATTATTTTTATTATCAAAACTTGTAAGAATATGATAAAGTATTAGTGGGGGTAATAATAATGATTAAAGAATTTCAAGAACTATTAAAAGACAAACATATTGATTACTATATTGTGCCTACTGATGATGATCATCAATCAGAAACTGTTGGAGATTATTATCAGGCTCGTGCTTATTTAAGTGGTTTTACAGGAAGTGCTGGAACACTGCTTGTAACACCAAACGAGGCTTATTTATGGACTGATGGACGTTACTTTATCCAGGCAGCTAAAGAACTCTATGACGGTATTACTTTGATGAAGATGGGACAAAAAGGTGTTCCAACATTATTAGAATTTTTGGTAGAACATGTTCAAGACCATGAAGTCATTGCTTTTGATGGTCAAACAATGACTTGTCATTTTGTATTAGATTTAGAAAAACATCTTCAAAAAGACTATCAGATTCAATGTATTGATTTCATGCAGGAATTTTGGAAAGACCGTCCTCAAAGATCATGTGAAAAAGCTTTCCTTTATGATATTCAATATCATGGTTTAGCTGCACACGAAAAAATTGAAATCATATTAGAATATATGAAAGAAAATGATTGTCAATCACATATCATTGCCAGTCTTGATGATATTGCATGGACATTTAATATAAGGGGAAATGATATCCCTTGTTCTCCGGTTGTTTTGGCTTTTGCTTTAATTACTAATGAACGTTCTTACTTATATCTCCAAAAAGGAAGTTATGATTTAGAAATGGTTAAAGCCTTACAGCAGGAAAATGTAATTATTAAAGATTATCAGGATATTTATCAAGATGCTCATGAATTAACAGGACGTGTTTTATTAAGTACAAAACATATCAATTATCAATTATTTGAAGCTATTCAATGCCAGGTTGTAGATGGTATGAATCCTTCTCAAGCTTTTAAATCTATTAAAAATGATGTTGAGATTCAAAATTCTCAAAATGCACACATCAAAGATGGTGTTGCCATGACTAAATTTATGTATTGGCTTAAAAATAATTATGGAAAGATTGATATGGATGAAATGAGTGTTTCTGATAAAGTCCTAGAGTTTAGACAACAGCAGGATTTATTTATTGAACCAAGTTTTACAACAATCTGTGCATGGAAAGACAATGCCGCTTTAATGCATTATCACCCTACAAAAGAACAATATTCACCAATTGATCAGGATGGTATGTTATTAATTGATAGTGGTGGACAGTACATGGATGGAACAACAGATATTACCAGAACTTTTGTTTTAGGACAAATTACACCTATTCAGAAGAAACATTTCACAATGGTTTTACAAGGTATGTTAACACTTCAAAATGCTCATTTCTTACATGGATGTACAGGACAAAGCTTAGACATTTTAGCAAGAAGTCCTATGTGGAGTGAAGACATTGATTATCAATGCGGAACTGGACATGGAGTTGGACATCTTTTAAATGTTCATGAAGGTCCACAAGGTTTCCGTTATAAACTAAGATCTATGGATGAAAATGTGACACTTGAACCAGGCATGAATATCACAGATGAACCTGGAATCTATTTAGAAGGACAATATGGTATTCGTATTGAAAACGAATTATTATGTGTCAAGGGTGTAGAAAATGAATATGGACAATTCTTACATTTTGAACCATTAACATTCGTGCCTATTGATTTAGATGCTATTGAGGTGGATATGTTATCTCAAAAAGAAAAAAACTGGTTAAACCAGTATCATCAGGAAGTCTATGATAAAATTTCTCCATATTTAAATGAAGATGAAAAACAATGGTTAAAAGACTATACAAAGGCTATATAAAAGCAGGTCAAATCGACCTGCTTTTATTTATTATCCTAAATCTTCTCCATTTGTTTCAATGACTTTTTTATACCAATAGAAAGATTTTTTCTTTGCTCTTGAGAAATCTCCTTCATGAGCATTGTTATAATTAACATAGATAAATCCATAACGTTTATCATATTCACCAGTAGAAGCAGAAACGATATCAATTGGTGCCCACATTGTATATCCTAATAAATCAACACCATCATAGTCAACAGCTTCTTTCATAGCAGCAATATGAGCAGCTAAGTAATCAATACGATATTGGTCATCAACAACATATTGATCATTATCATCAATATATTTATCATATGCTCCAAAACCATTTTCAACAATCATCATTGGAAGTTCAAAACGATCATTAAACCAGTTTAAACACCATCTTAAACCAACTGGATCAATTTGCCATCCCCAGTCACTTGCTTTTAAGTATGTATTTCTTACGAAATCTTCTTCTGAGAAATCAAATGAACGACCAAATCTTCCAGTGTATTTTGTTGCATAACTCATGTAATATGAGAATCCAATATAATCTACACATCCTTCAGCTAATGCTTTTTCATCTTCAGGCAAGATAAAATTGTCATATCCTTTTCTTTCAAATTTCTTTAATATATGTTTTGGATAATGTCCTCTTGCATGAACTTCTACAAACCAATATTTTTGATGCATAGCTTGTTGTGCATTCAAAACATCTTCAGGGTTACAAGTTGCTGGATAGACACCATTCATACCAATCATACATCCAACTTTTGCATCTGGATCAATTTCATGTGCTGCTTTAACAGCTAAAGCACTTGCTACCAATTCATGATGTGCTGATTTATACATCATGTATTCAATATCATCGCCCTCTTTCACAAGAACGGCACCTTCTTGCGCAAGGTGATGTGCTCCCATAGCTGTTAACTCAGCCTGATTATTGATTTCATTAAAAGTCATCCAATATTTGACTTTTCCTTTATATCTTTCAAAACATACTTTGGCATATTTCACAAAGAAATCAATACATCTTCTATCCATGAATCCATTATACTTTTCAGCTAAATGATATGGCATTTCAAAATGTGATAAA
>CALUZM010000016.1 GCA_944325245.1 uncultured Massilimicrobiota sp. | reverse complement strand
GAACATGCCCTATGTGATGGGCCACAGTCATTAAAACCTGAAAAATATACAGCATTATTGAAACAGGTTGGAGAAATTGCTAAAATTGTAGGAAAAGAAATATAGAATTTAGGAGATGAAAGATGAAATTGAAAGTCAATTTAGGTAAAGATAGTTATGATATTTATATAAAGCAAGGTTTGTTAGATCATATTCTGGATTATTTATCTCCTGTTTGTCAGGGAGAAAAGCTGATGATTATTTCAGATGATCATGTTTTTCCACTCTATGGGGAAAAGATTGAAGAACAATTAAAAACAAAATATCAAGTTGGACATATTGTGATTCCTCATGGTGAACAATCAAAAAGATTTGATATTTTACCTGAAATCTATCATCAGTTGCTTTCATTTCATCTGACAAGAACAGATGGGATTATTGCCTTAGGTGGTGGAGTCATTGGAGATTTAGCGGGTTTTGTAGCGAGCAGTTTTTTAAGAGGTGTACAGTTGATTCAGAT
Organism: uncultured Massilimicrobiota sp.; assembly: GCA_944325245.1. Classification (GTDB taxonomy): domain Bacteria; phylum Bacillota_I; class Bacilli_A; order Erysipelotrichales; family Coprobacillaceae; genus Allocoprobacillus. The sequence goes on along the minus strand of CALUZM010000016.1, from coordinate 38,531 downwards.
TCCTACTTCATTGTTGGCGCAAGTTGATTCCAGTGTTGGAGGAAAAGTGGCTGTTGATTTACCAGAAGGAAAAAATCTGGTAGGTGCTTTTAAACATCCAAGTTGTGTTCTTATTGATCCAATGACTCTTCAAACTTTAGAAGCAAGATATATTCATGATGGAATGGGAGAAGTTATTAAATATGGTTGTATATTTGATAAACAGCTGTTTCAACAGTTGGCTTCTTATCAGTCTTTTGAAGAGTTATATCAGAATATTGATGAAATCATTTATCGTTGTGTTGATTTAAAGCGTATTGTTGTGGAAAAAGATTTATTAGATTTTGGAGATCGTTTATCTTTGAATTTTGGTCATACTTTGGGTCATGCAATTGAACAGTATTATCATTATGAAAAATATTCACATGGTGAAGCAGTCAGTATCGGCATGGTTCAATTGAGTTTTATTGCTGAGAAAAAAGGTCTAACGGAAAAAGGAACAGCCCAGCAGATTGCACAAGTATTGCAACGTTATCATTTGCCTACAGTTGCCCATATTCCAACTCAGGAACTTAAACAGGCTATGGCTTTAGATAAGAAAAATATTCATCAAAAATTATCTTTTGTTTTATTAAAAGAAATCGGAGACTATTTTATCTATCCTAGTGATTTATCATTTATCGATGAAAGTAAGGAGGTTTAACATGACTATTTGTGTAACACCAAAAAAACTATCAGGGAGTGTGCATGTACCTCCTTCTAAAAGTTTGGCACATCGTGCCATCATCTGTGCATCTTTAGCTAGAGGAAAAAGCACTATCAGTAATATTGAATATTCAAAGGATATTCAAGCAACGATTGCGGCAATGAAAAGTTTAGGAACCATGATCTTTGAACATGAGGATTATTTGGAAATTGATGGAACAACAACATTCTTAAAGAATCAATGTGAAATCAATTGTTTTGAATCAGGTTCTACATTAAGATTTATGATTCCTATTTCTCTGGTTTGTGAAAACAGTCTTCATTTTATTGGTGAGGGCCGATTAGGTCAAAGACCATTACAGGTTTATTATGATATTTTTGATCAGCAGGGTATTTCTTATTTGTATCGAGAAAATGTATTGGATCTTTATATACGTGGACGTATGCATGGCGATACATTTGAAATTCCCGGTGATGTCTCTTCGCAGTTTCTTAGCGGATTATTATTTGCCTTGCCTTTAATGGATGAAGATTCGCGTATTATCATCACATCACCGATGCAGTCGATTGGATATGTTGATTTAACTTTACAGATGTTAGAATTGTATGGAATTCATGTGGAAAATCATGATTATCGTGAGTTTGTGATTGCTGGAGGACAACAATACAAGCCTTGTGATTATCGCGTAGAAGCTGATTTTTCACAAGCTGCTTTTTATCTGGTAGCCAATGCATTCAATAATCCTGTTTATTTGCAGGATCTCAATATTGATTCTTATCAGGGTGACAAAGCTGTCATTGATTTACTTAAACAAATGGGCTGTCAATTTCAAAGAGATAGCCAGGGAGATAGAATGATACCATCAGATTTACATGGTATCACTATTGATGGATCACAATGTCCTGATATTATTCCTGTGATGGCTTTAGCGTGCGCTCTGAGTCAGGGAACATCTTATATTCAAAATATTGGAAGATTACGTATCAAGGAATGTGATCGTCTTCAGGCAACGGTTGAAGTCATCAACCAGTTAGGTGGACAAGCTAAAGAATTTGAAGACGCTATGGAAATTCAAGGTGTGCCTTACTTAAAAGGAGGAAAAGTGTCTTCATACCATGACCATCGTATGGCCATGATGGAAGCGATAGCCTCTACAGTTTGTCAGGAAGATGTCATCATTGATGATGAACAATGTGTCAGCAAATCTTATCCTGGATTTTGGGATGATTTTAAGCAGTTAGGAGGGGAATATCATGAGTGCGAACTGGGGTCATAATATAGAATTATCACTATTTGGTGAAAGTCATGGGCAAGCAATTGGTATTGTGATTGGAAATTTACCAGCAGGTGTCCGTTTGGATATGGACGCTATTCGTTGGTTTATGAAAAGACGTGCACCAGGACAAAATAAAATGTCAACGCCTCGACAGGAAAAGGATGAGGTTCAAATTGTCAGTGGTTTGTTAGATGGTGTCACAACAGGGGCTCCTCTTTGTGCAATGATTCAAAACAGTGATCAACACTCTCGAGACTATAGTGAGCTAAAAGTCAAGATGCGACCTGGGCATAGTGATTACCCTGCTTATGTGAAATATCATGGCTATAATGATGTACGTGGTGGTGGACATTTCTCTGGACGTTTAACGGCACCCCTTGTTTTTGCTGGCAGTGTAGCCAGACAGATTCTCCAAGAAAAAGGCATTGTCATTGGTGCACATATTAAACGTATTCATAATATTGAGGAACCCTCTTTTCCAGTGGATGTAGATGATGACTTATTAAAACAATTATCATCACAGCTTTATCCTGTTTTAGATCAGCATATCTTTTCTCAAATGCAAAATGAAATTGAAGAGGCTCGTATGCATCAGGATTCGGTTGGTGGAATGATTGAATGTGCCATTATTAATGTGCCAGCTGGGATTGGGAATCCTTTCTTTGATTCTATTGAATCTCATTTATCTTCTTTGTTATTTAGTATACCAGCAGTGAAAAGTGTCAGCTTTGGTAGTGGTGAAGATATCACCAAAATGTATGGTCATGAGGCAAATGATAGTTATTATTATCAAAATGGACAGGTCAAAACGAAAACCAATCATAATGGTGGAATTACAGGAGGCATCAGCAATGGTATGCCGATTATTGTGAATGTCGGCATTAAACCAACTCCATCAATATCTCAACTTCAGCAAACAGTCAATGTGGAAACACAGACAGATACACAAATTCAAGTGAAAGGAAGGCATGATCCATGTATTGTTCCTAGAGCGGTTGTCGTGGTGGAATCTATGGTCGCACTGGCAATCTTGGATATGATCAGATAATATGAAAGATTTAAAACAATGTCGTCAGGAAATAGATGCAATAGATCAACAAATCATTGCATTGTTTGAACAAAGAATGAACGTCGCTCGTGATGTTGTGCGCTATAAGCTAGCTCATCAGATGGAAATATTTCAGAGTGTACGTGAAGCTGAAGTTTTAGAAAAAAATATTAATCGTGTTCAACAGGAAGAACTCAAAGATTATGCCAAATTGATGTTAACATCATTAATGAATATCTCAAAATCCTATCAATCAACATTTTTGCCTCATCAACAGACAATGTCTTTTCAGTTACCACGAACAGAAAATATTACAGTTGGTTTTCAAGGGGTACCTGGATCCTTTTCACAAAAAGCACTAGATACTTATTTTCAAGTTGATACACCTAGACAGCAATATAATCATTTTAAAGATGTTTTTGAAGCTTTAAAGAATGATGAAATTGATTATGGAATCGTTCCATTAGAAAATTCTTCAACAGGAGCAATCAATGATAATTATGATGCCATCAGAGATTATGGATTTTATATCGTTGGAGAACAGAGTATTTCAATATCTCAACATTTATTAGGTATAAAAGGTGCAAAATTAGAAGATATAAAAGAAGTTTATTCTCATCCCCAAGGCTTATTGCAGACATCATTATTTTTAGAAAGTCATCATATTCAACCTCATGAATATGAAAATACAGCGATGGCTGCTCAATATGTTGCTTCTTTACAAAATCCTCATATTGGAGCTATTGCCTCATCTCAGGCAGCCAAGCTCTATCATCTTGATATCATTCAGGAAAATATTCAAAATATTCAAGATAATACGACTCGTTTTATTATCTTTGGAAAAGATTTGGAAGTCTCAGATGAAGCCTCATGCATCAGCATTGTCTTTACTTTACCCCATCAGGTAGGTGCTTTATATCAGGTTATGAAAGTTATCAATGATTATTCAATCAATATGTTACGTATTGAATCAAGACCTTTATTAGAAACACCATGGGAATATTATTTTTATGTAGATTTAGAAGGAAGTCTGAAAGATGTTTCAGTGATTCAGGCTCTTCAAGATATTCAGGCACATACGAAAACAATGAGGATTTTAGGAAATTATGCCAAAAGATAAAAAGAATATTGTCTTGATTGGAATGATGGGTTGTGGAAAGACGACAATTGCAAGGTTGTTGAAAGAAAAACTTCATATGCATTGGGTTGATATGGATTTATATATTGAACAGAAATATCAAATGAGTATTTCTGATATGTTTGACATCTCAGAAGATTATTTTAGAGAAAGAGAAACGCAATGTTGCAAGGAAATTGCACAAAAAGAAAACTATGTCATTTCTACAGGTGGAGGCGTTATTAAAAATTTCGAAAATATTGAAGCACTTAGTCAACGAGGATATATTTTTTATATAGATCGTCCTATTTCTTTAATATTGAAAGATGTGGATACATCAACGCGACCATTATTAAAAGATGGTGCACAAAAACTTTATGATCTCTATGAACAAAGACATTCCCTTTATTTAAAAGCATGTGACTATCATGTGAAAAATGATGGAACTTTAGAAGAGATTTGTTTAAAAATTATGAATTTATTCAAAGAGCTATAACATTGTGATTATAGCTCTTTTCATCATATAAAAATATGTATGATAGAGAATGAGTAAAAGATGTTTTCTTGGCATATGATGTCAATTGTTTTGAATATGAATTTATTCTTTTTCTAAAGATCAAGAAATTTTCTAAAGTCGCTGAGGAATGGTTAGACTTTATGGAACAATGTAGATATGGTGAAAAGAAACCTATATACTGGTCATCTAGAAGTTATATAAAGGAATGCTATTTACAAGGAAAAATATTATGATGATATGAAAGAAGCAAGTTATAGAGGTAATCCAAAATCTTGTGTTATTTTAGATTACCTATTTCTCTTATTATTGAGTTTTTTATTTCGCTTATATTCATGCTCATATTTCATCTATCTAAGTCATAACACGATTTCGAATTCCTTTTAAAAGAGACATCACATCCTTGTAGTTAACATTTTTAATTTTACATTCATGTTTTTTGTGGTATACTATAAGTGGATTTAATAAGGGTAAATAATATTTACTCAAAGAGAACTACGCCAATAGTTCTTTTTTTGTGGACTTTCAATATTATGACTTCTTATATAACTCTTTGATTATCAAAAGTATAACAATTCATGCTAAAACTTCTGAATACACGAGTTAATAGAATAGATAAAAATACTCGGCTACGTTCTCCCATGTTAAAGCTATCGGAGCTGTAAAATTGAGGCATGACTTCACCTCCGCCCTTGAGGGCTTTTTTATTTTATCATGATTCGACAAAAAGATATGGAATAAAGTATTTTCTAAGAAGTCTTTTTACATATACAGAGGAGAAATGCACTTTATTACCAATTGCTGTATAGTTTTTTATTTTTATATACCTTTCATATATGAGTGCTTCATCAATACCAATAAATTTTTTAATGAATAATATTGTCAATATAATTTTTGCCAAAAATGTTAATTAAATATTACCTGTTTTACTCACATATGTTTAGTACTTTCAACCATATTTAGTCTTCCAGATTAGTGCGTTTAATATCTGCATAAACATTAAAGTTGTTTCTCATATATTCCTCAAATACCATTAAAATTTGGACTTCATGGCATTGAAAATATTCTCATCTTTTTATTCAGAAAATGTCTTTTTTGATATAATAGTATTTTATTTATAATGAATGCAAGGAGGTAATGGAGTGAAAGGAAAAATATATGGATATATAAGAGTATCATCTAAAGATCAATGTGAGGATAGACAGCTGTTGGCATTAAAAGCGTTTGGTGTTTTAAAAAGAAATATTTATATAGATAAAGTCAGTGGTAAAAATTTTGATCGACCACAATATAATCATCTTATCAAAAAGATAAAAAAAGATGATATTCTTGTTGTGATGTCTATTGATAGGTTGGGAAGAAATTATGACGAAGTACAAAGACAATGGCGTTTGATTACCAAAGATAAAGGAGCAGATATTGTTGTGTTGGATATGCCGCTCTTGGATACAAGAAAAAATAATCATAATGATTTAACGGGAACATTTATCGCTGATCTTGTCTTACAGATTTTAGCTTATGTAGCCCAGATTGAAAGAGAAAACATATACCAAATCACTTTTTTGAAATTAAAAATCGTTGGGAAAATAATGAAATCACATCTCGACAAGCAGCAAAAATTTTAGGGATTGCTCAAGATACTTTTTTAAGATGGTCACATGAACAATCTCACCATGATAGTATTTTATGAGACTATAGGTAAAATGTAGACATTTTTATTGATTTTTAGCTCTTTTTGAACTTGATTTCATTATAAAATTACGAAACGATAATGGCTATTGTTGCGAGATTTAATGACACTGATGATTATAATGCATTCAGTTATTTACATAATCTCAAAAATTTAATGAAATTTAATAGACTGTGTGTCATAGACTTTTTTAAAGAAGATAGTTATTGGAAATTTGATGTTAACAAATCAGATTTATACCTTCAAATATAAAAGAAAAATTCAAAAAAGAGATGAGTGTAGAAGATATTTTGCAATAAAGATACATAGGATTATGAGTCAATGACATATCAGTAATATCAATTATTCAAGAAAAGAGATAATGACTAAAAGTCCTTTCCTTGGTCTTAAAATCTGAAATTGTGGTTTTCATGAGATATCTCGTGTGACTTTTATTTCAAAAGAAAAGATGTTTTAAGGTATTCACAGAGAAGTTTGTTTGATGATATAATAACAACATGAAAGATTGCGAGATACAGGAGGAAGAAGAGAGTGAAAAAATATTTATGTGTAGATGTTGGAGGATCATCTATTAAAATAGGATTGTTAGATGATTCTGGCACAATCCATGAAACAAAAAAAGTATCAGTACCACCAACAATAGAAGATATGTATCAGGTAATTGAAGATGCATTCCATAGCTATGAAAATATTGAAGGTGTTGCTTTGAGTATGCCAGGAGCTGTAGATAGTGAAAAGGGTGTCATTGGTGGTTCGAGTGCGATTGATTATATTCATGGACCACATATTAAAGAAGATCTTCAAAACCGTTTGCATGTGCGTGTGGAAATGGAAAATGATGCCAATTGTGCAGCGTTAGCTGAAGTTTGGAAAGGAGCAGCAAGTGATGTAGATGATTGCTGTTTTATTGTAAGTGGAACAGGTATCGGTGGTGCCATTGTGAAAAATCGTCGTATTCATAAAGGTGTCCATCTTCATGGGGGAGAATTTGGTTATATGATTGCTGAATTTAACTTTGAAACGCATGAAATGCATACCTGGTCAGATGTTGGTTCAACTGTTGCTGTGGTGAGAAGCGTTGCCAAAGAAAAAGGTGTTGATATTTCAACACTCGATGGTCAAGAGATTTTTGATCACTATCATGATGATCCAATATATGCAAAATATGTTGATAAATATTATTATGTATTAGCTAATGGTATTTATAATTTACAGTATGCCTATGATCCACAAAAGATTGTTATTGGTGGTGGCATTAGTGCAAGAGAGGATTTATTAGAAGAATTAAATAAGCGTTTAGATGTGATTTTTCAGACATTTACACATGCCAAAGTGAGACCAACTGTATTAACATGTCGATATCACAATGATGCAAATTTGTTAGGGGCTCTCTATCATTTCTTCACAGCAAATTCATAAAATAAATGTATAATAAATTTAGAGGTGAGATAAAAATGGAAAAAACAACACCAATTGTTGATTCAAAATTAAGACATATTGTGAAAGTCCCATCATGTATTTATGATGTCTCTGGAATCACAATCAATGGAAGAAGAATTAAATCTTTGATCTTCTCAACGGATGTTGCAATTATCTCCAATTGTAATGCTGATGCAGTTATAGCGGTTTATCCATTTACCCCTACAATGCAAATTACGAATGCTATTATTGAGGTTGCGCAAAAGCCAGTATTTGCAGGTGTTGGTGGAGGGACAACATCTGGTCCAAGAGTGAATAAGATAGCTTTGGATGCTGAATTACATGGAGCAGCAGCTGTGGTATTAAATGCACCAACAAAAACAAAGTTTGTTCAGGAATTATCTCAAATTTTAGATATTCCTATTGTTTTGACTGTTGTTTCACTTGATGAACCATTGAAGGAAAGAATGTTGCATTCTGGTGCACGCATTATCAATGTTTCTGGAGGAAAAAAGACTGTTGACATTATTAAAGCTTTACGTAAGATTGATAAAGATTTTCCAATTATAGCAACGGGTGGACCTAATGAAGAAACTATTCAAGAAGTCATTAAAGCTGGAGCTAATGCTGTGACTTATACACCACCAACAAATGGGGAAATCTTTAAAGAAATGATGGAAAGATATCGTATTCAATGTTCACATCATGATGATGAATAAGAAGTTCTTATAAAAGATAAGAGCTTTTTTTATAATGATAAAAATAATGACTTTTTATCTATTATTCGCTATAATAGACGGGAGGTGAATTTTGTGAAACAATACTTAGATATGTGTCGTTATATATTAGAGAATGGGGAAGATCGTGATGATCGTACTGGAACAGGAACACGCAGTGTTTTTGGTTATCAGACACGTTATGATTTACGTGAAGGTTTCCCTCTTTTAACAACCAAAAAAATGTTTTTAAGACCTATAGCAGAAGAATTGTTATGGTTTATTAAAGGTGATACAAATATTAAATATTTAGTTGATCGTAATGTCAAAATATGGAATGAATGGCCATATGAAATCTTTAAAAAATCAGAAGATTTCCATGGAGAAAGCTTAGAAGAATTTGTTGAAAAAATCAAAGAACTTCCTGCTGATGATCCATTTGTTGTGAAATATGGTGAATTAGGACCAGTTTATGGTAGACAGTGGAGAAACTTCAATAATCAGGGTGTTGACCAACTTGCCAAGCTTGTAGATTCATTAAAGAATAATCCTTTTTCAAGAAGACATATTATCAGTGCCTGGAATCCTGTAGAAGTTGATCAGATGGCTTTGCCACCTTGTCATGCTTTCTTGCAGTTCTATGTTTCTGCTGATAAGAAATATCTTTCATGCCAGTTATATCAAAGAAGTGCCGATACTTTTTTAGGTGTTCCTTTTAATATTGCTTCTTATGCTTTAATGACAGCGATGTTAGCTCAAGTCTGTGGTTATGAACCAAAAGAATTTATTCATACAATTGGAGATGCACATATTTATAAAGATCACTTTGAAGTTGTCAAAGAACAAATTTCAAGAGAACCACTTCCTTTATGTCAGTTAAAGTTAAATCCTGATGTTCAATCTATTTTTGATTTTACAATTGATGATATACATATTGAAAATTATCAGAGTCATGGAAGATTATATGGGAAGGTGAGTGTCTAATGATTAGTATTATTGTGGCAATGGATGATAATCGTTTAATTGGAAAAAAGGATTCTCGTAATGGGATGCCTTGGGATAATAAAGAAGACTTAAAACATTTTAAAGAAACCACAACAAATCAGACAATTTTAATGGGTTATACAACATATCAGGCTATTGGTAGACCGTTACCTAATCGTCATACCATTGTGGTAAGCTTTGAACCTTTTGAAGATGATCGTGTTGAAGTTAGAACATCTTTAGAAGAAGTTATTCAGGAATATAAAGAAAGTGGCAAAGATTTATTTATTTCAGGAGGTGCCTCTATCTATAAGCAATCACTACCATTTGTTGATCAGTTATTGATTTCTAGAATTAAAGGAACACATGAGGGAGAAACTTATTTTCCTGATTTTGATGGATATGGTTTTGTCTTGAAAGAAGTCAAACCATTTGAAACATTTAATCTAGAAATCTATCAAAGAGGTGCCTAATGAAAAGAATTATATTTTTAGTCATAAGATTGCTGTATAGAATTCCTGGATGGTTAATGACAATTTACCGTTATAAAAAACATAAAGAAGAGATTCCTTTTGAAGAAAGATTTGGTTTTACACAAAGATTAATTAGAAAAGTCAATCAAAAGTCAAGAGTTCAAATTCATTGTTATGGAAAAGAAAACTTACCTGAAGAACAGGGATATTTAATGGCTCCTAATCATCAGGGATTATTTGATGCTTTGATTTTATTTGGAACACATGATGAACCTTTTAAATTTATCGTTAAAAAAGAACTGATGCATGTTTTTGTATTAGGAGATGTCTTAAATATGATAGATGCTTTGGCTATTGATCGTGAAAACATCAGAGCTTCTGTCAAAGTCATTAGACAAGCTTCTAAAGAAATGAAAAGTGGAATCAGTTATGTAATATTCCCTGAAGGAACAAGATGTCGTCAGAAAAATAAAATGCTGGAATTCAAGGGAGGTACTTTTAAATCTGTCATGGATGCTCAAAAGCCTATTGTTCCAGTGGCATTGATTGACTGTTATAAAGTTTTTGATAACAATTCTATTGAAAAAGTCGATGCTCAGATTCATTATTTAAAGCCTATATTCTATGATGAATATAAAGATATGAATAGTACTCAGGTTGCCCATATGGTTCAATCAAGAGTAGAAAAATGTATAGAAGAAAACGAGAATAAATTTTAAAAAAGTTTATTCTTTTTTTCTTATGAATATTTTCACAAAATCATTGATAAATTCAAAATAATTTGTTCTGATTATGTGATTTTCATCACAATATACACGCAAAGATGTCAAAAATTCCTTGATATACAACCGCTTTCAAGGTATAATATATATAGTTCAAAAAAAGAAATGGGAAGGAGATTTTTTTATGAACAAATTATTAAAAGTTTTAGCTGCATCTGCTTTAGTAGCTACTGTTTTAGTAGGATGTGGTAAGAAAAATGAAACAACTACTAGCGGGGAAGAAGGAGCTAAATATGCAAAAGCAGGATTTGGTATGGTAACTACTATTTCTGATGGAAAAGTAAATACTACTATGGCTACTGTCGGGTTAGATAAAGATGGTAAAGTAAATTACATCGATGTTGACTGTGCACAACAAGATACAGAAGCAACAGGAGATAATCTTTTATCTAAATACGAAAAGAAAGAAAAATATGGTATGAAAGGTTCTTCAGCTATTGGTAAAGAATGGAATGAACAAATCGATGCTTATAAAGCATGGGCTACTGGAAAAACATTAGAAGAAATCGCTAATGTTGAAACTATGGATTATCATGGTGGAAAAGCTGCAAAAACTGGTTCTGATTTAGCTGCTGGATGTACAATCGTTATTGATGATATTCAAGCTGCAGTTGCTAAAGCTGGAGAAAACATGACAGATGTTAGTGCAGACAAAATGGGTGCTGGAGAAGTTACAACTATTTCTGATGGTAAAGTGAACACAACAACTGCTTCTGTTGCAGTAGATAAAGACGGTAAAATCGTTTGGTCTTGGGTAGATTGTGCACAACAAGATACAGAAGCAACAGGAGATAATCTTTTATCTAAATACGAAAAGAAAGAAAAATATGGTATGAAAGGTTCTTCAGCTATTGGTAAAGAATGGAATGAACAAATCGATGCTTATAAAGCATGGGCTACTGGAAAAACATTAGAAGAAATCGCTAATGTTGAAACTATGGATTATCATGGTGGAAAAGCTGCAAAAACTGGTTCTGATTTAGCTGCTGGATGTACAATCGTTATTGATGATATTCAAGCTGCAATGGCAGAAGCTGGAGAAAATTTACAGTAAAATGATGAAAAAGTCATGAAAAAAATCATGACTTTTTTTGTGGTTTTTTTTGTTGTTTGTTGTTATAATGAAAAACGGTGATGAAATTGAAGAAATTAGTCTTAAGTTTATTATCTTTGTCAATGATGATGGTCATGACAGGGTGTTCAAAGAAATATGAATTGATGAATCATTATATTACAGGGCCTTTTGATACCATTACGACTTATATGTCTTATGTCAGTAGTAAAGAAGAATTTAATGAACAATGTGATTATATTGAAGAACAGTTGAATTATTATGATCAGTTGTTTGATAAATATAATACATATAATGGTATGAATAATTTAAAGACAGTTAATGATAATGCAGGAAAGAAAGCCATTGAAGTAGATCAACCTTTGATTGATTTATTAAATTTAAGTATTGAAAGAAATCGAAAGATTTCTTCTAAAGTGAATATTGCTTTTGGAAGTGTTATTAATATCTGGCATGATTATCGTGAAGAAGCAGAAAGTCATGATGGTGTCGGTACAGTGCCAAGTGATGAGGAATTAGAAAAAGCCAATCAGCATACAAGTATTGATAGTATTGAAATTGATGAAAAGAAGAAAACAGTCTATATCAATGATGCTCTGGTATCTATTGATGTAGGAGCAACTGCTAAGGGTTATGCGATTGAACTGATTAAAGATGGATTAATTGAAATGGGTGTTGATAATTTCTTGTTAAGTGGTGGTGGTAATGTGGCCAGTCATGGGCAAAGAAAGATTCAAAAAGAGGGAGAATTTTATCTGGATGATTGTGCAGATAAATTCTGTGTCGGTATTGAATCACCACAAGATGGTAATTATGCAGCAAGTGCAGATGACCCAGATAGTGAAAATGAAGCTGTATTGGTTGTGCAGGGTGAATCCATTGTGACAAGTGGGGATTATCAGCGTTTTTATCAAGATGTTAATGGTGTTAGATACCATCATTTGATTGATCCGGAAACGTTGTATCCAGCTGTTCATTTTAGAAGCGTCAGCATTATTACAGAAGATAGTGGTTTGGCTGATTTCTTGAGTTCGGCAGTTTTTTTAATGGAATATGAAGAAGGATTGAAGTTGGTCAATTCATTGGATGGTGTTGAAGCTATCTGGCTATTAGAAGATGGTAAGATTAGAATGTCAGATGGTCTCAAAGACAATGATAATATTTATGTGATAGAAAAATCAAGATTGGAGTAGGAGAATAAGTATGTATAGTTATAAAACAAAAGGAACATGTTCATCACGTATTGATTTTGATGTTGTGGATGGAAAGGTTACACATGTGAAGTTTGTAGGAGGGTGCTCAGGAAATACACAAGGTGTTGCACGACTTGTGGAAGGTATGGATAAAGATGAAGCGATTTCGCGATTAGAAGGGATTCGTTGTGGAGCGAAATCAACATCTTGCCCTGATCAATTAGCAAAAGCTTTAAAAGAAGCACAGTAGGACAGTACAACTGTTCTACTTTTTATATGGGAATATTTTGTCTTTTTTGTTTGTTTTTATCATATGATAGATTAGGTGATGTCTATGATGATACGCAGGTTAAAGAAAATGCAGTTACTTTGTGGTATTCTTTTGATATTACAATTGGTGTGTTTTCAGTGGATTATTCCTTTTCATTTATTAGCTGTTTTTGTCAGTCTGATTATTATTTTGAATCAAAGATGGTTTAAAGTGATTCAGCTTCAATATCACTTTTATCTGATAGGATTATATTTTTATCGTTTGTGGATTTTAAGTGTGAATGCTTTTTATTTTTTAGATTTAATATATGTTATTTTTTGTTTATATATTGCGATTATGTTAATTCTTTTCTCGTTTCATTGTATCTTATAATGATTTTTTTTGTTATAATGTAGCATAAAGGAGGCGGTTGTATGTTTGGGCATTTGCAGATTTATAGTGCGTATAGTTTTCAACAAAGTACAATATTAATAAAGGATTTAATCCAAGATGCAAAAGCAAAACATCTAGATGCCTTAGCTCTCACAGATAAAAATAATATGTTTGCAGCTATGGAATTTAGTGAAGCATGCCTTCAACATGGGATTAAGCCTATTTTTGGGATGGAAGCCAGTGTCTTGATTGATGGGGATATTTATCCTTTCCTTGTTTTAGCAATTGATGATCATGGATATTTTGATCTTGTGCAGATTTGTTGTGAGATTAATTTAAGCAAGGATCATGCGATTGCTTTAGATCGACTGGCTAGCCATCATGAACATATATTTGTGATTTCGGGATTGGAAGATGGGATTGTGGAGCGTTATGTCATCAAGGAAATGGAAGATGAAGCCATTCGTTATATGCGTTTGTTTCAATCTTTATTTCATGATCATTATTATATAATGCTACAAAATCATCATCTGAAATTTCAGGAGAAGTTCAATGAAAGAATGCTCTCTTTGGCACGATATGTTAAAGTCAAAGTAATTTGTTCTAATGAAGTCAGATATTTAAAAAAACAGGATGCTTTGGCAATTGATTTAATGCAGGCTTCAATACATGGGAATACTTTGGAAGAAAAATATAATCCCCTCACAAGTGAAAAATACTTAAAGACGGAAGCGGAGATGGCGGCTTTATTTCCTCAGGACATCATTGAGGAAACAAAAAATGTTTTATCCATCTGTAAAGCCAGTATTCCTTTACATGAGAAGTATTTGCCAACTTATCCTGTTCCTCATCAGGGTAAGGCTGTGGATTATTTAAGAAGTTTATGCATTGTGGGATTAAAAAAACGTTTTGACAATCAGGAAATTCCAGTTGCATATAAAAAGCGTCTGCAATATGAATTGAATGTGATTCATAAAATGGGATTTGATGACTATTTTTTAATTGTCTGGGATTATGTGCGCTTTGCGAAGGTTCAAAAGATTCAGGTGGGACCAGGAAGAGGAAGTGCTGCCGGAAGTTTGGTAGCCTATGTTTTAGGTATTACCAACATTGATCCTTTGCGCTATGATCTTTTATTTGAGCGTTTCTTAAATCCTGGGCGTGTATCCATGCCTGATATTGATATTGATTTTCAGGATAATCGACGTGATGAAGTCATTCGTTATGTGATTGAAAAATATGGTCAATCCCATGCTGCACAGATTGTAACTTTTAATACATATGGGCCACGTGTGGCCATCAAAGAAATGGGAAAAGTGATGGGAATTCCTTTACCACGTCTAGAATTGATTGCCAAAATGATTCCAACTTCACCCAAAAACAAAAAAACTATCACACAAATGTATCAGACATCCGCTCAATTTCAGCAGTTGATTAATCAGGATTCACGCTTAAAGAAAATTGTTGGTGCAACCAGTGTGATTGAACATTTGCCACGTAATATTTCTACACATGCGGCGGGTGTGATTTTATCAAAAAGAAATTTACAGGAAGTTGTGCCTCTGGTTATTGGACCAACTTCTACATTAATGAGTCAGTATTCTAAGGATTATATTGAAAAAGCAGGCTTTTTAAAAATGGATTTTTTAGCCTTGAAAAATTTAACGATGTTAGATTATATATGTAAAGATATTGAAGCACATCAGGGAAAACCGATTGTTTTAAATCAGATTCCTTTAGATGATGTCAAGACATATCAGCTGATTTCTAGAGCTGATACTTATGGCGTATTTCAATTAGAGTCTCATGGGATGCGTCGTCTGTTAAGACAAATGAAACCTTATTGTTTTGATGATATTGTGGCAGCTATTGCCCTGTTTAGACCGGGACCAATGCAAAATATTTCAACTTATCTCAAACGTCGTGCACATGAGCAGGAAATCACTTATCCGTTAAAAGAATTAGAACCTATTTTAAAATCGACATATGGCATTATGGTTTATCAAGAACAAATGATGCAGGTTGCCCAAAAAATGGCAGGTTTTTCACTTGCGAAAGCTGATATACTAAGGAAAGCCACATCTAAGAAAGAAACGGAATTGATGATGTCAATGAAAAAGGAATTCATTGAGGGCTGTCTTCATAATGGTTATACGCAAGATAAAGCAGAAGAAGTTTTTGGATTGATTGAGAAATTTGCAGATTATGGGTTTAATAAATCACATAGTGTAGCTTATGCTTATGTTGCTTATCAGTTGGCTTATTTAAAAGCCAATTATCCGCTTTATTTCTTTGCTTCTATTTTGTCTAATGAATTATCAAGTGAAAATACAAAATTACATTGTATTCAAGAATGCAAAGCCTATCATTTAGAAATTCTGCCACCATCAGTTAATTATTCTCATGCTCGTTTCATGGTAGAAGATGGTCATATCCGTTATTCTCTACTGGCTATTAAAAATGTTGGCTATGCTGGCTATAAAGCGATTGTGGAAGAACGCCAGAAAGGGGAGTTTGAAGATATTTATGATTTTATGATGCGTATGGAAAATTCACATCTTTCCAAAAAAATGTTAGAATCTTTAGTTGATGCAGGTGCTTTGGATGAATTTGGTATGTCTCGTATGACAATTTTAAAGAATTTAGATGCGATTAGAGACTATGGACATTTAAAAGAAAGTTTAGGTATCGATGAAAAACCTGTTTTAACTATTTATAAAGATCAACAAGAAGAAAAATTAAAGCGAGAGAAAGCTGTTTTAGGTGTTTATTTGTCTATGCATCCATTAGAACTTGTGAAAAAGAAAGTCAATGTCAACTATGTGGATGTTGCATCATTGGATGGATATGTTCATAAGAGTGTGAATGTGGTTGTGCAATTACAAAGAGTGAAAAATATTATTGATCGCAAAGGTCAGGAAATGTGTTTTATCGAAGCTATGGATGAAACGGGAAGTCTTGATGGTGTCGTTTTTGCCTCAAGTTTTCAAAAAATTGGTATGATGTTAAAGAAAGGAAATATTTGTCTTATTCAAGGAAAAGTGGATATGAAAGATAAATTATCTTTGATTGTGGATAAGGCAAAGATTGTGGAATAGATATGGAAGAGTTAATTTTAATTGATGGAAATTCATTGTTGTTTAAAGCTTATTATGCGACAGCTTCAATGGGAAATTTAATGGTCAACAAAGATGGAATTCCAACGAATGCTGTCTTTGGATTTGCGAATATGCTACAAAAGATATTAGAAAGAAACAGTGCTTATATTGTTGTGGCTTTTGATTATGGTAAGAAAACATTTAGAAATGATTTATTAGAAGAATATAAAGCAACCAGAAAGGAAACACCGGATGAACTCAAATGCCAATTTGCAATGGTCAGAGAATTTTTAAATGCTTATCAGATTCCTTATTATGAATTAGAAGGATATGAAGGTGATGATCTGATTGGAACATTATCAAGACTGGGAGAAGAAGATGGATTAAGTGTTTCTATCTTTACAGGTGATAAAGATGCTTTTCAGCTTGTTTCTTCTCAGACAACTGTTTATCGTACAGTCAAAGGCGTAACGCAGTTAGATGTTTATACACCTGAAACAATTCAGGAAAAATATGGACTTCAACCTGATCAGATTCGTGACTTTTTAGGATTAATGGGGGATAGTGCTGATAATATTCCTGGTATTAAAGGTGTTGGTGAAAAAACAGCTTTGAAATTACTTCATCAATATGGAACTGTAGAAAATTTAAAAGAACATATGGATGAAATCAAAGGAAAGATGGGAGAAAAGATTCGTGAAAATATCGATCTTGGTATTCAATCTAAGAAGATTGCGACCATCTTACGTGATGTTCCTGTAACACTGGATTTAAATCAGGCTCGTTATGAGGGATATGATTTTGAAAAATTGAAAGCTTTCTATACACGTTATGATATGAATTCATTATTAAAAAAGATTTCTGTGGAATCACGAGTTCCTCAAACAACACAGTTAAAATATGAAATCGTTGAAAAGATGCCACCTATTGAAAATGATAGCAGTGTTTTAGGTGCTATTTATGATCAAAACTATCATAAATCCATTGTTTTGGGTTATGCTTTATATAATGATCATCAGGCTTATTTCATAACTTTTGAAAATGCTTTAAAAGATCAGGCATTTTTAGATTATTTACGTGATGAAAACTATCATAAATACAGTTATAATATCAAAGCACAAATCTTATCTGCTAAATGGAATGGCATTGAAATTAAAGGAATGGACTTTGATTTACAGTTGGCTTCTTATATTCTCAATCCAAGTCTGAAAGATGAAATGAAATATATTGCAGATTATTATGGTTATACATCTTTACAATATGAGGAAGAAGTCTTTGGTAAGAATACAAAAAAACATATTCCAGAATTAGATTTATTAGCTAAACATACAGTGAGTAAGGCCAAAGCTATCTATGATTTAAGAAGTCAGGCTATTGAAAAATTGAAACAAGAAGATCAGTATGATCTCTATCAGAATTTAGAGTTACCAGTCACTTATATCTTGGCAGATATGGAATATGTTGGTGCGAAAATAGACGTTGATGTCTTAAAGAAATTAGAAGTGACTTTTGATTCACAGATTAAAAGTATTGAAGAAGATATTTATACTTTAGCAGGGGAAACCTTTAATATTGCCTCACCAAAACAGTTAGGAGATATTCTCTTTAATAAATTAGGTTTACCTAATGGAAAGAAAACAAAGAGTGGATATTCTACATCACAGGATATCTTAGAAAAAATTGAAGATTTACACCCTATTGTGCCACTGATCCAGCAATATCGTATGTTGACAAAGTTATCTTCGACTTATGTTAAAGGTTTACAGGAACAGATTTTCCCAGATGGAAAGATTCATACAATCTTTAATCAGGCTTTGACGCAGACAGGAAGATTGTCATCTATTGATCCCAATTTACAAAATATTCCTGTTCGTCAGGAAGAAGGAAAGCTTATTCGTAAAGCTTTTGTGGCTAGTCATGATTATTTGGTTTCTTTTGACTATTCACAGATTGAACTGCGTATTTTGGCACATTTAGCGAAGGTGAAATCTTTAATAGATGCTTTCCATCAGGATAAGGACATCCATACACATACGGCTGCTCTTGTTTTCAAAGTGAAGGATGAAGAAGTGACACCTCAAATGCGTCGTCAGGCCAAAGCTGTCAATTTTGGCATCATTTATGGTATGGGAGAATTTAGATTGTCTAAACAGATTGGTGTGTCATTATCAGAAGCCCGCGAGTTTATTCGTCGTTATTTTGAAGAATATCCTGAAATTAAGCAGTATATGAATCATGTAGTTGAAGAGTGCCAGAAGCAAGGCTATGTTTCTACTGTGTTAAATCGTAAACGTTATATTCCCACAATCAATGATAAAAATTATATGGTGCGTGAACAGGCAAAACGTTTTGCGATGAATTCTCCAATTCAGGGGAGCGGTGCTGACATTTTGAAATTAGCGATGATTCGTGTAGATCAGCTGATGAAAGAGAAAAAATTAAAATCTCAAATGATTTTACAGGTTCACGATGAATTGATTTTTGATGTCTATGAAGATGAACTGGACGAAATGATGACAATTATCAAATCATCTATGGAAAATGCTTTCCAGATGGCTGTTCCATTAAAAGTAGAAGGAACTTACGCTTCTAACTGGTATGATTTAAAATAGGAGATCATTTATGCCAGAATTACCAGAAGTTGAAACAGTCAGACGTACATTAAAGAATTTTATTATCAATCGTCCTCTTTTAGATATAGATATCTATTATGATCGTATTATTCAGGGAGATCCTGTCACTTTTCAAAAAGCTCTTCAAGGAGAGACAATCATAGATATTGATAGAGTGGGTAAATATCTGATTTTTCTTTGTCAGCATCATGCTTTTATTTCTCATTTGCGAATGGAAGGAAAATTCCATATTGTCTCAAGTGATGAACCTATCAGTAAGCATACACATGTTGTGTTTCATATGGACCATCATGAGGATTTAAGATATCTGGATACGAGAAAGTTTGGGCGCATGGAACTCATTGATCCGCTTCATTACAAAGAGCTTCCACCTTTAAACAAACTTGGACCTGAACCTTTTGAAATCACGACAGAAGCTTTATACCAGCGTCTTCATCATTGTTCTCTGCCTTTAAAGACCGCTTTACTGGATCAAAGCATCATGTGTGGAATTGGGAATATTTATGCCAATGAAATATGCTTTTATATGCGTATTGATCCACGTACGCGTGCTTCTCGTCTGTCTCAAAAAAGAGTCGATGAATTACGCAGAGTATCTATTGATGTCTTGAATCGTGCAATTGAACAGGGTGGCACAACGATTCATTCTTTTGATGCCAATGGTATTCACGGCTTATTTCAGGTGGAATTAAATGTTCATGGGCAAAAAGAGTGTCCAATCTGTCATCAGCCCATTAAAAAAGTAATGGTACAAAATCGTGGAACATATTTTTGTCCACATTGTCAAAAGAAACGATATTAAGGAGTGGTGAAAATGAGTCGTGTTATTGGAATTACGGGTTCTATTGCCGTAGGCAAAAGCAGTGTCACACAATATCTGAAGACACACGGTTATTGTGTTTTGGATGCTGATGAGATTTCCCATCAGGCTTTAGAAAAACAAAGTGACTGTTATGATCAGATTATTTCACATTTTGATTGTCTTGATGAACACCAGCAAATCAGTCGTTCAAAATTAGGACGGATTGTGTTTCATGATGCTCAAAAAAAGGCTCTTTTAGAAAGCATTATTCATCCTTATGTTAAAAAATGTTTACAAAAAGGCATTGCAGAATGTAAGGACCCACTTGTCTTTTTAGATGTTCCCTTGCTTTATGAAACACATATGGATGAAATGTGTGATGCTGTTATAGTTGTTTATGTAGATGAACAGACACAGTTAAAGCGATTGATGGCACGTAATCATATTGATGAACAAGAGGCCAGATTATTAATCAATCAACAGATTTCCATTGAAGAGAAAAAACATATGGGTGATTATATTATTGATAATCGTAAAAATTTTGAAGATTTATATCAGAATATAGAAAGGGTTTTAAAGGTGCTCAATGATGAAATTGTATGTCACTGATTTATATCGTGTAGAGATGCACTATCCTTTGGATGAAGTTCAGATGGATACTTTGTATTATCTCTATCAGCCTTTGATTGGCTCACAGGCTTTACAACTGTATATGATGCTTTATATGGAAGGAAAGCGTATGCGCCATTTTATTGCACCTTCTTCATTGTCCAGATTGACTTCATTTCTTTTAATGAATGTTATGGAATTAGAAAAGGCATTTCGTAGTATCGAAGCTATTGGTTTATTGAAATCATATGTCAAACATGATTCTGAGATGACCCAATATGTTTATAGCCTTAACTCACCTTTATCTTTAAAGGCTTTCTTTAAAAATACGATTCTTTCTTCTTTGTTGCAGTTATCTTTATCAGAAGAAGATTTTCAAAAAACAATCCAGTATTTTAAAATTTCGAAAGAGAATCTGGACGGATATGAGGAAGTCACGGCAAGATTTCAGGATGTTTTTACGATTGTCCATAAACCAAAAGGAACACGTCTTTTAAAATATCAGGAAGATTTTTTAGAAAAGCAGTCATCATCATTGACTGTTGATTATGATATGGATCTTTTATATAAAAGCTTATCAGACTATCAGGTCAATCGTTCTTTGCTTTCCAAGGAAGATTTGGAATATGTCATTGGACTCGCACAAGTCTATCGCATTGATGCTTTAACGCTGGCAAGTTTGATGAAAGATGCGATGGAATCAAAAGGTCTCAATAAAAAACGTTTCAGAGCATCTATTCAAAAATATTTTGATGTTCAGCAGAGCTCTCAATTACAGGAAGTCTATCATAAGCAGCCAATGCAATATCAGACAGCAGAGCAGTCTACTTCACCACTTGTTTTACATATGAAATATCTAGATTCTTTAACACCTTATGAATTGTTGAAAGAAAAACAGGGTGGAAAAGAACCTGTTTATCATGATTTGATGATTGTAGAGATGCTGATGGTTCAATTAGGCTTAAAGCCAGCCGTTGTGAATGTTTTGATTGAATATGTGTTAGGTAAAAATAATAATCGTCTATCTAAGCGTTATTGTGAAGCTATTGGGGCTTCATGGGCACGTAAGAAAATCAATACAGCGATGGAAGCATATCATGAATTGATGAATAATCAAGCACCAAGTGAACAGCCAACGGAAGAAACGCCAATGAATACTCAGTCCAATCAGGTGTCTTCTGAAGAACTGATGGACTTATTGAATCAATTGAAGGAGGGACAATTATGAAAAAAATAGCAGATATGATGTTGAATCAGAATATACAACAAATCAAAACAGAGAGTCAGTCTGCCCTTTTAAAAGAAAAGTCTATTCAGGACTTTTTGAATCAGTATCATCTGGATGCCTCTATTATGGAAGATTATTGGGTAGAGTTTTTAGATTATAATGATGATTTTCATACCTGTCAGTCATGTACTTCTTTAGATTCATGTCCAAAAGATAATCCTGGTATGCAAAAAGTTTTAACTTATTATGATCATCAGGTTATTTTGGAATTGCAAAGCTGTCCGTTTGGAAAAGCTATTGAAGAAAAGCGTTTATTGTTGGATCGTTTTGTCATGCGCAATGTCAGTGATGAATTACTGTTGACAGATTTATTATCATTAGAGATTGTCCAAAATGCTGCTTCTTTATCACCAAACCATCAAAATGCTCTTGGTCAAATTTTAAAGTATTCACAATCTCCTTCATCCCAAGGTTTATTTTTACATGGACCCATGGGAAGTGGCAAAACAACATTATTGGCTGGTTTGATGAATGCTCTAGCAAAGAAAAATAAACGTATTGGATTTATTCATTTTCCAACATATTTGATTGATTTGAAAGCAAGTTTTTCAACTGGTGATAGTGAATATGCTATGGAGAAATTATTGAAGGTTGATTATTTATTGTTAGATGATATTGGTGAAGAAAATATAACATCATGGTCACGTGATGAGATTTTATTAACGATTTTATCGTATCGTTTGTTGAATCATCTGCCAACTTTTTTTACAAGTATGTATGGTTATAATGAGTTAAAAAAGGTGTATACTTTAAAAAAGGGAGACGAAATTCGAGCAAATACAATTATTTCAAAATTGAAAGCGTTAAGCATTGAAATAATGCTTGACTGAGGCAAAATGAAGATATAGAATGTACTCGAAAGTGTAGAACACGCCGTCATTTTATGTTAGAATAATAGGTAATAAAGCGAGAGGAGAAATTGATTATGGTGAAATGTATTGGAGTATTAACTTCTGGTGGAGATGCACCAGGAATGAACGCAGCTATTCGTGCTGTCACAAGAACATGTTTAAATAAGGGGATTAAAATTTACGGGGTAAGATTAGGATATAAAGGACTTCATGAAGGTGATTTTGTAGAATTTGATAGTCATAGTACACGTAATATTATTAATATTGGGGGAACATTCTTAAAATCTGCACGTTTCCCAGAATTTAAAGATCCAAAAGTGAGAGAAGAAGCTATTGCACAAATGAAAAAAGTTGGAATGGAAGCTTTGGTTGTTATTGGGGGAGACGGAAGCTATAATGGTGCTTTAAAATTAACAGAAATGGGAATTAACTGTATTGGAATTCCTGGAACAATTGATAATGATATTCCTGATACTGATTTTACAATTGGATTTGATACTGCATTAAATACAATTGTAGATGCGTTAGATAAATTAAGAGATACATCTAGTTCTCATCAAAGATGTACAATTCTTGAAGTTATGGGAAGAAGATGTGGAGATTTAGCTGTTCATGCAGGACTTGCATGTGGTGCTGAAATGATTGTGACAAGCGAAAGTGGTTTTGATGAAAATGAAGTTATTGAAACGTTAAAACGTTCAAAAGCTTCTGATAAAAAACATGCTTTGGTTGTTATTACTGAACATATTACTGATGTTCATGAGCTTGCAAAACGTGTTGAAGAAGCAACAGGATTTGAAACACGTGCCAATGTTTTAGGACATATGCAAAGAGGTGGACGTCCTTCTGCGAGAGACCGTGTGCTTGCCACTCGTATGGGAATTAAAGCTGTTGAATTACTTGAAGAAGGAAAAGGTGGACTTTGCGTCAGCGATGTCAAAGGTGAAATTGTTGGACTTCCAATTACTGAAGTTTTAGGACATAAACGTGAAGTCAATAAAGGTATTTACGAAGATGTTTTAAAACTTCGTTAAATATAAATTGAGCTATAGGAGATTAATTGAGAATGAAAGATAAGATGAAGAAGACAAAGATTATTTGTACGATTGGACCTGCTTCTGAAGATCCAAAAATGTTGAAAAAATTAGTTTTAGCTGGTATGAATGTTATGCGTTGTAATTTCTCTCATGGTAATTATGATGAACATGGTAGAAAAATGCAGACAATGCGTGATGTGAATGCTGAACTTGGTACACATTGTGCTATTTTATTAGATACAAAAGGGCCAGAAATCAGAACTGGTGATTTTGAAGGTGGATTCACTGAATTTAAAAAAGGTCAAGTCTCAGTTATCTGTACAGAAGATATTGTTGGAACTGCAGATCGTTTTA
Source organism: uncultured Massilimicrobiota sp. (assembly GCA_944325245.1). Taxonomy (GTDB): domain Bacteria; phylum Bacillota_I; class Bacilli_A; order Erysipelotrichales; family Coprobacillaceae; genus Allocoprobacillus. The sequence continues at coordinate 14,247 of CALUZM010000016.1, read as the reverse complement.
CAATCACTTATAAAGATTTATATAAGGATGTTAAACCTGGTGGATTTATCTTAGTCAATGACGGACAAGTAGAATTATTAGTAGACCATGTTGAAGGTACAGACATTGTATGTGTATGTGCTAACGATGGTAAAGTGAAAAACAAGCGTGGAATCAACGTTCCTGGTATTGAATTAGGATTTGATTTCATTTCTGAAAAAGACAGAGCAGACTTAGAGTTTGGATGTCAACAAGATGTTGATTACATTGCAGCATCATTTGTACGTCGTCCACAAGACGTTTTAGATGTGAAAAAAGTATTAGTTGAAAATGGTAAACCAGATATTCAAATCATCGCTAAGATTGAAAATAGCGAAGGTGTTGAAAAAATGGATGATATCATCAAAGTTGCTGATGGAATCATGGTTGCTCGTGGAGACTTAGGTGTAGAAGTTCCAGCTGAAGATGTTCCATTAATTCAAAAAGAATTAATTAGAAAATGTAAAGCTGCTGGTAAAGTTGTTATTACAGCAACTCAAATGCTTGAATCTATGCAAGAAAATCCAAGACCAACTCGTGCCGAAGTAAGTGACGTTGCAAATGCGATTTTTGATGGAACTGATGCGATTATGTTATCAGGAGAATCTGCACAAGGTAAATATCCTGAAGAAGCTGTTATGGTTATGAACAAAATTGCTTTAAAAACAGAATCTACATTAGATTATGATTCTTTACATAGAAAAGCAGTGAGAACTGCAGCTGATGATACTTCTGAAGCTATCTGTATGTCTGTTGCTGAAATTGCAACAAAATTCAATGTTGCAGCTATTGTTGCTTTCACAGAATCTGGATTCACTGCTAAGAAAATGTCTAGATATAGACCAGAATGTCCAATTATTGCAGCAACTCCATATGAAAAGACAACTAAGAAATTAGCTATTAACTGGGGTGTTAAACCTGTTACTTGTAAACATATGGATACAAGAGAAGGTTTATTAAACTTAGCAGAAGTTATTGCAAAAGAAAACGGTGTTAATGCTGGAGAAACTATCCTTGTTACTGGAGGAACTCCAGGTGTTGGCGGATCAACAAATTACTTACAATTAATCACTGTAAAATAAATTTTCAATCAATTTTTATTTATTCAATCAAGTATCACATCAAAGTGATACTTTTTAAAAAAATTTCTTTTTTAGAGATTTTTTCATATTTTATACACAACTCTATGATATTTTAATAATGGAAAAAGAATTTGATTTGTTTTTTTATGATGAAAGGAGCATGAATAACTATGTTTTATCATACAGGTGATAAATTAAAGATTTGTGCGTATCTCTTTGCGATTTTAAGTATTATCAAATCATTATTGCAACAATTATGTTTCCATATTGTCTCAATGAATACATTTTGGAGATTAACACAAGATATCTTTTTATCCCTGTTGATTGCATTGCTTATCTATGCTTTTGGCTGTATGATTAAAAAACATGAAGATAATGAAATATCGTAAAAAATGACGGGGGGGGGGTTAGACGAAATGACTTACAAAGTATCAGGGATGATAAAGATTTGTGCTTATATTTTCTTGATTGGAAATATTGTGAATCAAGGTTATTCAATTGCGAAAAATACATCGTATCTCAATACTGGCCAATTGATGGGAGTTGAGTCCATGCTGATGATGCTTTGGTCTTGTTTTATCTCCTTTTTAATCTCTTTAATTATTTATGGTATTGGAGAAATTATTGAATATTATGAAATAAAGAGAACAAAAGAAACAGATGTCTTGACAAACAAAAATAATGATGTAAAATAACCTTACAAGCAATGATTTAGGATATGTTTTTATAAGTGAATGTTTAGAGAGAAGATGGTTGGTGAAAATCTTGGATAGCTTATAAAAGTACTCCCTAATAAGCTACACTCGAAAGAGAAGGTCGTCAAACCGCGTTAAGGTTAAGAGGTTATCTGTTAAGATAATGAATAAAGGTGGTACCACGAGATTTCGTCCTTTGGATGAAATCTCTTTTTTATTAAAAGGGGGGAAGATCATGAAAAAGGGATATTTAGAATTTCCATCTGAAAAACATGAACAATCTATGAAAGAGATGATTCAGGCTATGAAAGATGAGAATAATCCTTTTGGTATCAATGGTGATGGTTTTTTTGAAAGATTTGGCACCTACCAGCAATGGGTTTCAAGATTAAAAAAGAATCATTTAGGCATTGAATTAGATGATGGTTTTGTACCAAGTACTGAGTTTTTATATGTTGTTGATGATGTAGTCATTGGATGTATTAATATTCGAGATTGTTTAAATGAAGCTTTAAGACGTCAAGGTGGTCATATTGGTTATTCGATTCATCCTGATTATCGAAGACAAGGATATGCAACGGACATGTTGAAACAAGCTTTAAAATTCTGTCAGCAATGGGAAATAGAACCAGTACTGATAACCTGCCATTATGAAAATATTGCATCAAGAAAAACAATTGAAAAATGTGGTGGCATTTTTGAGAGTCAATATGAAGATACATTAAGATTTTGGATTGGAGGAGAAAATAATGAGAGATTTTAAAAATGAAGAAGCATTGAATACTTTAAATCATTCATGTGCTCATGTGATGGCACAAGCTGTGAAGCATTTATATCCACAGGCGAAATTCTGGGTAGGACCAGTTGTCAGTGAAGGATTTTATTATGATATTGATTTAGGTGATCAGGTGATTACTGATGAAGATTTACCTAAAATTGAAAAAGAAATGAAAAAAATCTGCAAAGATGGAAAAAGAATTATCAGAGAAGAAATCTCTAAAGAAGAAGCTTTAGAAATGTTCAAAGATGATCCATATAAATTAGATTTGATTGATGGATTAGAAGATGGACATATTACATGTTATCGTCAAGGGGATTTTGTTGATTTATGTAGAGGTCCACACGTAGAAACTGTTAAATTATGTAAGAACTTTAAATTGTTAAAACATTCAGGAGCTTATTGGAAAGGTGATAAAAACAATAAAGTACTTCAAAGAATTTATGGCGTTTGTTTTCCAACAGCTGAAGAATTGCAGGAACATTTAGATTTTCTTGAAGAAGCTAAGAAAAGAGATCATAAAAAATTAGGTAAAGAATTAGATTTATTTATGATGAGTGAATATGCCCCAGGGATGCCATTTTTCTTACCACATGGTATGTTGTTAAGAAATACACTAGAACAATATTGGTATGAAGAACATGCGAAAGAGGGATATCAGTTCATTAAAACACCAATTATGATGTCAAGAGAATTATGGGAAATCTCAGGACATTGGGATAACTATAAAGAAAATATGTATACAAGTGAAGTGGATGATCGTGAATTTGCGATTAAACCTATGAACTGCCCAGGAAGTATGCTTGTTTATAAAAACAGTCTACATTCTTATAAAGATTTGCCACTTCGTATGGGAGAACTTGGTCAAGTCCATCGTCATGAAGCCAGTGGAGCTTTAAATGGATTGTTTAGAGTTCGTACATTCACACAGGATGATGCGCATATCTTTATGACACCTGATCAGATTGAAAGTGAAGTTGTGCGTTTGATTGCCTTTATCGACCGTGTTTATTCTAATTTAGGATTACCATATGATATTGAATTATCTACACGTCCAGAAGAAAAATATATTGGAGATTTGGAAATCTGGGAAAAGAGTGAAGCTGCTTTAGCAGCTGCATGTAAAGCAGCAGGGAAAGATTTTAAAGTCAATCCAGGTGATGGAGCTTTCTATGGACCAAAGCTTGACTTCCATGTTAGAGATTCTTTAGGAAGAGTTTGGCAGTGTGGAACAATCCAATTAGACATGAACTTACCTGAAAGATTTGATTTAACATATGTTGATCATAATGGTGAAAAAGTCAGACCAGTTATGTTACATCGTGTTATCTTTGGATCTATTGAAAGATTTATTGGTATTTTGATTGAACACTTTGGAGGAGCATTCCCATTATGGTTGGCACCAACACAAGTCAAAGTTATTCCTGTTAAAAATGAATATCATTTAGAATATTCTAAAGAAGTTTTCAAACTTTTAGAAGAAAAAGGTGTTCGTGTAGAATTAGATGACCGTGAAGAAAAAGTAGGTTATCGTATTCGTGAAGCACAGATGAAGAAAATTCCATATCAGTTGGTTTTAGGAGATAAGGAAAGAGATGAAAAAACAGTTACTTATCGTCATTATGGTGAACAAAAACAAACAACTGTTTCATTGGATGAATTTGTGAATATGGTTTTAAAACAAATTGAAGATAAGACAAGATAGCGAGTTGAGTAACTCGCTTTTTTGGTACTAAAAAAGTTATTTCATGGATTTATGAAATAACTTTAAGTTTTTATTCATATAAAGCAGTAGATAAGTAACGATCACCACCATCAGGTAATAAAACAACGATATTTTTATCTTTGTTTTCTTGTTGTCTTGCTAAAGTTTTGGCAGCATATAAAGCAGCCCCTGAAGAAATACCAGTGAGAATTCCTTCTTTTTGAGCTAACTCTCTTGCCGCTTCAAAAGCTTCATCAGTAGAAACTGTTATGATCTGGTCATAAATATCTGTGTTTAAAGTTTCAGGCACAAAGTTAGCTCCAATACCTTGAATTTGATGAGGACCAGCTTTTCCTTGAGAAAGCAATGGTGAGTCATGGGGTTCTACTGCAACGATGCGGACATGTGGATTTTTTTCTTTTAAGTAGCGACCAACACCACTGATTGTCCCACCTGTACCAATTCCTGCCACAAAAATATCAATTTGACCATTCATCTGTTCGTCGATTTCTGGACCAGTAGATTGGTAGTGAGCTTTTGGATTGCTTGGATTAGTGAATTGACTTGGAATGAAGCTACCAGGTATTTCTTTGGCTAATTGTTCTGCTTTTGCGATAGCTCCACTCATTCCTTCTTTACCAGGTGTTAACACCAGTTTAGCACCAAAAGCTTTCATGAGTTTTCTTCTTTCTTCACTCATTGTATCTGGCATAACAATGATTACTTTGAAACCTAAAGCAGTTCCAATGGCACATAATCCAATCCCTGTATTACCACTTGTCGGCTCAATGATTGTATCTCCTGTCTTTAATTGACCATTTTCAATAGCATCTAAAATCATTGTTTTTGCCACTCGGTCTTTGACACTTCCGGCGGGATTATAATATTCCAGTTTTGCAAAGAGATGTCCATATAACTGATTCTGTTCTTCAACGCGATGTAACTGTAAGATAGGTGTCTGACCCGTCATTTCTTGTATACTATGATAAACTTTCATTTCAAAAGCCTCCTTTTCAATTTTTTTCATTATAGAAAGTATACACCAAAAAAGCAAAGAATATGATAAAACTTTTCAGTATTCATGAAAGATAATAATGTAAAGTTCTTAAGAAGAAATGAATATTCTTCACAAAAAATGTCTATTCTATGTTATAATGAAGAAACATAAAGGGAGGAATAAATATGATTTGTTATCATAAAAATGATATAAATGATTTAAAAAATCATGAAGGGAAATATTATATGCCTAGTGCTTTATTTGATACGATGCAGTATAAAATGGTTCGTCTTGAAGTGAAATGGGCATATGTTGCTTGTCTTAATGTAATGCTGGAAAGCCCATCATATGATAATGAAGGAAATGCTTATATTAAAGATGATCATCCACAGATGATAGAAGTTTTAAAAGATTTGGCCCATAAAAAGGTTGATCAACAGAAAGTGGATGGTTATATTCAAGAATTAGAAGATTGTGGATTGGCACATCGAGATGGTAGAAATATTTATTTGAAAAAGATTTCAAATATTTTTTAGGAGGATATTATGTTTGATCAGATTGTCAAAAAAACAATTTCCAACTATCAGCAGGTAGAAAATCCAGAGGTTAGAGAAAGATATGGAACACTGTGTAGTGTTCTTTCTATTATATGTAACTGTATTATGGTGATTTTTAAGTTGTTTTTTGGGTTACTGACCCATTCAGTTGCTATTATGGCTGATGGATTTAACAATCTTTCTGATATGGGGAGCAATTTAGCTACTTTTTTTGGTTTTAAATTGGCAGGAAAACATCCCGATAGTGATCATCCATATGGACATGGACGTTATGAATATATTGCCGGATTGATTATTTCATTTTTAATTTTATTGGTGGCTTTTTCATCGTTGAAAGAATCTGCTATGAAAATTTGGCAACCAGAAGCTTTAAATTTTAGCTGGGGCGCTGTTATTGTTTTAATTGTATCTATATTAATGAAGTTATGGATGGCATCTTTTAACAATAAGGCTGGGAAACTGATTGATTCGCCATCACTGAAGGCAGCTTCACAGGATAGTTTAAACGATGTTTGTACAACATTTGCGACATTATTGTCACTATGTTTAAGTTTATTCACATCATTACCACTTGATGGTATCATTGGTATTGTTGTATCTTTGTTTGTGCTTAAATCTGGTATTGATATTTTTAAAGATACAGTTGACCCATTGTTAGGAAAAGCACCTGATAAGGCTTTGGTTGATGATATTTATCAGTATGTCTTATCTTTTGATAAAGTATTAGGTATCCATGATTTTATGTTACATGATTATGGACCAGGACGTCAGTACATGACTTTCCACGCAGAAGTAGATTGTCATGAGGATGTGATGGAAATCCATGATCAGATTGATATAATTGAAAGAGGATTATTGGAAAAGTACAACATTTTAACAACAATTCATATGGATCCTATTGATACAACTGACGCTTTCACAAATGAACTCAAACAAAGAGTCATTGATATTGTGAAAAATATAAATCAGCAATATAGTATTCATGACTTTCGTCTGGTGAGAGGGCCTACACATACAAATCTAATTTTTGATGTGCTATTACCAGCTGATGATGAGATATCTCATCAGGAATTGAAACAAAAGATTACGAAAGCTGTTCAACAAATCAATCCACAATATTTTTGTGTGATTCAAATTGATCATGCTTTTTTATAAAAAAGTGTTTGACAAATCTTTATAGAAAAGATAATATATTATTAACAACAGTGAAGAGAAGAGTAGTTTATGATGATTTTATAGAGAGTTCTTGGTTGGTGGAAAAGAATATTGAGGCATAAATGAAGATGGTCTTGGAGTTTCATTAGTGAATTTTTAGCTAATGGCGGGTGTACCCGTTATCGTACTAGAGTATGTTGGTACTCGAAGAGGTTGTTGTAGTGATGCAACAATGAATTAAGGTGGTAACACGGGTTATAACTCGTCCTTAGATGGACGAGTTTTTTTATTTGTAAAGGAGGGGTTGGATGATTGAATTAAAGCATATTCAAAAAGTATTTAAGACACCTAAAGGTGATATTCATGCCTGTCAAGATGTGAATCTTTCAATCAGAGATGGTGAAATCTTTGGTGTCATTGGATATAGTGGTGCTGGAAAGTCAACACTGGTACGTATTATCAACCAGTTAGAAAAGCAGACAAGTGGAGAAGTTTTGATAGATGGTGAAGATATTTCTTTATTGGATGCAAAAGACTTACGAAAAAGACGTACAAAGATGGGAATGATTTTTCAACATTTTAACTTACTATGGTCAAGAACTGTTCAAAAAAATATTGAGTTACCTTTAGAAATTGCAGGTGTTGATAAATCAAAAAGAGTTCAAAAAGCCAAAGAACTTATAGAACTGGTTGGGTTACAGGGACGTGAAAATGCCTATCCTAGTGAATTATCAGGTGGACAGAAACAACGTGTTGGAATTGCTAGAGCATTAGCTAATGATCCAAGTATTCTCTTATGTGATGAAGCAACAAGTGCCTTGGATCCAGATACAACAGAACAGATTTTAGATTTACTAAAAGATATTAATCGAAAATTAGGTATTACGATTGTGATGATTACCCATCAGATGGAAGTTGTTCAAAAGATTTGCCATCGTATTGCAGTGATGAGTGAAGGAAAAGTTGTCGAAGAGGGTAGTGTGAAAGATATCTTTGAACATCCGCGTCACCCAATTACGAAACGTTTTGTGAGAGATATATCAAGTAAGGTTGACGATGATAAACAAAATGAAAACTTAAAGCAAATATATCCAGATGGCATACTTCTTCGTTTGACTTTTGATGAAGATATTTCTAGACAGCCGATTGTATCTCGTGTTATGAAACAGACCCAATTAGATATTAGTATTGTCTCAGGTAATTTAACAAATACCATAGATAGTTCATTTGGTGTTTTGATTATTAATGTACTTGGGGGGAATTCTCAAGATTATGAGCAGATTATCAAACAATTTGAAGAATATCATGTGATTGTGGAGGTGATATAAAATGAATGAATTCTTAAGTGAAATTGATTGGGATGCTATGGTTGTTGCAATTCAAGAAACATTATTGATGACAATCATTTCATTAGTGATTGCAGTGATATTAGGATTTATTTTAGGAATTATTCTTTATATTACCAAAGAAGATGGACTTTATCCTCAAAAGGTTGTTCATCGTATCTTAGATTTCATTGTCAATCTGTTTAGAGCAATTCCATTTATTATTTTAATTTTCTTGCTTTTACAATTCACAATGGCCATCATGGGAACGATGTTAGGAGTTAAAGGAGCACTACCTGCTTTGATTTTATCCAGTGCCCCATTCTATGCGCGTATGTGTATGATTGCCTTAAGTGAAATTGATAAAGGAACCATTGAAGCCAGTAAAGCCATGGGAGCCAGTAATTGGCAAATTATTACAAAAGTTCTGATTCCAGAAGCGAAACCAGCTCTTGTTTCAAGTATTACAGTCATGGGAATTTCTCTGGTAGGATATACGGCAATGGCTGGATGTATTGGGGCTGGTGGTTTAGGAAACTTAGCCTATATGTATGGTTATGCGAGGCAAAATATGCCAGTCATGTATACCGCGACATTCTTTGTTTTGGTGATTGTCTTTGTGATACAGATTATTGGTGATTTAATAGTGAAAAGAATTGATAAGAGATAGGGAGGAAAACATTTATGAAAAAATTATTATTAAGTCTTTGTGCATTATTTTTAGCTGTAAGTTTAACAGGATGTGGAGGTGGAGACAGTGCTTCTCGTGATGATAAAACTTTAACTGTTTCAGCTACATTGGACCCACATTCTAAGATTTTAGAAGAAGCCAAACCAATATTAAAAGAAAGATATGATATTGATTTAAACATTAAAGTTTTAGATGATTATTACATCTTCAACAAAGCTTTAGATGAAGGTGAAGTTGATGCCAATTATTTCCAACATCGACCATTCTTTGAAGGAGAAGTAGCTGAACATGGTTATAAAATTGTTGAAGCAGCAGGGATTCATTTAGAACCATTTGGATTCTATTCAAAAACAATCAAAGATATTCAAGATATTCCAGACAATGCAGAAGTTATTATTTCTAACTCTGTTGCTGATCATGGAAGAATTTTAGGAATCTTAGAAGATGCAGGAATCATTGAAATCAATGATAATGTAGAACGTCTTGAAGCTACAACAAAAGATATTACATCTAATCCTAAAAACTTAACATTTACAGAAGTTAAACCGGAATTACTTGCGACAACATTTAATAATGGTGAAGGTGATTTGGTTGCTATTAATGGAAACTATGCTTTACAAGGTGGTTTAAATCCAACTGAAGATGCTTTAATCATTGAACAAGTTAATGAAGATAATCCTTATATTAATATTGTGGCTGTTCAAGAAGGACATGAAAATGATGAAAAGATTAAAGCTTTAATTGAAGTCTTAAAATCTGATGAAATTAAAGAATTTGTTGATAAAGAATATAAAGGTGCAGTTGTCATGGTAGACTAAGATGGGAGAAATCTCATCTTTTTCATTTTTATTTCACTTTTCTATGCTAAAATGAAAATGGTGGTTAACATGAAAACAATAATGATTGTAGAAGATGATGAAAATATTCAATTATCATTAAAAGAAATATTAGAAACAAAAGGATATCATGTGATACAGGCTTATCATTATCAGGATGCAGTGAATAAGGTTTGTGATGATATTCATTTAATTATATTAGATATTCAGTTGCCTGGAGGCAATGGTATTGCCTTATGTCGACAGATTCGTGGAAAGTATTCTATGCCTATCCTCTTTTTAACATGCCGAAATGATGAAGAAACCATTGTTGAAGGATTGAATGCTGGTGGGGATGATTATGTCTGTAAACCTTTTGGAATCAAGGAACTTTTAGCGAGAATTGAAGCATTGATAAGAAGAATACCTATCAATGAAGATATAATCTATACAGCTGATTTAAAAATCAATACACAGTCTTATCAGGTTTATAAACAAGGGAAATACATAGATTTAGGATTAATTCCTTATTATATTCTGGTTCATCTGATTCAACATCAGGGCATTGTTGTGACACGTCAACAGCTTTTGATGATGATTGAACAGTTAACTGGACATGAATTAGAAGATAATACATTATCGGTACATATGAAAAGATTAAGAGAAAAAATAGGGACGTATCATGGTTCTTATATTGAAACAATCAGAGGGGTGGGATATCGATGGATTCAAAAATAAATGTCTATGCTTTGAAAATAATGATACTTTTTTATATCATTATTTTTTGTTTATTAAGTTTTATTTTGATGAATGATTTTCAAATCCTTTGGCTCTGCTTTATGATTCTATTGATAGGTTTAGGCATTCTTTTTTATATCATCTATCAGCATTCTCAAAAGCAGATGTCATATCTGATTCAACAATGTGAAAACATTATAGAAGATCAGCCAATGTCACCCATTGATGGTGAAGGAAATATCAGTATATTGTCTTTCCAATTAGCAGCACTTCAAAAAAGGTATCATGCCTTATTGCATACGATGTCACAGGAACAGATCAAATTAAAAGATTATATTGAAAATATTTCACATCAGTTAAAAACACCTATGACATCAATGCGTTTAAATGAAGAAATGTTAATGGATTGCTTACAGGGACAAGAATTATTGAAAGTTCAACATATTTATCAACAGACTTTAAAGATTGAAACATTAGTCAATGATTTATTGACATTAGCTTTATTAGATTCTCATAGCATTCAATTTCATTTTCAATTAGAAGATATCACGATGATGATTGAAGATATTGAAAATGATCTGGATTATTTAATAACTCAACATGATGCCTATATTCATTTACAAACGACTATTACAAATATCATGTGTGATTATAAATGGTTTAAAGAAGCCTTGATTAATATTTTAAAGAATTGTATAGAATATAGTCAACATCAGACTGTGGATATTCATATTGATGAAACAGAAACACTGATTCGTATTGTTATAAGAGATTATGGACAAGGCTTTTCAAAAGAGGATTTAAAACATATCTTTGAACGTTTCTATCGTGGTCAAAATAAACAAAAAAATGGGATTGGTATTGGTATGTCCATGGTTAAAGAGATTATAGAAGCTCATCACGGCAGTATTCATATATACAATCAAAATGGTGCAGTTTTTGAAATTTATCTTCCTAAAATTTTCGCCAAGAAAAAATTATAAAAGTCACTGGTATTTAAGTTACGAATGATAAGATATTGACAAGGAGGGAAAGAATATGAATAAGACGATATTTCAATTGGCATATCGCCAAGTCAAAGTTCATAAAAGTCAATATCTTTTTATGTGTGTATTCATCTTTGTGATGACGTTAGCCTTTCATACTTATATTATTGGCACACAGTCCTATTATCAAATGCATAAAGCTTATAATGAAAAGTATTATGGATCATGGTATATAAAGTATAATTTTCAAAATGGAGAAGAGTTTGATTTATTAAAAGAAGAAATCGCTGATAAACAGAACATAAAGTATCATTTTATGTATATGTTAGGACAAACTGATGATGGTTTTGATATTGGTTTTGGTGATGAAGGCTTTTATGATTTTTGTGCAATTACATTAAAAGAAGGACATTTTCCTTCACAAAATCATGAAATTGTGGTGAGTGATCAATTGCCCTATCAAATTAATGATCTTGTTGAAGTGGATATTTTAGGGACATCACAAAAAATGAAAGTTGTAGGGATTGTCCATAATTCTCAGAATATTTTCTGTGATATTTACACTTCACCGCAAGATAATTATTTGGAAGTCAATATGTATTGTGACTCATTATATTATTCACCTCAAAAATTAGTCGACAATGATTCTTATTATATAGAAGAAAATGCCAATATTTATGGATATAATCATAATGAAATATGGAATGATTTTCATACAATTTCCGCTAATCTTGGTGTCTTTTTACAGGCAGGCCTTTTAATCGCTGTATCATTAATTGCTTTGACAACAACGCTTTTAAAAAGGCGCGTTAAAGAATTTGCCTTACTGAAAGGGATTGGGATGACAACCAAACAACTTTTTCTTATGGAAATGTATGAAATTGCCTTGTGTAGTGTTCTTTCCATATTATTAGCAACTCTCCTAGCACCATTATTTTCCTATTTGATTGTTTATTATATATCGTTATCACAGGAATGCTTTATTTATGACATTAATTTGTTTATGTAGTGTACCTTTGTTGATAAATCAAATAATCAAAGGATATAACGAGGGAATATTGAAACCGGAGAGTGATATCTACGATTGTAAAAATACTTATTATCTTGAGATAGAAGGGGATATGGATCAGTTAAAGCAACTTGAAAAACTTGATTTTCCTGAAATATATGAGTATTCTTATCAAGATGCTGCTTATGAATCATCTTCTGCAGGTTCATCATCATCATCACAAATCACAAAACTTAATGATGAATTTATGAAAAAAGCAAAAATAAAAGGGACATATCCTCAAAATGAAAATGAAGTTTTAGTGAACGAATATACAAGTATACCAATAGGAGAGACTATAAAAATAGAAAATCATGATTTTTATATTACAGGAATGGTACAGTCATATACTATCGAAAGAGATAAATATAATGATTTTAATAATTTTAATTACTGGTTTATTAATGGCGAAATTTTTATGAAGAAAGAAGCTTTTGATAAAATGTTTTCATCATCCAATCCTGTATTATGTATCTGGTATGATAATTTTGAAAAGCGTGATCAATATTTACAAATGATTGAAGATGCTGATATTCAAGATATATCCATCTATGATATGGGAATGCAGGAGGTCACATTTTATATAAGCTCAATTGAAGAAATACCACTTCTTGTAGATAATGAAATGATGGTTATTGGTTTGATTATGTTTTTTGTTCTATGTTATTACTTGAATAAAAATTATCTACTGAATCATCAAAGAGATTATATGATGATGAGAATTATAGGAATGACAAAAAGAGAAATGTTAATCAAAGAATTAGAAAAAGGGCTCTATTCTTTTATCATTATCAATATTATCAATATCGCTTTGATTTTATTGGAAGAATCTTATCTTGATATTCTTTATATTCCTATAAGAGAATTTCTTATTATGAGTTTCATATGTTTAGGTATATGTATGTTTATTTATATTGTGCCATTATATGTGTTATGGAATGATTTAATGAATATTGATAATGGAGATGGATTAATATAATCATTTGAAAAAAATTTAAGGAAGAACTTATGGATATGATGAAAACAGGGGAGATATGATTAAGAATATTTCTATTGAGATTGAAAAAGGTTTTTTGTGGCTGTGGTTGGAACCAGTGGCGGTACATTATTTATATATTGATATGTCCATAGTCAAAGGGATTATAGAAGCTCATCATGGCAGTGTTCATATATACAATCAAAATGGTGCAGTTTTTAAAATTTATCTTCCTAAAATTTTCACCGAGAAAAATTATAGAAGTCACTGGCATTTAAGTTACGAATGATAAGATATTGACAAGGAGGGAAGGGATATGAATAAGACGATATTTCAATTGGCATATTGCCAAGTCAAAGTTCATAAAAGTCAATATCTTTTTATGTGTGTATTCATCTTTGTGATGACATTAGCCTTTCATACTTATATTATTGGCACACAGTCCTATCATCAAATGCATAGATTTTATAATGAAAAGTATTATGGATCATGGTACAACGCTTATTATGTTCAAGATTATGAAGGATTAAAAAAAGATATAGGTGACTTTGACAATGGTGAAGTTCATCTGATGTATGTGGCAGGAGAACAAAATCAAAATAGAATTGGTTTTGGTGATGAAGGCTTTTATGATTTTTGTGCAATTACATTAAAAGAAGGACATTTTCCTTCACAAAATCA